>NZ_CAIP01000097.1 GCF_000297435.1 Microcystis sp. T1-4 | reverse complement strand
AACTGATAACTGACTTCTAACCCCATGTTGGTCAAAGATAAGTAAAAATTATTTATTGACTCCACAAACTTGAGAATATTTAAATTAACATTTCGCAATATTTACAAATTCTTAAGAATTAATTGAGAAAGATTTTTATTTAACAACGATGTTATCATGGTTACAGCGATTTTGCTGAATTTCATAATGGGTTTTTCTGTGCTTTTTTGGGCAGCAAGGGTTTCAACCATTGCCACACCTACAAGGTGATCCTAATTAAGACAGGTAAATGAGTCAATTTCACCCACAACGATGATCTTTTTTTTGTGTAGTTTTATTGCAAAAAAAAAGTTTTTTTGACAAAAAGCAGAAAGTATGATATGTGCGCCAACCTATTTCCGGCTGCGATTAATTATTGCAGAGTTAGGTTAAAATCAGGGGATTTCCTGTTTCCAAGAGATCAAATACAGAAAAGCAGCAATTCGATCGAGAAATCGATAAAAACAGCCTAGACTAGAAAAAGAATCCTCTATCCTGACAGCTATCCTGTGGAGATTACTTTTTTAGGAACCAGTTCTGGGGTTCCCACTCGTTCCCGCAATGTCTCTAGTATCGCCCTTCGTTTGCCGCAACGGGCGGAAATATGGCTGTTTGACTGTGGAGAAGGAACTCAACACCAGTTACTGCGTAGCGACCTGAAAAGTTCCCAAATCCGACGCATTTTTATCACCCACATGCACGGCGATCATATCTTTGGTTTAATGGGATTGTTAGCCAGTATCGGATTAGCCGGTTCTGCTCAGGATATTGATATCTACGGACCCCCCGGACTAGGGGACTATCTGCGCGCTTGTGCTAAGTATTCCTATACTAATTTCGCCAATCGGGTGCGTGTCCATCCCCTTTCCCCCGGCATACTCTACGAAGATGAAGAATTTACCGTCTCCTGTCAGCTATTAAAACATCGTATTCCCGCCCACGGTTATCGCATCGCCGAAAAAGACCGTCCTGGACGTTTTGATGTGGAAAAAGCCAACGCTTTGGGTATTCCCCCCGGACCTATTTACGGCAAGCTGAAAAAGGGGGAAACTGTCACCCTTCCCGATGGCAGAAAAATTCGCGGTCAGTCCCTCTGCGGGGAAACGGAAATCGGCCGTAAAATTGCCTATTGTACCGATACTATTTTCTGTGAAGGCTCGATCGAATTGGCACAGAATGCAGATGTGCTAATTCATGAGGCGACTTTTGCACACCAAGATGCCGGGTTAGCCTTTGAAAGTGTTCACTCCACTTCGACGATGGCAGCCCAGGTGGCTTTGGCAGCCCAGGTAAAATTGTTATTAATGACCCATTTTAGCCCCCGTTATCTACCGGGGAATTCTCTGGATATTTCCAATCTGTTAGAGGAAGCGCGGGCGATTTTTCCTAACACTAAATTAGCCTACGATTTCCTCACCTACGAAGTCCCTCGCAACCGTCAAGAAATGGCCTTAGGAGTTAAATAATTATGCCGGCAGCAGTAGAAGAAAAAAGCATGGTTCCCACGGTTTTAGTGGGTATTGGTGGCACGGGTAACGAGATTTTATCGCGCTTGCGTCGTTTAATCGAGGAAAGTTATGGCAGTTTGAGCAATTTTCCGATTGTCAGTTTTTTGGTGGTTGATACGGATAAGGATTATAAAATCAGTAATCCTGAAGCTGCCGGCAGTGCTTTTAAAGATAACGAAAAACACTGGGCCCGGGTGAGTGGAAAACAGGTACAGGAGATGGTATCTGACATGGATAGATATCCCTGGATTAATAGTTGGTTTCCCCCGGAATTAGAGAGAAATATTACTTCCCTGGAAGCGGGAGCGGGACAAATTCGCGCCTGTGGCCGTTTTGCTTTATTTTGCAATTATCATGAGATCCAAAGAAAATTTCTGGACGCAGTGAGACGGGTAAAAGGACAAGAAAACTTTATGCTCGATCGCTATGGAATTAAAGTTAATAATACTGCTATTAATGTCTTTACTACGGGTTCTTTAAACGGTGGTACAGGTAGCGGAATGTTAATCGATCTAGGCTACTGTATTCGTAATTGGTTGCGCGGGGAAAGTAGTCCTTTGAGTACGGCAATTGTTCCCACTCCTGAAGCATTTGCGGGGATTAGTGTCGGCGATCGAGTTTTGGCTAATGGTTACGCTGCCCTGATGGAATTAAATTACTTTTCTGACTACAGAACCGAATATCATCAACAGTTTAGCAGCGGTTTAGTCGATGAAGTTGTTAGTAAGCTACCCCCCTTTGATTTTACCTATTTAGTGGGGACAAAAAACGGCGAAGGGGATTTTAAACTTGGTCAAATTAGGGAAATGATCGCCCAAAATATCTTCCTAGATATGACCTCTGATTTTGCCCCCCATAAGCGTTCCATTAGAGATAATATTAAGGGTTCTTGGGCGCAAGCTGACCCGGGAGGTCGCGGTTATCCTAAGCAATTTATGAGTTTTGGGCTATCAACTATTGAAATTCCTATTGCCCAAATTCGTGCCTCCTTATCGGAACGTTTAGCCAAAGATTTAATTAATTGGTGGCTGAATGATGCAGTGATTTTACCCGCTCAAATGTTGGAGTTAGTCAGAAGTGATATCCTCAAAAGAATGCGCTTGAGCGAAGGGGAATTAATTATGGATTTATGTGCCGACAAGGATCGCTCTTTAATTGCCATAATCTCCCAATGGATTAACGAAACTCGTCAGGAAATCAATCAAGATAATTGGCTATCTTGTACAAAGCAGGGTGTTAATATTTTAGGCAATGAACAGGGAAAAATTCTGCAATTTATTGATGATTATTTAACGCCAAGAGTCGAGGAATTTAAACGCAATCATTTACTAGAATTGAGTCCCGATGAACGGCTGCACGGCGATTACCTGAAAAAGATTTATAGTAACCGGGATGAAATTATTCAACGGGGTAAAAAGTCCCTAGAAATGGAGTTTTATAATATCCTTGAAGATCGGAACCGTGGGGTAAAATTTGCCGAGAGTTTTATTGTTTCAGTACGACAAATCTTCACCGACATAGCCGAAAAATTCCGTCGCGATCAAGAACAGGTTTGGAGTCAAAACGAAAGTAAACGTCAACGGGAATACGACACAGCCTTGGCAGAAATTAATGATCTGAAAGATAAACTTCATATCTCGAAAAAAGATAAGATGGAAGAATATTGTGAACAAGCTTTAACGGGATTGGAAGGCCATTTAATGGCCAATATTCAACGAAAAACCAGAGGTGCAGGAGTAGAGGTTATTAACCGTTTACTGGAACATCTTAATCAATTAGAAAGCCGTTTTAATCGCTTTCGTCAGAAAGTAATTCAAAGTCGCGATCTATTTAATCTCCAGTCTAATCAACAGATCGATAGTGCCGATGCTTTGTTAATTAATGGGATTAAATTATTTGACAGACAAGAATTAAATGGTCTTTATCAAGACTTTATCGAACAATTTGCCTCTGGGATTGTCGGTAACAAAAACGCCTACGATACGGGTATGGATAACCTTTGTTTACCCCTCTCAGAAGAGATTTTAAAGCAATCTAGCCCCCTCTGGAAAGAAACTCGCCGTGCCGACGAAAATATGCGTTTATTTGACATCACCGAGATTGCCGATATTCGTCAAGGAGATTTTCAAAAAGTTATCCTAAATCAAGCTAATCAACTCCTACAAAATGCTCCCGCTAGTAGTCGAATTCAGCAGGAATTAGCCGCTTGCGATCGCTTGTTAAAAATCTATAACAACGATGCCGATATTATCAATAATCTTCGCATTGCTTACCAAAAATCGCGCCCCCTAATTATGCTCAATCCTGCGGTTTTGCGAGGAAAAGATGCGGGTTTTACGCCTCAATTAAATCAAAATGTTGCCCTGATTGGAGGAAGAAATACCAGTAACCCAGCAGCCCAAAAAATTATTCCGAAACTGCGGGAATTTATTGCAAACGAAGACGATATTAAACCCTTGGGAGACGTGGAAAAATATCGTCTTGTCTTCGTGCAGGAAATTGGCGGTTTTTCCCTACGTTGTCTCGAGGGAATGCGAGAACTGCGGCAATCCTATCAGGACTGGAAAGGGGAATTTATTCTCGCTAAACGCGCCCAACAAATGGGGGAAAATCGCGATTTACCCATCCCCGTGCATATCCAAAAGGAACCTCCTTTCTGGGATGTTTTTCCCGAAGATCCGAGTATTTATCAATTGGTGGTGACAGCCCGGGCTTTAAAAGTGCTTTTTCCAGAAGTCAATCGAGTCACTAATGAGAAAACAATTCGCTATGAAATTAAAACCGCAACGGGATTAAAAAAAGTCGATATCGCCACCAGTTGGGAAGATGCGGTACAGGTGTTAGAAGTAAAAGCTTGTCGCGAAGATAAGGAAAAAATTCAAAGTCAGGTGACAGCTAAGTTACAGGCTGCAGCCACTCCCGAGAAAAAACAAGCTTTGTATCGGACTTTTATCCAATATTTACAACAACGTTCCGAGGAGTTAACAGGAGGAAAAGATAATACAGAATATAAACGGGAAGATGCAATTATTTTGCAGTTAATCGATAACTATAAGTTGGATAGCGGTGGAGAAATTCCTCTTTCTCCGGTGACGGAAGTGGCTAACCCAGCTTTAATTATCTGCGGTAATTGTGGACACAAAAACCCGCCCTCGTCTAATTTTTGTTCTAAGTGTGGCGCAAAATTAGTTAAGTAGAAATTAGATTTTGGGTTTGATCCCCCCTGCCCCCCTTGAT
>NZ_CAIP01000098.1 GCF_000297435.1 Microcystis sp. T1-4 | reverse complement strand
GGGGGGTAGAACCCCCCAAAGGCTTGGATTGAGTGATAAAATCGAAAGTAACGCCCAATTTTAGCCGAGAGTTTCTCCGTAAAAATCCCAACTTGGTAGATTTACAAAAATTAACTTAAAACTTACATCTGATAACTGATAACTGATAACTGATAACTGATTTACTCTCCGGCATGATAGGAACTGCGGACTAGAGGTCCAGATCTAACTTGGGAAAAACCCATTTTTTGGGCAATTTCTCCCAACTCGCTAAATTCTGCGGGAGTCCAATATTTCTGTACGAGCAAATGTTCCAGAGAAGGACGCATATATTGACCAATAGTAACTCGATCGCAGTCGATCGCCCGTAAATCTGCCAAAGTCTCGATAATTTCCTCTTTTGTCTCACCGTGACCGACCATTAAGCCGGATTTCGTCGCAATTGATTGATCGATTTCCTTAACATAACGCAAAACCGCCAAAGAGCGATCGTATTTAGCCCCGCGTCTAACCGGCTTTTGCAAACGGCGCACCGTCTCGATATTGTGATTGTAACAGGCGGGTTTTGCCCCCACCACCGTCGCCACCCGTTCCTGTTGACTTCCCTTGCCTCCGGCAAAATCTGGGGTTAACACTTCAATTAAAGTGTGGGGATTGAGTTCGCGAATGGCCGTCATCGTCCGCACAAACCAACTGGCTCCGCCGTCTTCGAGGTCATCTCTAGCTACAGAAGTCAAGACAACGTAACTTAAATTTAACAATTGCACCGCTTCCGCTACTTTTTGCGGTTCCTCCACATCGAGAGGCATGGGTGCATGACCCTTATCCACTTGACAAAAACCACAGGATCGGGTACAGGTGGGCCCCATCAACAAAAAAGTCGCCGTACCTTGGGCATAACATTCGCCGCGATTGGGACAGCGACCCTCCTCGCAGATAGTATGAATGTTCCTTTGTTTGATAATGCGCTGAACTGTGGAGATTTCGCTAGATTTGCCGAGCGAACGCCGTAACCAAGGAGGTAAAGAGGTGATTTCCTCGCGCCACTGTGGGGGTATATTGGACATGAGAAGTTAACTAATGTTGGGGTTTGGGGATTGCAGTTATCAGTTATCAGTGGGGAGAGGGGAGAAGGGAGAGAGACGACCGACTCCCCAAAACGAAAACTTTTGATCTCACCCTTAAGATAACTGTCATAAGCTGAGAAAGCGACTCAAGATCATTGTTAATCAAAAAGGAAACTTGGGCAATGGGACGACGGCAACGGGGAAAAATTTTCAATCTGGTCATTCAAGGATTGGCGAGTTGCCTGTTAATTAGTATATTTGTTCTTAATTCCCCGCCATCCCTAGGCCAAAATTTTCTGGTTCCATTTGTATCTCCCACGGGAACAAGGATTTTTGTAGCCGGGGATATAGAATATGCTTCCGTGCATTTAGATGGATTTGCCTTATTTCAGATTGCCTCCCAAGATTTTACCGCTTCTGAGTCCCGGGAACTCTCCCCGGTAGAAAGACGGGCTAGGCGCATTGAAAGAGGTTTAAATAATATTATCAATCGGGGTTTCGATCCGACAACCCTGCAAGTAAGTACGGCGACTCTGAATAATTTAACCGTGATTGTGGCCAAGGATAACCAGAATTTACCGCAACAGGTAATTCTGACAGTGACAGAAGTTGATGCCCTGATCGATTCTTCTTCTGTTGGCGATTTAGCGGACAGATGGGTTAAAATCATCCAAACAGCTTTGCTCCAAGCTTGGCAAGAACGTCAGCCCGCCCCTCGTCGGCAACAGGTAATGACTGCCACTATAATTATTTTGGGGCTAACTTTCTTAAGCTGGGTATCAATTTGGTGGCAGAAACACCTAAGAAATCGCTTTAATCTCCTCAAAAAACAAGCTAAAAGGCAATCCGATCAAAATTTACCCATAAATTCCCCCCCCAGAAAAGATCGCTCCCAAGAGCCGATTTTAGCCGCTCTAGGAGATTCCTCTAATTTCCGTCAACAGGCCGATATTCAGCGACAACTAACGCTAAATATTCTCTGGAAAAGACTAGCTTTCATTGGACTGATACTGCTTTGGTTTGGCGGAATAGCGGCGATTTTGTATGTATTTCCTGAAACTAGGCTAGAAGGACGCGGAATAATTCGTATTCCTTTGCGGATTTTTATTATCTGGTTGCTGCTGACATCAGTGAGCAATATGGTTAATCTCTACGTTAATTTTCGGCTACGCGAGTGGGTAGAGGAAGGAGCGGTTTTTTCGGAAAATTTGGAAAGGAGGATTCTGCGCGCTCCCACTTTATTGGAGGTTTGGCGAGAAATTATCACATTTATCGCTATTTTTCTGGGAATTTTTGGTTTTTTGGCTTGGATGGGTCTTTCTTTCGCCTTTTTACTCACGGGAGCCGGTTTAGTGGGAGCATTGCTCACCTTTGCCTTTCAGGATCTTTTGAAAGATTGGATTAACGGTTTTCTGATTGTCTTTGAAGACCAATACACTGTCGGTGATATGGTCCAGTTTCAGGAGTTTACTGGTTTGGTGGAAAATATGAGTTTGCGAGCGACTCAATTGCGGGCTGCTGATGGACGTTTAATCACTATTGCCCATAACCAAATTATTAGCTCACACAACCTCAGTAAAGATTGGGCGCGGGTCGATTTTACCATCGAAGTTGCCTATGACACCGAGCCAGATCTGGCGATCGCTTTAATGGCAGCCATCGCTGAAAATATGGCTGTAGATCCACAATGGCAAGAAGACATCATCAATCCTGTGCAGGTTGCTGGTGTTAGTCGGGTTTCTCACACGGGAATGGAAATTATGCTCAGAATTGTCGTCAAAAGATTACGACAATGGGACATAGAAAGAGAGTATCGTCGTCGTCTCAAGATTGCTTTTGAGGAGAAGGGAATTCACATCGGTATTCCCCAACAAAGTTTCCTGATAGCACAAGATAGAGAGGAATTCAAGGGACAGTTTTAAAGGGGAGTGATACTAAATCCTGTTTAAAAGGTATAGGAGAGTGGGGTGTAGGGTGTAGGGTGTGGGGAGAAGGGAGAAACAATTCATAACTTGAGAGTTAATCACACTATTAAAAACGGATTTGTTATCAGTTATCAGTTATCAGTTATCACTCCGCATCCTGTAGGGGCGAAGCATTCGGATAGAAAATCTACGGTTTCACCGATAGGTTATTGCCCGAATGCTTCGCCCGTACTTTTTGCCGCAAACCCTAAGTAGAAAATTGCCGTCTTTTCACTGATTACTGATTACTGATCACTGATTACTGTTTGGTAGGTTTAAACTAGGTTAGGATAGCTAACCTAACCTAGAAAATTTTTAGGAAGCTAAGGCTACCTCGACTATTTGTTGTAGTTCCCCATTTTGATAGAGTTCGATCATAATGTCGGAACCACCAATAAACTCACCGTTGATATAGACTTGGGGAATAGTTGGCCAATTGGAATACTCCTTAACTCCTTGTCTTAACTCCTGATCTTGCAGAATATCGACAGTTTCGTAGGAAACCCCCAGAATATTGAGAATTTGTATGACGTTATTCGAGAAACCACACTGAGGCATTAATTTATTGCCCTTCATGAACACAAGAACTTTGTTATTCTGGACTAATTGATCGATTCTGGCCTTAGTTTCGGGTGTCATAGGTCTAGTAGCTAGAATTTGAGCAAGAATAGCCAATCCTGAGACGTGGCATATCCTATTAGTTTAGCACAAGCCGTTGGGATAGCTTTAAAAAGGAAGGTCTTCGTCCTCCTCCAAACTGTCTAAAATTTCGTTAACATCAGGTCTCCCGCGCACGATAGTCATATTTTCCACAGACTTATTAACTTTAGTTTCTGCGGCCGAATTTTCCGGCAGTGAATAACCCATATTGACCACTTCACCATCAAAAGATTTCGCTAACTTTTGAGCGGCCGCCAAAATTTCGCTAACATCGACATCTTGATCTAATGTCTCCAAAGATGAATCAAAATTTAATATTTTTTGAGGCAGTTCTGTGCTAGGAGTTTTTGGGGTTCCCGATGCAGTGATCTTTGCTTCTTTGACCGGGGGAATATCCACCACGGTCATAACTTTATTTTCGGGAGTTATTGGTGGGTTTGGTGCGGTTTCCAGTGGTGGTTGCATCTTGGCTGCTGGGGATTGGGAAACCTCCGCAGCCGTGGCAGCAGTGGCGGAACCTACCTGTAAATGAACTTTAATCCGGCGCTGAAAAACTGCCTCGAAAGCTGACTCAATATTAGTCAAGCGCAGCCGGGCCATTTTTAATAATTGTTCCGAAGATATACTTAAATAAGCGCTCGATTCTTCCATATTAAAAAGACTGCCGTGCTGACGTAGGAGAGTGCGAGTAGTGGGGGGTTCCATTACTTCTAAAACCTGCTGCCAAATTTGTTCATGATTGTCATCACTGGCAACAGTTTTAACCTCAGTTTTCGGCACTTCGACCCTAGTTGTCGGGGGGATAACTGGCGGTTTTATCGGTTCATTAACCGGCGCCGGCGCTGTGATCACTTCTGGGGGCCTCTCGACGCTGGTTTGGGGACGGGAAGGCGCTGCCGTGGCAACTAGAGGAATCACCTGTGCTTGCGGTAACAGTCCCAAGAGAGTGACTTCTAACCAGAGACGGGGTTGAGTGGTGTTTTTTAGTTGCGTTTCGCTGTCTTTAAGCAGTTGTTGACCGCGGAGAATTTCCTCTAAAGACCAAGTACGCGCTTCCGTACACAGTTCCTGCCAAGTGGGAGCGGTCACAGCCACCATTTCTGGACGATTAGGGGCAGTTTTGGCTAAAAGTAGGTTTAAATAGAATCCCGCTAGATTTTGCAAGACGATTAAAGGTTCTTTCCCGCGATTCATCAGATGGCGACATTGTTCGATAACTTGATCGGGAATATTGCTATGAATGACTTTAAGTAGGGTTAAGAGGTCTCTTTCGGGGACTGCACCGACTAAATCCCAGACTCGCTCGGCCGTAATCGTTCCTGCGAGTAAACTTAATTGATCGAGGAGACTTTCCGCATCGCGTAAACCACCGTTAGCGATCTGAGCCACTAGGGTTAATGCTTCTAGGTTAATATCGATCGCTTCTATTTGGGCGATTTTTTGCAGGTGTGCCACCATCGCATCGAGGGGAATACGGCGATAATCAAAGCGTTGACAACGGGAGATGATGGTAGGCAAGACACGCTGAGGATCCGTGGTAGCAAGCACAAAAATCACTCGATCTGGCGGTTCTTCCAGAGTTTTCAGCAAAGCATTAAAGGCCGCCGTACTGAGCATATGGCAGTTATGAACTAATAACCCATTGGCAACAAAATTATGATTGTCCTCCACTTCTAGGTCATAGACGCTTTCTGTGTCACCTTCTTGAATCCCTATCACTTCCTCGAAATTTGTCAGCCATTGAGGGGATTTTATGATACTAGGCGTGTATTGCACCGCAGCCACATTCACAGGGGATAGGATCTGAGCGCCGATTTTGAGATTTTTTGCTTGTATCCATGCTTTTTCTGTTCTAATCAAATGATTACCAGTGCAATTAATCGTCCGATTTCTGGTTTGAATGGTTAAAGTTGCTTTTACGCCTCGGTTTAGCCATCGCAGGACTTTTTTATATTCCCACTCTCCGCTGCTCTCGTTGTAACTGAGAACTCGTTTTCCGAGAATCTCAGGATGATTAATGGGGATTAATCCCGTTTCGGTGAAAACAAGGCTATCCCCAGTCAGGCATTCATCGATGACATAGACTTTATAACGACATTGGACGGGGGCAAATTGCGATCGCTCGATAATTTCCCGAATGTTATCCACACCGGTATTACTCGCGGCATCAATTTCGATCACGTCTAGGGCCGAACCATTGGCGATCGCTTGACAGACGGAACACTTACCGCAGGGAATCGGTGTCGGATGGTCACTAGACAGACAGTTGAGGGATTTGGCTAAAATTCGCGCCGAGGAGGTTTTCCCCGTGCCTCTGGGTCCAGTAAATAGGTATGCAGGAGCGATTCGCTCACTGATTAAGGCATTACTCAAGGTCGTGGCGATCGCTGATTGTCCCACCAAATCGGCAAAGGTTTGGGGACGATACTTATGATGTAGAGGTTCGTAGGTCATGACTGGCTGAAAACTTTTTCCGCACCCTAGAGACTACTATTATCCTATCCCGATTCTTTTTCAACACGAGAACAAGTGTATGCTTTTTAAGCTGTTAACTATTGAAATTGCTTGTGGAGATCAGGCAACAATAAAACCCCACACCTCACACCTCACACCTCACACCTATCAGCAAATTTTATCTAGCCAGGTTTAATGCGCGATTTGCATCGCGAAAATGGCAATTTGGCCAAGGCTTCTAATAAATTGTATTAATAACTACAATTTGGCCGAGAAAATCTGCCGACTATCTTAGTATGCCTAAAGACAGCGCCACTAATCAGACCAACCGCTTATGACTGAATCTACAAAAACCCAATGTCCTTACTGTGGAGTAGGTTGTGGTTTGACAGTCACCCCCCCCGCGTCGGCCGGACAAGCATGGAAAGTCTTCGGGGACAAGTCCCACCCCTCCAGTCAAGGTATGGTCTGTGTTAAAGGGGCCACAGTAGCGGAATCAATCGATAAAAATCGCCTCAAAACCCCGATGATCCGCGATTCTCTCCAAGAGCAATTTCGTCCTTGTACTTGGGAAGAGGCCCTCGATCGCATCGTTAACCGCATCCAAACTCTAATCGCTCAGGGGGAAAAGGAAAGTATCTGTTTATACGGTTCGGGACAATTTCACACCGAAGATTACTACATCGCCCAAAAACTGGTCAAGGGCTGTCTGGGAGTCAATAACTTTGATGCTAATTCCCGTCTCTGTATGTCTTCGGCCGTGGCCGCTTACCTTAATAGTTTCGGGTCTGACGGTCCCCCCTGCTGTTACGATGACCTAGAATTAACCGATTGTGCCTTTCTGGTGGGGACAAATACGGCCGAATGTCACCCCATCATCTTTAACCGTCTGCACAAGTATCTCAAAGGTAACAAAGAAGCGAAATTAATCGTCGTCGATCCCCGCAGCACCAAAACCGCCGAGGCCGCTACTCTCCACCTCGCCATTAACCCGGGGACCGATATTGACCTATTTAACGGTATTGCTTACCTGTTACTGAATTGGGGGGCGATTGATCGCCATTTTATCGATCAATGCACCAGGGATTTCCACAAATACACCGAAATTATCCGCCATTATCCCCCGGAAATAGTCGCCCCTAAATGCGGTATCCCCATCGAGGATTTAGAACAGGCTGCCCGCTACTGGGCCGAATCGAAAAGAGTGCTTTCCCTCTGGTCGATGGGTATCAATCAATCTAGGGAAGGCACGGCCAAAGCCCGCACTTTAATCAATTTACACCTAATGACGGCTAATATCGGTAAACCGGGGGCCGGTCCTTTTTCCCTAACCGGACAACCCAACGCCATGGGAGGAAGGGAAGCCGGCGGCCTCTGCCATCTTCTCCCCGGTTATCGTTCCGTCAAAAATCCCCAACACCGGGCCGAAGTGGAACAAGCTTGGGGTTTACCCGCCGGTCGGATTTCTCCGGTCCCCGGTCGCGATGCTTGGAGTATGATTACCGGTTTGGAGACGGGAGAGGTGAAATTACTTTGGATTGCTGCCACTAATCCGGCTGTTAGTATGCCTGATCTAAAACGCACCCAGGCAGCCCTGTTAAAATCACCTTTTACTGTCCATCAGGATGCCTACTATCCGACGGAAACCAGCGCCTATGCCCATTTATTACTGCCAGCAGCCCAATGGGGCGAAAAAACGGGAACAATGACCAATTCTGAGCGGATGGTGACGTTAAATAAGGCTTTTCGCCCTCCCGTCGGTCAAGCTAGGGCCGACTGGCAAATTTTTGCCGAAGTTGGTCGCCGTTTGGGTTTTCAGGCACAATTTAATTTTCAGGATTCGGCCGAGGTATATTCCGAGTTTGCCCGCTTGACATATAAACGTCCTTGTGATATGACAGGGATTAATTATGAGCGCCTGGCCGAGACTCCCCGACCGTGGCCCGATTCCATCGATGAAATTTCCGCCCCTAAAACCGCTAATTCTGGGGAATTACTGGGTAATTTAGTTAAAGATGACCATAAAAGCCAAAAAACAGCCGCAAAACGCCTTTATACCGATGGTAAATTTAATACTGCCGATGGTCGTGCTGTTTTCGCCGCTTACCACAGTAAAGGTTTAGCGGAACCCCCCGACGATGATTATCCCCTAGTTTTGACCGTGGGGCGTTTGTACGGTCACTGGCACACCCAAACTCGCACCGGCCGCATCGAGAAAATTGTCAAAATGCACCCCGCACCTTTTCTGGAAATTCATCCCCAAGATGCGGCAAAATTGGACATAGAAGCTGGGGAATGGGTGGAAGTGCGTTCTCGTCGCGGTTCTGCCCGTTTTCCCGTTTTAATTACCAAAGCAATTGCTCCTAATTGTGTCTTTGTGCCGATGCACTGGGGGGCTTTATGGGCAGAAAATGCTGAGGCTAATAGTCTCACCCATCCGGCTGCTTGTCCGATTTCCCTACAACCAGAATTAAAAGCTTGTGCTGTCAAATTAATCCCGTTGAAGTCTTTAGTTAGGGTTTGCTGAAAAAGTTTTTCCTGGGGACAGGGTGTGGCCCCCCCAACCCCCCCGACATCGGGGGGGCAGGTAGGGTGTAGGGTGAGGGTTTTACCCATTTTCAGGGGGTCAATTACCTAATTTTCAGGGCAAAAGTGCCTAAATTTCCCCCCCCGATCACCCCAATGTCTGGCACTTTTTGATGGGAAAAAAGTCCAAAAGTCTTACCCAACAAGGTTTTTAGATTTATTGAGCAAACCCTAACTAGGTTATTGGGGACAATCGGCAATTTTACCCTTAGTTTCTTTGAGTTCCTCTCCAACAGCTTGACACAATTCAGGACTAAATTGAGCGTCTTTGAGACTTTTAACAGTTTCCAGTTGTTCAACTGTTAATCCGATCACTTCTTGTAGCTTTGCACCGGTTAAATCTGCACCGGTTAAATCGGCATCTTTTAAAATTGCACTGGTTAAATTGGCATCTTTTAAAATTGCATCTTGTAATTGTGTGCCTATTAAATGCGCTCTTGGCAATTCTGCCTTTTCTAAAACAGCACCTTGTAAATCTAAGCCATCTAAAACCTGATCGGATAAGTCAGCTTCAGACAAATCTGACTTAGGTTCAATTTTATAAGCTCGCTTAAATAAGCTTTGATATTTTAGATCCACCGTGTTAATTGTTCTCTGATCGTAAATGGCTTTATCTAATTTCGCTCCCTCCAAACTAACACCTCTTAAATTAACTCCAATTAAATTAGCTTTTTCTAGGATAGTATTTTTCAATCCTTTCTGACTAATCTTGGTTAAATCTACACAGGATAAGTTGACTTTAGTTAAATCTCGATCGGACAAGTCGATGCCGATTAAGTCGATTTTTCTGGTTAAATTATTAGCTGAACAATCCTTAAGATTCTTTGGTAAATCAATTAATCCTTGATAACTGTTCGATGTCGGCAACCAACTTATGGTTTCTATTTTTTGGTTCGATAGATTTTTAACAATTAGATAAGATTGCCGCTGTCGAGTAATAAAATAAACTACTTTTGAAAATTCTTCATACATTTTGGCAACTTGATTAAAGTTACTGTTGGGTCTATCAAAATCTAACTTGGTTTCTTCATTAATTAATGCTCCCTTAAAATTAGTTCTGCTATCAACTTTAACCTTGATTAAATTTGCTCCTCTTAAGTCAGCATTTGCTAAGTTAGCACCGCTTAAATCCGCTTCCGTAAGATCGGCAGCTCTCAAGTCGGCCTGTTCTAGGTTAGCCTGTCTTAAATCCGCTTGTTTTAGGTTAGCTTCTCTGAGATTTGCCCTGATTAAGTTAGCATTAATTAACAATACATTTTTTAAATCTGCTGATTCTAAAATTGCCTTAATTAAAACTGCATCCTCTAGATTTGTTTTAGCATCTAGATAGCTTTTTAAACGAGCATTTCTAAGATTAGCTCCGATCAGGTAAGCTTTTTTTAAATCAGCACCACTTAAGTTAGCACCTTCAAGGATGGCAAAGTTCAGGAAAGACTGACTAAGATTACTACGGGATAAATCGGCTTTTACCAGTGTAGCAGAACTTAAATTAGCTCCCCCTAAATCAGCACTAATCAGGTTGACTTTCTCCAATTTAGCACCCCTAAGGTTGACTTCTCGTAAAGCAGTTTTTTCCAAATCTCGATTAGATAAATCTATTGCCACTAAATCACCTGGATTGTTGGGATTTTTATTTTCAATATAATAAGCTTTAGCAGCTATTAATTTTTGACGATCACCATTATCTAGTTTCGTTTCTTTATCATAAAGAACACCCTTTAATTTAGCCTTATCTAATATGGCCCCCTCTAAATTCGCTCCTCTTAAATCAGCATCCTCCAGATTTGCACCTGTTAAATCCACTCCTCTTAAATCAGCTTTTCGGAGATCTGCGCGTGTTAGATCGGCATCTTTTAAGTCCTTCTGTGCTGGCTGCAAGTCTCTTTTTAGGCGATTAAAAAGGCTAATTTTGTAAAACTTTGTCGAATTTGAAAAGATACTTTGATCGAGTTTAGTACGATCATCATAGATCGCATGATCAATCTTAACACCTGTCAAGACAGCACCGGTAAAATCAGCCCCTCGGATATCTGCATGAGTTAAATCAGCGTCCCTCAAATCAGCATTAATTAACCTGGTATTTATGAGATTAGCGTGACCTAGATTCGCTTTTTGTAAATAGGTGTTGCTCAGATCTACTTCCTCTAAATCTGCTTGGTTTAATTGCAGAGAATTACATTCATCTTTAATATCTTTTTCACGATCACAGATTAAATGGGTGTCTTCTTGTGATTTAAACCAATCAAAAGTTTGAGTATTAAAGTTATATATTGTCCCTTCAACACGTGCATCTTTTAAAGAAGTATTCAGGAGATTAGTATTTCTCAAATCTGCATTAGATAAATTAGCTCCCTCTAGATTAGCATTGGTGATATTTGCTCCATTTAAAATGGCATTGGACAGGTTAACATCCTGTAAATTTGTCCCTCTTAAATCGGCTCCTGTTAAGTCAGCTTTTCTGAGACTCGCTCCAGTTAAATCGGCCCCGTCTAGATAGGCATTCTTTAGGTTTGCTCCGTCAAGATTGGCATTCTGTAATTGTGCCTTGGATAGATCATTATTTGGCATATCGACTCCAGGTAAATTAGCTGATTTGAGATTTACCCCCACCAATTTGACACAATCCTCTTGCAGGCCAACTTTTGTTAATAGCCAAGTGAATATATTTTCTGGCATTTTACAACCACTACTGAGAGACTCCAAGGCATCAATTCTTCCGTTACTAGCAGGATCTTCTTTTGCTGAACGGAGAACAGTCCAAGCATCATTATTCTCTTGCGCTCGTCGTTTATCCGTTTCCCACCAATAGGTGATTACACCAGCAAAAATGCCTAAAGCGGTAACAATTGAAGCTATTTTGAGGATCAGCTCAAAATCAGTCCAATCAAATCGGTATTCATTTAATAAATTTTTGCATTCTTCCGGGGATAAGCCACTATCTTCTGATAGCTTTTGTAAGTAGATGGCTTCTTGAATAGGGTTTTTCGCTTTTTGCTTAATTTCTTTTATTCTCTTTCTAATTTCTTCTTCCGATAAAATCTTGGTTTGTTTTAGTAAGTTCTTATATTCATCTAAAGAAAAACCCAAAAAATTAGACTCTGACAGTTCTTTTAAAAGCCTTAACTTTTCAATATTATCTCTTTCATTGTTAATTCGGTCTAATTTTTCATGAATCTTTTCCCATATAAGCCGATTAAAATATTTTTCGATCTTGTCAAAACTTTCTTGCTCCTCTCTGGCTATACGATGTAGAGCCAGACTTTGCTGCGGTTCTGGCAAGGGGATAATTCTTTCCAGTTTACCTTTAATTTTTTGATATTTTGGGTCGTTCTTATTACTCATTTTCCTGTCCTCCGGTTAATACTAGATCGGCAAACTGATCGTTAAGAAGAGTCGCTCTTGATCGCCTTAAGGCTGAATTGGTTTAACAAAAAAATCTATCTGGCCGGGGAACCTTTTTTATGCAGATAACGTCCTGCTCAAACCCATGCTATCTAACTGGCCCAAAAAAAACAAGCCGATCAGCAGAATGCTTAATTTTTCTTCAACAAAAGCCCCAATTCTCAGGCATTTAACTACATATTCTCATTCCGAGATTGCGATCGAACTAACCGATCTTTGCCAACGTTTTTTCCAGTGGCTAGTCGGTTCTAAGTCACAGAGAGCCTGTTCGCTGCGACGACGTTGTATGATAACTTCGGCTGGGTCGGTTAAAGTCGCGTCTCGATAGGGAATAGCGGCTTTAGTTTGCAGATGTTCCCGTTCCTGTGCCGATAGAGATGGGGGTAAGGACAAAAAACTGGCTATTGTCCCTGGCGATCGCCGACCGACGCTATCGGTGGCCCCAATCTGCAATCCTGCTAATTGTAAAGCCCTTCGCACCGAGGCAGCACAGGAATAGGTGACTAAATAACCCGTCGGACTCAGGCATTTGGCCACTAAAGCCAAAAACTCCACCGTCCACAGTTGCGGACATTTACCCGGGGAAAAGGGGTCGAGAAAAATTGCCTCTGCTTGAAAACCCGCGTCAATCACCCTGGTTATCGTCTGTCGCGCATCCCCGATTAACAGTTTAGCCGTGAGATTAGGCAGGTCTAGCCGGTGATTATGGGCAAAATCATTTAAATATTGGGGAATTGGTTGACTCCAACTATTTAAGAGATTTTCTCTAATAGCCGCTAGGGGAACCACTCGATCGCTTTCTAAAGCTAATAATTCTACCCGACAATCCCCCCTAACTTGCCAAATGGCTGCCAAGGCAGCGGCGGCATTATACCCTAAGCCGTAACAAATGTCAAGAATTTTTAGATTATTGCTCTGGTCTGCTTTTGCTGCCAGACGACTGGAGAGGATAAATTTTTTCTCGGCTTCTTCCCTTGCCCCGGAGGTAGAATGATAACATTCGCCGAATTCGGTCGAAAAAAAGGTATAAGAACCATCCTCAGTGACTTTTTGCGGGTAAGCTTCGGGGGAGACAAGCATGGTGATGGAGAATGTCTTTGAGGTGAATATCGGTTTCCAGCAGGCAAGCGTGACCACTATTAGGCAGAATCGTTAATTTTGCTGCGGGTAACTGCTGAATTAGGCGTTTAGCCTCCGCTACCGATGGTAACAGTCGATCGCCTTGACTGGCTATCACTAACACCTCCAATTGCAGAGCTTTTAACTCGCTGGCACTAACCTGAAACCGTTGTAACTGGGATAAACGCCAGCTAATCGTCTTCGGTGGGACGTATTGCATGGCTTTGAGGAGAGAGCGGCGATCTTCCCTAGACATTCGACCCAGAGCGGCCAGAAAGGGTAAAATAGTTAGGGCCGAGCTGCTGTGGATGAAATCGGGCATCATCTGGGTGATACCGATTCCCAAGCTTAAAAGAGGTCTTTGATTAAAAGAAGAAGCGGGGTTAATTAAAATCAGTTTTTTAATTAATTTTGGTGATTTTATCGCTATTTTCAAGGCTAAACAGCCGCCAAAAGACTCACCGCAGAGATAGACTTTTCTCGATTGTTGCTTTAATTCCTGGGCCAATAAAGCGATCACGAGGGTGCTTAATTCCTCCCAATCACCGAGATATTGCGGGGAAATCGCCAAACAACGCAGATCGAAGTAAGGGGCTAGGTTTTTAATCTGACGATGGTATAGTTGGCCGCTGCCATCCATTCCGGGTAAAAATACAAACAGGGGATAATCGGGACGGGGATGACGGGGAATAATCCAACTGACAGGTTGTTCCATTGTGCGAGCAGCGCGATCGATGTTAAAAAAGTTTTTTCTGGTTATCTATATTTAAGGATAATTAATATTAGAGAGATTTGCCAATTTTAAGAGTAGTATTAACCCCCAACCTATGGATGGTTTCTCCCTGCTCCCCAACCCCTGATAACTGATAAGCTAAGACGCATTTTCACCGACTATCCTGAGATTAGCTGCATCTGCTTCGCTCCCTTTACTGTTGCAAGAGTGCAAGAGTGCCTCATCTCAACAAGCAATTTAAATGCGCGGGCAGCCTAACTGATAACTGATAACTGATAACTGATAACTGAATTAACTGAGCCAAATTTTTAGGCCGCCGCTAAATTAGCAGCCACGAAATCCCAATTAACCAACTTAGTTAAAAAGTCGCTGATGTAATCGGGACGACGATTTTGGTAGTCGAGATAATAAGCGTGTTCCCACACATCCATAGTTAAGAGGGGAACCTGTCCGGCGGTTAAAGGATTGTCAGCGTTGCCGGTTTTGGTAACTTTGAGAGTACCCTTATCGAGAACTAACCAAGCCCAACCGCTACCGAATTGAGTAGCACCCGCAGTTTTGAAAGCTTCGACAAATTTCTCGAAACTGCCGAAATCTGCGTTAATTTTAGCGGCTAAAGCACCAGTAGGCGCACCGCCACCACCCGGTTTCATGCAGTTCCAATAAAAACTATGGTTCCATGATTGGGCGGCATTGTTGAAAACCCCAGCTTTAGAGGCATCACCGGCCACCTTAACGATAACTTCTTCTAAAGAGAGAGCATCGAGTTCCGTATCTTTGACCAAACCGTTATAGTTATTGACATAAGCGGCGTGGTGCTTGTCGTGGTGGAATTCTAGGGTACTTTTGGTGATGCAAGGCTCTAAGGCAGTGTAATCGTAGGGTAAAGCGGGAAGTGTGTAAGCCATCTGTTGTTCTTGATATCCTCTCTTGAGAGCTTGTTTAAGGTAGTCTTGATAAAACTTTACATCCTCGATCATAGCACCGAAGGAGACTTGATTGAGTGATCACTGATCAGCTTTTTTCTCCCCCATCACCTCAACCCCAACCCCTGACTGATAACTGATTACTGATTACTGATAACTGAAAAATCCTCCCATCGACCGTCTGCTAAATCCTGAGAAGATCACCAAACAATGTTAGAATAATTCCCGTACTGTAGGCGCTTGCAGATTCTTGTGGGCGTGGCAGGGCAGGCGAAAAACGATTCCGTTCGGAATTAGACCAAAAAAGCTCCACTGGCAACAGCAGTAGATTTTATCTCACTGGGTTGATCGGTTGGCAGTTCGTCAAATTACGGATCAATACAAAATTATCATTTACAGATCTTTCTTGGTAACTTATGGCACAGCGTACACGCTTAGGTGAAATCCTTCGTCCCCTCAACTCAGAATATGGTAAAGTTTCTCCCGGTTGGGGAACTACCTTGCTGATGGGAGTGTTTATGGCTCTGTTTTTAGTCTTTTTGCTGATTATTTTACAGATCTACAACTCCTCCCTAATTTTAGAAGGATTTAATGTAGATTGGGGTCAGTAAGCAGATTCCAACAATCTTGTCGGCATTTTTGGCGGCACAATTGTCCCGTGGACTTTGGCAGGTGGGTTATTGCCCACCGCGAGCTTTTTATTAGGAGCAAAAACATGAATATTTTTGGGATTGGATTGCCAGAAATGGGGTTAATTCTCTTGATTGCCCTGCTAGTTTTCGGACCAAAAAAATTACCAGAAATCGGTCGCAGTTTAGGCAAAACGATTCGAGGATTTCAAGAAGCATCAAAGGAATTTGAAAGTGAATTTAAGCGAGAAGCCCAGCAGATTGAAGACTCGGTAAAAATCAAAGCTGAATTAGAAGAAAGTCAATCTACTAGGGATCAAACTCGTTCCAGTTAAGAACTGTGTAGAGATGTAGTGTAGGTCAAATTCGAGACTATCCGCTAGATTAACATCGAGAATGACCAAATCGAGATTAAATTGGCAGTTTTACCATAGACCTCTTGTAAAAATCAAAAATTGTTGTTAGGGTCAGGAGCCGGTCGTCAGGAGTCGGTCGTCAGGAGATTATTGTATTTATTCTTCCCACTTCCCCACACCCCACACCCCACACCCTACACCCTACCCCCACGAAAACCTTTTTCAGCAGACCCTAAGTAGGCAGAATATATCATTAGTTTGAGAATTCCCAGAAGGCAAGGAAAAAATGACTATTTCCTTGCTATAAGTATTGTAGATGTCAAGAGTGTTAACTGAATGTCTATAGTGGTATCCCCCGAACAAGTCCATCAAATCGTCAACAACCTCCATCACGATCCCTTTGAGGTTTTGGGGGCCCATCCCCTAGAAGAAGAAGGAAAAGTAAATAAATGGGTTGTCAGAGCCTATTTACCGAAAACCACGGCCGCTTGGGTTATTTTACCGTCCCAAAGACAAGAATATCCCATGACGACCGCTTATCATCCCCATTTTTTCGAGTGCGTCATCGATATCGGTGAACTGAACAATTATCAATTACGCATTCACGAGGGAGAACAGGAACGGGTCATCTATGATTCCTATGCCTTCCGTTCTGCCAAACTCAGCGATTTTGATTTACACCTGTTTGGGGAGGGCAACCATCACCGCATTTATGAAAAATTAGGGGCGCATTTAGCTGAAATCGAGGGTATTAAAGGGGTTTATTTCGCCGTTTGGGCTCCTAATGCCCGCAACGTCTCGATTATTGGTGATTTCAATAGCTG
This sequence comes from Microcystis sp. T1-4, assembly GCF_000297435.1. GTDB lineage: Bacteria > Cyanobacteriota > Cyanobacteriia > Cyanobacteriales > Microcystaceae > Microcystis. Next base: position 2,159 of record NZ_CAIP01000098.1, on the reverse strand, counting down.
GGATGGTCGGGATCACCAAATGCGGAAACGTAATAATATGGTCTGGGAATTGTTTATCCCGGAAATCGGTGTTGGCACTAAATATAAATACGAGATCAAAAATTGGGAAGGTCATATTTACGAAAAATCTGATCCCTACGGTTTTGCCCAAGAAGTACGCCCGAAAACCGCCTCGATCGTGGCCAATTTAGATAGCTATACTTGGGATGATAGCGATTGGATGGAAAAACGCCGCCATAGCGATCCTTTAACTCAACCGGTTTCCGTTTACGAATTACACCTCGGTTCTTGGCTGCACACTTCCAGTGCCGAACCCCCCCGTTTACTTTCCGGGGAAGGAGAAGCGGTTCCCGTGTCGGAATGGAACACTGGAGCGCGCTTTTTGAGTTACTACGAGTTAGCCCAAAAACTAATTCCCTACGTTAAAGAATTAGGTTACACCCATATCGAATTATTACCGATCGCCGAGCATCCTTTTGATGGTTCTTGGGGTTATCAAGTGACGGGTTATTTTGCCCCCACCAGTCGCTACGGCAATCCTGAAGATTTCATGTATTTTATCGATCAATGTCACCAAAATGGGCTTGGTGTGCTAGTGGATTGGGTTCCGGGTCACTTCCCCAAAGATGGTCACGGGTTAGCTTTCTTTGACGGGACTCATCTTTATGAACACAGTGACCCGCGCAAGGGGGAACACAAGGAATGGGGAACCTTAATTTTTAACTACGGTCGCAATGAAGTCAGAAATTTCCTGGTGGCTAATGCCCTATTTTGGTTCGATAAGTACCATATTGACGGTATTCGCGTGGATGCGGTGGCTTCTATGCTCTATCTCGATTATTGTCGTAAAGATGGGGAATGGGTGGCTAACGAGTACGGTGGCCGGGAAAATTTAGAGGCCGCCGAATTCCTGCGTCAAGTCAATCATGTAATTTTTAGCTATTTCCCCGGAATTCTCTCTATTGCCGAAGAATCCACCGCTTGGCCGATGGTGTCCTGGCCCACCTATATGGGCGGTTTAGGCTTTAATTTGAAGTGGAATATGGGCTGGATGCACGATATGCTCGATTATTTCGGCATGGATCCCTGGTTCCGTCAATTCCATCAAAATAATGTCACTTTTAGTATGTGGTATAACCACAGCGAGAATTATATGCTGGCTTTGTCCCACGATGAAGTGGTTCACGGCAAAAGTAATATGATTGGCAAAATGCCGGGGGATGAGTGGCAAAAATTTGCCAATGTCCGGGCCCTATTTAGTTATATGTTTACCCACCCCGGCAAGAAAACCATGTTTATGAGCATGGAATTTGGCCAGTGGAGTGAGTGGAATGTTTGGGGTGATTTGGAGTGGGGTCTTTTGCAGTATCAACCCCATCAACAGCTAAAACGATTTTTCTCGGATTTGAACGCCACCTATAAGAGTGAACCTGCTCTATATACCCAGGATTTTGGTCAAGATGGCTTTGAGTGGATCGACTGTAGTGATAATAGTCATAGCGTCGTTTCTTTCCTGCGCTGGAGCAAAAATTGGCAGGAGTTTCTGGTGGTGGTCTGTAATTTTACTCCCCAACCCCACAGCCATTATCGCGTTGGTGTACCCCATCCCGGTTTTTATCAGGAAATCTTTAACAGCGATGCGGGTAAATATGGCGGTAGTAATATGGGCAACCTCGGAGGTAAATGGTCGGAGGAATGGTCCTATCATAGCCGCCCCCACTCGATCGATCTCTGTTTACCACCTTTAGGGGTTTTAGTTCTCAAAATCGGTCCTCATGCTTCTGGGGAATAGGTAAGCTTTTTTCAGTGTTGCCAAAGGCACGGCGTAGCCGTCCAGTAAACAGTAAACAGTGAACTGAAAACTAACATCTGATAACTGATAACTGATAACTGATAACTGATAACTGACTAACCCCTAACAAAAAAATTTAGAGGTCATCTTGCGGAAAGTGGCCTCTTTTTTGGCTGAATTTTCCAGAAACTATTAAGTTGTTAGATTAGCGAGCAGTGTTTGCACCCATTCTTGAGCGAGTTCTTCCACGTTGCCATTACTGTCGAGATGGCTAAGAATATATTTTTGTCGTTGGTGAGCTAATTCAGCGAGACTACCGATATGAACAAAACTTTCTGGTAAACGATCATTCTCAAAGGAATATGGC
>NZ_CAIP01000099.1 GCF_000297435.1 Microcystis sp. T1-4 | reverse complement strand
GAAGAAAACCTCTCAATTCTCAGGAAAAGCGAAACCCAACAACCAACACCTAAATCTGTCTGAATCTTTTTGTTGGGTTTCCTTGGGTCAACCCAATCGACGATAATTGCTATGATTACTATAATCCATAGTCGTGGTCTTTTATATGCCAAATTAAAACAAACCAAAAAAGGAAAAATTGACCTACAACAAGCAGCTATAATATTCCGCCAACAGGATAATATGGCAACTGATGAAAAGGTGATGCAACTTTTACGCAAATTAGGGAGGTGACAAATGATAAAAACACCCATTGATTTATACCGTAGAGGTAATACTACATCTCCCAGAATGGATCATGTTCGTCCTAACAAAGATATTGCTATCTATGAAAATAATGGGCAAATATGGGTAAAAGAAACCCTTGTTGATGGACAAACACCAGGGGGAATTTCGACCTTTTCCGTTCAGGGAATAGGAAACAACTGGTGGAAACTAGATCGGGGAATTTCTATTCCCAGTGAGCTAGAATTAATTAATGATCGAGGTAATCACTGGTTATGGAAACCCTTATTTCCTATGTCAATAGAAACCTATCAACAAGCCTTAAGGGTAATTGGTGAATTTTTTTATCGTGTAAGTTGAGGTAAACTATGAAAACTCTATCATTTAAAGACATCCAATTTATTATCGAAGCTCTCGAATCCCTTCTCAAAAATTATAGTGACCGTATTCAACAAATAGAAGCTCTCGAAAACTATGAAGATGAAATTTCGGACTTAAGTAATGATTCTTTATTTTTACAAGAATTAATTACTGACTTACAAAATCAACAAACACAAGAATTGGCTCTACTTGTGCCTGAATTTGATTTAAAAAAAATGCCTTTACAAACATTAATTAAACAAGGAAAAAACCTGTCAATTGAGGAAAAATTAATCTTATTGGAATCTCTAACTTCATCAATCCGCGAAGAATATAATCTAATGCGAACCTGAAATGAGAAATCAATGATTACTTATTTAGCCACCGTTCATAAAGTCAGTAGTCGTTGTCTTTTATATGCCAAATTAAAACAAACCGAAAAAGCAAAAATTGATCTATAACAAGCAGCTATATTATTCCACCAACAGAATAATATGGCAACTGATGAAAAGGTGATGCAATTTTTGCAGCAATTAGGGCAATAAGTGGGGGGGTGAGTTATCAGTATTTAGTTTTTTCTAGTCTAGTCTGTTAATTGTTCATTAAAAACCTTCGGGAGGGATGTTATTTTATGACCTTAAAACAACTCATACAAGACAAACGAGAGGATATCCTAAAAATTGCCACCAAACATGGTGCTTTTAATGTGCGTGTATTTGGTTCCGTTGCTAGAGGAGAGGAAACCGAAAATAGTGATATTGATTTTTTAATTGATTATGATTTAGCTAAAACGTCCCCTTGGTTTCCCGGTGGATTATTAGTTGATTTAGAGGCTCTCTTAGGGTGTAAAGTGGATGTAGTAACTGAAAAAAGCCTTCATCATCTAATTAAACAGCGAATCTTAAAGGAGGCAATTAAGTTATGAATGAAGATCAAGTTTATCTTGAATATATTTTAGACTGTATTGATAAAATTAAGGACTATTCCCAAGGAGGAAAACAGGAGTTTTTTGCTAATTCAATGATCAGCGATGCTATCATTAGACGCTTACAAACTTTGGCAGAATCAACTCAAAGGCTTTCGGAGGAATTAAAGGCAAATATTCCCAATGTTGACTGGCGTAATATTTCTGGTTTTAGGAATATTTTAGTACATGATTATTTAGGGGGAATTGACCTTAATACAGTTTGGGAGGTGGTAGAAAATTATTTGGATGATTTGAAAGAACAGATTTTAAGGCATCTAGAATCAGTTTCTTAGGTTGGGTTGAGCGAATAAATATGTTAAAGAAAACCTCTTAATTCTCAGGAAAAGCGCAACCCAACACCCAAAATCTAAATCTGTCTGAATCTTTTTTTTGGGTTTCCTTGGGTCTATTGTTGGGTTTCCTTACTTTGATAGCAAGGATTGCATGGCATCTTTCCTATTCTGATCTGACAACGCCAAAAAAATTGATCGCCCTATCCTGCATATTTCCAAAAAAGCAACCGATGAATTAGGTAGAAGCTCAAATCACCCTCACCGAGGAACTACCCATGAAATCCTTTGCCCTTCTCACCACCGTCAGTCTAATCGGCCTCTCCACCCTCGCCACTGTTCGCCCCGTCATCGCCCTAGAGAGCCGACAACCAGCCGAAACCCTGATCGCTCAAACGAACTACAAAGAAGCGATCGCCCACTTTAACCGGGGAATTAACTACATCCAACAGGAAAAATATGATCTCGCCGTCGCTCAATTCACCAGAGCGATCGAACTCGATCCAGACTATACCGAAGCTTACCTCGGTCGGGGCATGATTTACACGATTCGCGAACAATGGCGGCCGGCGTTTCAAGACCTGAACACCGCGATCCGACTAAACCCCCGCGCTGCCTACGCTTACCATTTCCGCGGATACGTCCATCTCGCATTTAACCAGAGACAAAATGCGATCGCCGATCTAACAACGGCCGCCGAATTATTTCGCCAGCAGGGAAACACAGAAATGTACAACAGCGCCATAGAAGCACTACGGCAGATAGGTGCGTAAGTTGCAAGGGAGAGCGATCGCTCTCCCCCTCTAAACTTTTGTGAAAAAAGCAACCTGAAGACTTAAAACTTAATCGCATAATTGGAAAAAAACCAACGATAACATCCTTGCAAGTATCCCTCGACTAAAGAGGAGCCAACCCGATGAAACCAATTACTTTCACCCTATCGGTGCTACTGGCCACCACTGGCCTACTCGTTCAACCAGGAAACTTCCTGATGGAAAACGTTCCACCCATCCTCGCGCAGGAGCAGACCGCTTCTAGAGTCTATCAGAAAGCCAGCCCCGCCGTCGTCACCGTCAAAAATGGCAGCGGCCACGGTAGCGGCTTTCTCGTCAGTCCCGACGGTATCATCATTACCAACGCCCACGTTGTTGCGGACGGACCGCGGGTGGTGACGGTGAAATTTTCCAACGGACAGCAGGCCTCGGCAGACGTGATCGGCTTCGCTAAAAATGGCGTGGATTTAGCCGTCCTGCGGATTTATAACCGCCAAAACCTGCCCTATCTTCCCCTCGCCCGTGCGAACTCCGCCAAAGTCGGCGAAAGCGTTTTCGCCATCGGCACACCCTTAAACGAGGACTATCAAAACACCCTCACCCAGGGCATTATCAGCCGTCTCGACCCCGAAAAAGGCATTGTGCAACACAACGCTAATATCAACAAAGGCAATTCCGGCGGGCCGCTTTTGAATTCACGGGGGGAAGTGGTGGGGGTTAACGTCGCAGGCGATATCGGGAGTTACGTTTACGACGGTGCGGGAAACCCGATCGGCCTTACCCAGAGCGGCATTAATTTCGCCGTTTCCCTCGATCGCCTGCAAGCTTTCCTCACCGCAGTTAAAACAGGCGATGTCTCCACCGTCTCAACATTAGGACAGCAAGAGCGGATACGGTTGCTCGCCCTCCCTCTTAACGGTCAGACCGTTCAAGGCAACTTGACCAAAGACCAAAACGAGCAATATTACGGGTTCGAGGGTCGTGCCGGACAGAAAATCGTTCTGGATATGAACAGCAACGAGATCGCTCCCTATCTTGTCCTCTATCGCGTTCTCCAATCTTCCGAGGGGACAAAATACCCACAGGTCGCCCGTAGTGACCAGCGTGTCGATCGCGCCCCCGGGGATTTTAACGCTCGACTTGTAACCGAATTACCCGCCGATGGAGTTTATATCCTAGTGGCTACCTCTCGCGAAGGGGGTGAATCGGGTCGCTACACCCTCAACGCCGCCGCTAACCCTTAAATAATCCCATTTTGACCCTAATCACGATTCTAATCCCTATTTTCTGAGGAACTATCCCTATGAACTCTAGATATATTTCCCACCGTCTCGCTTGCGTCGGCCTCCTCGCCACTGTCCTCCTCGGTGGTATCGCCCCCGGTTTCAGCCAATCGACCACCCCGAATGGCGTCACCTTCTTCTGTAAAGAGGTGTTCGATCGCGCATCGGGAGGAAAAATACCCGCTACCCTCGCTTGGATTCCCCAAAGGAGCGGCAATGTGCGGATTATCGGCTGGAAATCGGAATATTTCTCCAAACGTTCCCCGGTTCGTTGCGAGGAAGTCACGAAAAAATTCCAGGAAGCCTATAATCAAGGGCGTTTTAACTATCTCACCACCGGCCGGGCGAAGGGATACCCGATCATCTGCAGCGTTTCACGATCCGGCGATCCCTGCGATGGTAATAGCCAACTTTTTACCCTTAAACCCCACGACAATCCAGATTTAGTCTTGCAACAACTCATGGACATCCTAGAGGGGAAAACCTCGGATATGCTCCTCCAGAATTCCGGAGATAAAACCTATATCTCGATTAGGGAGTTTTTCGCCAAAGCTCCACTCGCCGATCGCGACGCACCCTGTGGTACGAGATCTGCTGGCCCGCAAAATAATTGCGTTCCCACCCGCTAGAATTTTCGCTGTTTTACCCCGAATTTCCCCATAATAACCATGTTGAAACCCTTTCCCCTACTCCTAAGCCTCCTACTTCTGCCCGTCGTACCGGTTAAAGCGCTATCCCCTTTCTCTGCTCCGGCGATCGTGGCGGAAGACAGCCCAAACGCGCAGATCGAGCGATCGATCCGTCAAGTCACCGTTAAGATTACTAGCGAGACAAATCGGGGATCGGGAATCATTATCGGGAAAAAAGGCAGTATATACCTCGTTTTGACCAACGCTCACGTTACCCGCGGCGCGACCACCCTACAGATCCAAACCCACGACGGCCAAACCCGCACAGCCTCGATCGCGCCGAATTCCCTTTTAAAAGATAAGGATCTGGCCCTCGTGGAGTTTAGCGATACCAGGGATTATCCGATCGCTAAAATTCGCGCCATTTCCCCGGATGCGGAACTAGATATCACTGTAACCGGTTATTCCGCAGAAACGGGGCAGTACACCACCGATAACGGGAAAATTGAACAAACAAGCGATCGACCCCTCCGGGAGGGCTACAGCGTCGGTTATAGTGGCGATATCGTGCAGGGAATGAGTGGCGGTGGTATCTTTTTCGAGGATGAGTTAATCGGCATTAACGGGCGATCGGCCCATCCGATTCTCTCTAACTACATCTACGAGGACGGTACAAAACCCACAGACGCGGAAATCCAACAGATGAGAGCGGTTAACTGGGGCATTTCCATCAATACCCTATTAACCTACATCCGGCCCGAAATCCTCACCGCGTACCAATTACCCTTACCGAAAAGCTCACCGGGCATCGAAAACCCCACCTATACTGGCTATATCGCCCAATTAGAAACAAAAGCGAAGGGTTTCACCGTCCGGATCGATAGTAGCAGTAAAGCCAATGGAAGTGGCGTAATTATCGCCCGCGAAGGAAAAACCTACACTGTCCTGACTGCGGATCATGTCCTCTGTGAGAAAATCTCCGAGGAGAAAACCTGTGCCGATTACACCTATACCCTCACCACCAGCGACGGCAAAACCCTTCCCCTCGACCGAAAAACCATTATTCGACAGGAAGGGGTCGATCTGGCCATTTTTACCTTCGAGAGTAACGAGAATTATCCGGTCGCAGAAATCGCCAACTATAGCCCCAATCGGGAGAGTCCCGTTTTTGTAGCGGGATTTCCCAAAATCGGCGATAAACGAGCGGGATGGCTCTTTAGCGGCGGTGCGGTGAAAAGTCAGGAGGAAGGACTTCTCGCCACGCGACAGAGTGATTTTACGATTACCCAAAGTGGGGCATCGATCAGGGTTAGTTCCCTGAGCGGCGGTTACGATATGGTCTATACCAGTATTACCTTCGGCGGTATGAGCGGCGGTCCAGTCTTAAACGCTGCAGGACAGGTGATCGGTATTCACGGGCGCTCCGAGGGGGTTAAGGGTAAAATTCAGCTAGGTTTTAGCTTAGGGATTCCCATTAATAGTTTTATCGGTTTACAGGAAAGATTTCGAGTTAAATTATCTTCTTTCGTTACCGCTCAACCCCAGTTAACAGCACAACAACAGCAGGAGATTGATCGCACTCTTGTCAGTGTAGAAGTACCGGAAACCAACGCCTCCGCAGACATCTGGATCGAGCGGGGAAATCAACTCTGGCGCTTGAAAAAAGACGAGCGGGCCCTGCAAGCCTTCGATCGGGCGATACAATTAAACAATCCCGAATATACCTATTTAGCTTGGTACGGTAAGGCAAGGGTTTACGGGCGCAAATACAAAGCTCGAGAAGCACTCGAAGCCCTCGATCAAGTCCTCGCTACTCTACCCGCTCGCGAGAAAGGTTCGGAATTTCATGGGGAAATTTTAAATTATCAGGGTGTATTTTATGAGCAGATGAATCAATCCGAAAAAGCGATCGATAGTTTTGAACAAGCGATCAAAATCTCTCCCCAGAATCCCAACTATTACAATAGTCTATCGTCGGCACTACAAAACGTAAAACGGTACGATCGAGCCTTAGCAGCGATTAACCGCGCCATAGAAATCGCTCCTCGCTCCAGTTGGTATAGCAATCGCGGGAATACATACAAGGACATAAAAAAATGGGATCTCGCTTTAGCCGATTATAATCAAGCTCTGACGTTGAATCCGAATAACTCTAGGGCTTATATAGCTCGCGCCGATGTGTACGAAGAGCGGAAAGAATGGGATTTAGCCCTGGCTGATTATAACCGAGCCATCGAGATCGATGCTAATTTCGCGGCAGCCTACATAAGCCGGGGAAGTTTTTACACGGATCGAAAACAATGGGATTTAGCTCTAGCGGATTTTAACAAAGCAATTACCATCGATCCTAATGATCCTAAATCTTATGGAATGAGAGGTATTTTTTATATTTTTCAAAGTGAAGAGGAGTTAGCGATCGCCGATCTCACAAAAGAGATCGAAATTAATCCTTATTCCGTTGTCGCCTATTCAATGCGCGGTTTCGCTTACGAAAAATGGCAAAAATGGGATTTAGCTCTGGCGGATTATCAGAAAGGAATCGAACTCGATCCGAATTCCGGCCTGGGTTACGAGACTCGCGGGCGATTCTATACGGAGCGGCAAGAATGGGACCTAGCCCTAGCGGATTTTAATAAAGCGCTCGAACTCGATCCGAATTCCGGCAACGGTTACCAGTTGCGGGGAAATCTTTACATTAACCAGAAAAAGTGGGATCTCGCTCTCGCCGATTTTAACAAGGCGATCGAACTCGGTTATTTTAGTAGTTATGTCAATCGAGGAAATGTTTATTTTCAACAACAAAAGTGGGAGCTCGCCCTCGCTGATTTTAACAAGGCGATCGAACTCTCGCCATACCCCGAATTCGCTTACGGAGCTAGAGCAATTCTATACTGGGATCGAAAAGAATGGGATCTGGCCCTCACCGATTTAAGCCAAGCGATCCGAATTAATCCTTATTTCGAGTTAGCCTATCGCTATCGGGGAGATATTTATCGCGATCAAAATCAATTCGATCTCGCCCTCGCCGATTATAACAAGGCGATCAAGCTTAATAGTAACGATGCAGAACTGTATTACAACCGTGGGGAAATTTACCGACAACAGCAAAAATCGGATATCGCCTTAGCTGATTACAGTCGGGCGATCGAACTCGATCCGAAATACTGGTCGGCTTATTTACAACGTTATATTATTTATGAGCAACAAAAGAAATGGGATTTAGCGATTGCAGATATCACGAAAGTTATCGAGATCAAGCAATTTCCCGGTGCCTACTTCGTCCGCGGATCCAAGTACCTAGAATGGCAAGAATGGGATTTAGCTCTAGCGGATTTTAATAAGGCGATCGAGCTTAAGCCGGACAATGCTTCATTTTACTCTACGCGAGGAATCCTTTACTATCAAACTCAAAAATGGGATTTAGCTCTAGCGGATTTTAATCGGGCGATCGCTCTCGATCCCAATCGCAAGGACTCTTATAGTTTCCGGGGAGACATTTACAAAAGAGAGAAACGCTATAGCGAGGCATTACAAGACTATCAAAAACTTCTTGAACTGGACGAAAAAAATCTAATTGCGATTACCAATATTGGCTTAATTCATTACGAACAAGGCGATCTAAACTTGGCTAGTAGCCAATTTCAAAAAAGTCTCGAAATTAACCCCCAATCTGCCGAAAATCAACTGGCTCTCGCTGTTACTCTCTACCGTCAAGGCGATACGGGGAAAGCGATCAAACTCGCGAAAAGTGCGCTTAAAATCGACCCTGAATTTGCTCAGGTTGAAACCCTGCAAAAAAATCTCTGGGGTGATAAAATCATCGCCGATGCTCGAAAACTGTTCTCGCAACTGTAGTAGTTTTCTAGCTTGGGTTGAGCGAATAAATATGTTAAAGAAAACCTCTCAATTCTTAAGGAAAAGCGAAACCCAACACCCAACACCTAAATCCGTCTGAATCTTTTTGTTGGGTTTCCTTGGGTCTATGGTTGGGTTGACGTAAGGAAACCCAACCTTGTATGATGATTAGCGGCTAATTGATCGGCAATAAGAGACTCCCCCGCTCTTTGAAGGCTTGAAATAGCCAAGTCTTGAAGTCTTTGTCAAAAATTAGCTTATTTTTTCGATAAATTACTGCATTTTTAACATCCATTCTACCGCCCGTTCATAGAGTTCTAAATTACCGGTTTTTATCAAGGCATTAGCGGCTTTTTGCAAATAGTTAAGGCTCACTACTCGACTACTAGGATTTTTATCATCGTAGGTGGCAAGCGCCAAATTATAATAAGCTTCGCCATAATTTGGCTGATGAGTAATTGCTAATTGATAATCGGTGATCGCTGCCCTTTTATCGCCCATTTTTTCCTTAACTAAACCTCGATTATAGTAAGCTTCAGCATAGTTAGACTGGAGAGCAATAGCCATATTTAAATCCTCCAAAGCTCCGGCATTATCTCCCAAATCAAAGCGAATCACTCCCCGGTTATTATAGGCGATCGGATTATTGGAATTCAAGCTAATTGCCTTATCTAAATCCTCTAAAGCACCTTCCTTATCCCCAGTTTGTCGTCGAATAATACCACGATTATTATAGGCGATCGGATTGGCCGATATTCTCGGTGTTACTTGTACATTATCGGGAATAGTAGCGGTATCCGTGCGTGCATTTCCCCGATTACTATACGCTGTCACATCGATAGGATTAATGCTCAAAGATTGCAGGTAATCTGCAATCGCTCCTTGGTCATCTCCCACGTCAGCGCTACTATTACCACGACTATAGAAAATTCTCGCATCACGGACTTTTTGTAGGAATACATTATAATCCTCGATCGCTCCCTGTTTGTCCCCTTTTTCAAAACGCGCATTGGCCCGTTTATGATACCCTTCTGGATCGTTAGGATAGGCAACTATATAAGTAGTATAATCTCTTTCGGCCGCAGCAAAATTTTTCAGAGCAAAATAAGCATCTCCCCGGGCTTGAGCATGACAAGAGAGGTTATAATTAGGACGAAAATCGGTTTCTCTGGAGTTATAAAAATAATTTTTGTCGGCAGATTCTTGGATATTTTCGCTACAGACAGAGCGAGAAGTAAAACTAGGTATATTAATCCGATCATCTTGGGCTAAGGCAATATTATAATTATCTACTGCCTCCTGATAACGCCCCAATTTATACAGCACTAACCCCCGATGATAGTTAGCGGCTGCATCGTGACGATTTCGTGCCACTGCCGCAGTAAAATCCTCTAAAGCTCCTGCGTATTCTTGATATTTATTGGCCCGCATTAACCCCCGATATACATAAGCTTTTGCGTCTTGGGGTTGCAGATAAATTGCTTGGTTATAATCTTGAATTGCCCCTTGATTATTGTTGAGTCTTAGGTGAGCATAACCCCGTTTAAGAAATGCTCTAGCATGGGGAAGTTTATCGTAGTTGGGATTAATACGAATGACAAGTGCTAAATCTTTGATGGCTCCATTATAATACTCGATCGCTGTTTGATACCCTTGGGGGGAATTAGAAGATAAGTTGGCTAATTCTACTTCCTCGTCAGCGATTTCAATTTGTACTCTAGCACGGTTTTGATAACTGCTAGGAGCATTCTTGGCTAAAAATAAGTTAGGTGAGCATTTTAAGACGATTTTGTAATCCTTAAAAGCTTCTCTTTTGCCGCCTATCTTTTCTAATGCTATGGCCCGATTATAATAGCCTTCAATTAGATCGGGTTGGTATGAAATAGCCAGGTCATAATCTTTGATGGCCGCCGCATAATTGCCTAAGTGAGAGTAAAGGTTTCCTCGATGATAATAGCCGCGATAATTTTCAGTTTCATAACCGATGAAACGCTGGTAATAATCTAAAGCCAAGGATTGATGACCGAGCAAAGAGGCAATAACTGCTAGGTTAAAGTAAACTTCGCTTTTATTGGGATTATATTTAAAGGCTTGCTGAAAATCTGATCGAGCAGCTTCTAATAATTTCAGCTGACGCTGCTCCTTGGCCATGGCTAAATTTAACACACCTCTTTGATAATAGGCTTGGGCTAGTAACTCTCGATCTTTGAATCCGGGAGCATTATAATTACTATACCAAATGTATTGACTGAAATCATCGATCGCACCTTTTTGATCGTTGATTTTTTCTCGCGCCATTCCCCGTTGAAGATAAAGTCTAATCGTACTAGGATCACTAGGATAGACTCGCAGAGTGGCCGAATAATTAGCAATTTCTCTTTTCAGAGCATTAGTATCAACTTCTTCCCTAGAAATGACAGGACATTGCAGGTTTTCTACTGCTTTAACCGAGCTAACTTCTAAACCAAATAATTCCCAAAACAACAGGGGAGACAATAAAAATATTTTTTTCAAAAGCTTGACATTTAAACTATTTTGTGCTAGAGGAGTGGCCAGGGCTTGATCTGTTGGGGTTTTAGGGATTAAGGATTGTTGTGGCATGATGATTAAAAAAATTTGTAGTAAACTCAAATCTGAATTGCATCACTATCCGATCATATTTAATAAAATACCTCAAAGGGGGTTAGATAGTCAAGACACTTTCGGGGCTGATTGTTAATTGACTCCACAACTTTTGCGACTTCCTGCCGTTGGCTATCCTAGACTGGTTATGGCAAATTATTAGTTTTAATGAGCTTAAAAACTTAGATAGTATAGAATTGTACAAAGTAAAAATATTTTTTATTAAAATTGCTTTTTAAATTCTGATAAATTTTACTTGGCAAAGCTTGATGCGATTATTTTATATCAATATATCATCGCTCTAGAAGAGCCAGATTTTTGTGGCATGATCATAAAAAAATTGACAGTAAATATATGGCGTTTCTCACAAATATGAAGTATAATCTAACTTGATGTTGACGATCGAAGACCAGCGACTAAGATAACTGCTATATTTTCGGCAATTGTCAGTAATTACCATTAAAACCCCCTTTGATCTGGTTAGTTTTGAGACTCTTTGGTCTCAAACAGCCAAACTAACTCGATAAAATAAAAATTAACGGCAGTAAGGAGAGAAAAGTTATGGCTGAATCAAAAAACTGGGATTTTCAGAGATTTTGGCAAACTCTCGACTATTTTGATAGTATTCCCCTCTGGAGTTGTCTGCAAAAGCTGCTCGGTTTCGGGGAAGATAAAAAAATTCAGCTAACAAATGAGCAAGGCATGAAGACTATTTTAGTCATTGGTGGTGAAAATGCGATCGTTAGAAAGGTAATCGCTCAACTACAGCAGCAAAACTATCAAATTCGCGCTTTAGTCGATAATATTGATGATGCTCGTCAATTATTCGGCGAAAATGTCGATTTATTCGCTCTGCAAACCCCGCAATTATTCACGGGGATTGATGAGATTATCTACTGTCAAGGGGAGAATAACCGCCATAGTTTAGCTAATTTACTCGATTTACTGAAAAATACCGGAATAACCGCCGAAAAAACCCTCTTTGACTTTAGCAATCCCAGCAGTGATATAAAAGAAATCTGGGGTGCGGTGGATGATGTGGTAATGGGAGGAGTGAGCGAGAGTCAGATAACCCTAACTGGAGGACGCGCTCTCTTTTCTGGTATCGTTAGAACCGAAAATAACGGTGGTTTTGCCTCAGTTCGTACCAGAAACCTGAATCCTCCCCTAAATTTATCTAACTACGAGGGAATAGAATTACAGGTACAAGGGGACGGAAAACGCTATAAATTAATTCTGCGCTGTGAAGGACGTTGGGATGGCATCGGTTACTGTTATTCTTTTGATACACTTGATCGCACCCAGCAAACGATTTCTATTCCCTTTCGCGATTTAATCCCGGTGGTGCGCGCCAAAACGATGAGAGAGGCAGCACCCTTTGATAGCAGTAGCGTCTATGCTTTGCAGTTAATGCAGAGTAAATTCGAGTACGATGGGGCCTTAAATCCCCGTTTCTCTCCGGGGTTATTTGCTTTAGAAATTGTCACAATTAAAGCCTACGGTGGCAAAAACCGCTTAATTATCGTTAAAGAAGGAGAAATCGCCGAAAAAAGCCTTTTAGATGCCAGTGGTTATCCCTACGAAGCGATCGATTCTGCTCAGATTTTCGCTAAACTTAATTAATTTAAATAAGCTTGGCTCTCAAGTTAAACTACAGAACATAGGGTTAAGATCATGACTATCGGGAGCATAATTAAGGAGGTATGTTCATGAGTGAACAGAATCCCTACGAACAACTTGGGGTTACTGAAGAATCCTCTTTTGAAGAAATTCAAGAGGCCAAACAAAGACTGGTGCAACAGTATCAGAATGATAGCAAAATTGTCGAATTGATCGAGGCGGCCTACGATTCTGTCCTCATGGATCGACTGCGGATGCGACAGGAAGGTAGGATTAAAGTACCCGATCGCATTCGTTTTCCCGAACGTCTGACGATTCCGGTGGAAAGTAAACCAGTTACTAGCAGTAAATCTCCTAACTGGTGGAAAAGCTCAATCGATACACCTTCTGCACAGGATATCGGCGTACCAGCAGTGATTTACGCTTGTTTAGGAGCAATAACGCTGTTAGTTCCCGATCCCAGTGGCTCCCTCTTACCGCTGCTCTTAGCTTTTGGCGTTTTCGTTAATATCTATTTTTTCAACCGCAAAGAAAAACGTTTTGGCCGCGCCTTACTGTTCACTCTCGCTGGTTTAGTGCTAGGAGTCGCTCTGGGAGCGGGATTAGCCAGTTTAGCGGCCAAGGCTGATTTGAATATTTTTGGCGATCGCCAAATTTATGCGCTCGTCACTTTTCTGATCTTTTGGGTGATTAGTAGTTTTTTCCGTTAACCAATCGCTCGTAGGGATCCTAAGATCACGTCCACTGCCTCCCCAAGGTTATTGACGATATAATCAGGCTCGTAGCTCTCTAAACGGGAACGGCTGCGAATCCCCGATAATACGCCAATAACCTTAATATTTTGGCTCTTAGCGGCGGCAATATCCGCTTCCGTATCCCCCACCATCCAAGTATCGGCAGCCGCCGGCAGTTCCTTAGCGGCCTTAGCCATAAGCAGGGTTTTGTCGCGCACGTCGTTGGTTTTGGTGTAATTGTTATTTAGACAATAACGACGATTAGCGGCGAAAAAACGACCGATATCGTGGCGATTAAAGGCATGATCTAGCTCGGATACCCGCCGCATCGTCATCACGACTAAATCGATCTTTAACTCTTGGATTTTCTGGAGAGTTTCCAAAGAACCAACCACCAGGCGATCGTGGACAAGATAGGGTAAAGTATGAACAGTTTGACGACGAAGATGAGCAAATTTACGCGCCTGATCTTCATCTAATCCTGACATTTCCCCGATACGCTTCTCAGAAACCTGATCCCGTTTTAACTGCCAGAATTCCGCTTTCGATAATTCCCCGATAATTTGACCTTTATAGGCGGTTTTCTGTAAACAGTATTGATAAACTTGGTAATATCGCTCCGATACGTCCATTATCGGGCCGTCAAAGTCGCTAATTAGTCTCAACATCGTTCTAATACTTCTCGCTTTATTAATTTTTATATACAAGTTACCCTAGAGTCTTGACAATGACAAGGGTTTTGTCGGGAAAAAGATTAGGGATGAGGGAAGTGGGGTGTGGAAAGTGGGGTGTGGGGTGTGGGGGGAAGTGGGGAAGTGGGGAAGTGGGGAAGTGGGGAAATTTCAACTAAAACCCTAAAACCCTAAAACCCCAACCCCTAAAACCCTAAAACTCTAAAACCCCAACCCCCAATCCCTCACTGATTACTGATTACTGATTACTGATTACTGATGCTTCCCCTTCCCTAGTCTGGACGGTTAGCTTAAAATAAATGTAAGGATATGTAAACTTTCGTAACTATCTCGCCAATTGGCTAACCAATGATCCCAACAACTTCTTTATTCGCACCCGTTGACGATGATCTCCGTCTTTTGACCGATAACTTAAAAAACCTCGTCGGCGCTCGTCATCCCATTTTAGCGGCGGCGGCAGAACATTTGTTCGAGGCTGGCGGTAAACGCGTTCGACCGGCGATCGTGTTGCTGGTATCTCGCGCTACCATGTTAGACCGGGATATCACTCCCCGTCATCGTCGGTTAGCGGAAATCACCGAGATGATCCACACTGCCAGTCTTGTCCATGATGATGTGGTAGATGAGGCAGAATTGCGGCGCGGTGTTCCCACCGTTAACAGTTTATTTGACAATCGCGTGGCGGTTTTAGCGGGGGATTTTCTTTTCGCTCAATCCTCTTGGTATCTAGCTAATTTAGATAATTTAGAAGTGGTAAAATTGCTCTCGGAAGTGATTCGCGATTTTGCTGAAGGGGAAATTCAACAGGGAATTAATCGCTTTGATACCAGTATCTCCTTAGAAGCTTATCTAGAAAAAAGTTACTACAAAACTGCTTCTTTAATTGCCAACAGTGCCAAAGCCGCTGGGGTATTAAGCGAGCAATCGGCCGAAGTTAATCATCATTTATATAATTATGGTCGTGATTTAGGATTAGCTTTTCAAATCGTCGATGATATTCTTGATTTTACCTCCCCCACGGAAGTCTTAGGAAAACCCTCTGGCTCCGATTTGATCAGTGGTAATATCACCGCTCCCGCTCTCTTTGCCATGGAGGAAAATCCCTATATAGAAGTGTTAATCGAACGGGAATTTAGTCAGGAAGGAGACCTAGAAAAAGCTCTTGATTTTATTCACTCTAGCCAAGGGATTCCTCGCTCAAAAGAGTTAGCCAATCAATACGGTCAAAGTGCCTTAAAACACCTTGACTGTTTAGCTTCTTCTCCCTCAAAAGATGTGTTAATCGAGCTAGTAGATTACGTTTTGAGCCGAATTTATTAGGGAATAATAGTTCTCGCCGTCGCAATAGTCCAAGCATCGACTAATAATAAAAATAGGGTGAGAGTAAAAAGAATTCCATACATCCAAGGCTGAGAAAGGGGGCGAATATCAGTCATATCCAAGTTAGTTTTTTCCTCGATTATTTTGACCATGCGATTAAATCCCACTACTCGCATCGGCAATAAATAGGCTTTTTCCGAGGAGCGATCAAGGAAATAATAAACTAAACCACCCTGTCCCGTACTGCGACATTTAAGTTCTTTTATATCTGTCCAATTTAACCACCAACCAGAGCGAAGAAAAGCGGGAAACCATTGGGGATAGGTAACTTGTATCCCTGTTTCTGATAAAATCACTCTTTCACTTAAAGCTCCGTATAAAGCGATTAATCCTAAGCTAATCCCTACCCAGAGAAGATGGGGATTAACGGGGGAATTAGTGACTTTTGCTAAAAAGGGTAAGGGGATAGTTAACGCTATGTATAAACTTAATAAAGTTACCCTAATTATTGGTGATATCCGAAAAGTTATTGTCTCGTTCATTTGATAACCTTAATCAGTAAACAGTAAACGGGTGCATCTCAATTTTGGACAAATATCTATCTATTACATTTTGGCCGCACGCGGTCATTGGTGTCAACTTAAGCAAGAAGCTCAATTATCAAGATTAGCTGATTATCCAAGAGAAAAAAAGTAAAAAATGGTAAAATAAAGCGGAGAGGTCAGAGGTGAGTCAGGGAAAACGCACTCTAAGCAACGACCGAAAAAAGAGAGGAATCCGGACTTACGCTCTCAATGTCAGTCCCCCGCCTTGGCAATTCCTCAAATGGTAGAAGAATTAACTCAATACTTAATACCCACTTTATTTGCTTCCTTAAAATATCTCCAGGGAAATCATGAGAAATTAATGAGAAATAGGCTTTTAAATCTACCAGTAATGGTCGCTTTAGTATTAAAACAATTCCGAATTTGGGTCAAGCAAACCCTTAATCCCTGACTTTAAATTGACAACGAAGTCAGGGAACTTTTGCAGATGATAATTTAGGAGTTACAGTTTTCAGTTTAAGGCTGCACCTATTCCTAATACTTCTAAACTCAGTAACCCTAAAACCGTTTCTAGGTTGTGCTTGTTAAAGGTATCTTTCTTATACTACACTTGTAACACCAATCCGTTTAGTATTGGGGAGAAAAAAATTACCCAGACAGGGAAGACCACTTCCCTGGTGTTGCGGGGGGAGATGGCCAGAAAGATTCGAGAATTTATACTAAAATCTAAGATAAGTAGTCGTGCAAAATTAATTTCCCAGTCGAGACAGGAGACAGGAGACGGGATCAGATTTGAGTTTTTAGTTCACTGTTTACTGATCACAGCAAAAAGCTGACGGAGTAACTGCTGACGGTTTGGATGTGTAATTAATTTTGCTTAGGTACTTAGCCGGTATAATATCGTCTCAGGGATCAAAACGGAAGCTTAGAATAGAGAAAATATGTGGACTTTTATTGATTTATTTGCCGGTATAGGAGGATTTAGAATCGCCCTAGAGAATCTCGGTTGTCAATGCGTTTTTTCTTCGGAAATCGATCCTCACTCCCAAAAGGTTTACTTAGCTAACTATGGTCATTTACCCGATAATCAAGACATCAGAAAATTAGAGGTAAAAACTGTCCCCGATCATGATATACTGTGCGGCGGGTTTCCCTGTCAAGCGTTTAGTATCGCTGGCAGAAAACACGGTTTTGAAGATGCACGCGGAACCTTATTTTTTGAAGTTGCCCGGATCCTACACGAAAAGAAACCGAAAGCTTTTATCTTAGAAAATGTCCAGGGTTTAGTTCACCACGATCGAGGGAAAACTTTAAAAACTATTTTAGATATACTAGAAAAGGATCTGCATTATTTTGTCCCTAGTCCCCAGATTTTAAATGCCAGATATTTTGGGGTTCCTCAAAACCGTCCCCGAATTTTTATCGTCGGTTTTCGAGAAGATTTAAATATTTACCATTTTTCCTATCCTCAACCAACCCATCAAGAAACTTGTCTCAAAGATATCCTAGAAGAAAAGGAAGTCAGCGTTAAATATTATCTCTCTAATCAGTATTTAGAAACTTTGTTTAAACACAGGGCCAGACACCAAAATAAAGGTAATGGGTTCGGTTATGAGATTATTTCTCCCGATGGTATCGCTAATGCTATTGTGGTGGGAGGTATGGGAAAAGAAAGAAATTTAGTTATCGATCAAAGACTGACTAATTTTACTCCGGTTACTCGCATTAAGGGAGAGGTAAATAAATTATTCGTCCGCAGAATGACCCCTAGAGAATGGGCAAGATTACAGGGATTTCCCGATAGTTTTCAGATTGTTGTTAGCGATGTCCAAGCTTATAAACAGTTCGGCAATTCTGTGGCCATTCCCGTGGTAAAAGCGGTGGCAAAAGAGGTGATTAAAGCTTTAGATTTATCCAGAGATTCTCAAGAAAATATTAGGGTTAAGGATTTACAGGGGAGACAATTAGAGTTATTGTCAATCTGAGGAACAATAACAATTTTTTCTAGGGGTTTGGCTATATCAAGAATAGTTATTATTCGCTCAATATGATCGCTGTTTATGCTCGACTCTAACTGGATTAACAGTGGATTTGTTGCCTAATTAATTTTCGAGAGTTCAAAAATGGGAAAAATAGAACGTAGGTTGGGTTGAAGCATGAAACCTAACACCCGCTCATGTTACGCTACCCCTAACCCATCCTACAAATAATTGTGCCTCCCTACTTACTCATTAAATATCCGTTCCTTAACAAGAGCTTGATTTTTTTCCTAACAATGAGAGATTACCTAACGCATTCTACCTAAAATTTTCTTGATAAATAGGCTATAAGCAATGTTTTTTCTAGCACCAAAATAGGATTCTGACTAGACGCGGTTTTTCCTTAGAGGTAACAATAAAAGAGCAGCAGAGGTGATGGTTTCGCCGGTTTTGCTGGTTAAAGGTATCTTTCTTATACTACACTTGTAACACCAATAGGTTTAGTATTCGGGAGAAAAAATTATGCGGACAATCACACGCACCACCACTACCGATATGGAAGTCACCAGCATTCGTCTGGAAAGAGTCCTTAAGGACAAGCTGAAAGAGATTTCCGGCAATCAAGGTTATCAAGCACTCATTCGCGATGTCCTATGGAATTTCGTTCAGCAGAAATCAGGAGATTATCGACCTCAGTTTTGTGCCACCGATATAAGGGCAGTATTTAACGCTACAGCTAGAAAAAATGAGATTTGCGCTCTCACAGGCAAGTTAATCCCCGCTAATGAAACAATATTGTTAGGTTTGACCATCCATGGCGATTTAGTTCCGTTGAGTATGGATAGTTATACCAATTTAAAATAAGTTTGAGTAGGGTGGGGCAAAATCCAGTATAGTTAGTCCTCACCCAAGGGAGATGGGAAGTGGGAATTATAAATTTAAATTATCAATTATGAATTGAGAGGTGGGGAGTTTTTTGCTGTGAACACTGAACTGATAACTGATAACTGATAACTGATAACTGATGACTGAAGCGATTTTACGAGTGGTTTTAATTAATCCGCAAATTCCGCCAAATACGGGGAATATTGCCCGTACTTGCGCCGCAACGAGGACAGAATTGCATTTAGTTGGTCCCTTGGGTTTTGAAATTAGCGATCGCTATCTGAAGCGGGCCGGCTTAGATTATTGGCCCTATGTAAAACTTATGTACCACTTGACAATAGATGACTTTTGTGCATATCAACAAAAGAGCGGCGGAAGGGCGATCGGGTTTAGCGTGCGCGGCAGCAGTAGTTATGTGGAATACAGCTATCAAAGCGGAGATTGGCTACTTTTTGGCAGTGAAACCGACGGTATTCCGGCAGATTTATTAAATCAATGTGATGATACAGTTTATATTCCCATGGCGGAACCGGGGGTGAGAAGTTTAAATCTTTCCGTTAGTGTGGCGATCGGATTATTCGAGGCCAGACGACAATTGGGATTTATTCGTTAGCGGGACATTTTGCTATATAAACAGAGCCAATAGACTGAATTGACCCAAAAATTAGAAAATTGCTTTTATTTAGCTGATTTTTGCCCGGAGCAGCAAAATAGTGATCGCCGTCAATTTTGTCCGTAATAACAGCAAGAAATTATGTGGATTATCCTAGCGCAAATTAATTTTTGCTCCTTTCTAATCCCATAATTTATTGAAAATAAAAAGGCAAGATTAGTCTCATGAATATCTTCGACCTTTCTCCTAATACTTTTCGCAAGTTACAGCTTTTTAATCGGCAAAAATCCACCTCTGGCTTAACTCAAGTCGAGATGTTAGTTACCCTAATTTTATTAGCAATTCTCTTAACCATTGCCCTTTCTGTTTATCATCGTTTAATGGCTTGGATTCGCTTAAATCTCGCCACCTTTGAAATATCACAACAGTGGAAAAATACCCGTTATCAAGCCACAGGAGGAGGTTCTCACCCCCTATCTTTGTGTATGACAGCAAGTGAACCCGAACAGATTAAAGTGGCCAAAGTACAAGGAGGCCGCTGTGAAAATGTCACCGATTGGATCCCGATCACTCGCGGCGTTAGCATCGATACTAATAATTCTACCCTACGCCGAGTTAGTGGACCGGCGGGTAATAAAGGCAAAATTTATCGCGCTAGTTGGGCCGATACAAAGGGGGGTTTAGGGGGTTCTTGGGGACAGTTAGGCAGAATTACTTTAGTTGCTTCTGGTACACCCGACAAACGCTGTTTATTTTTATTTCGTGTTGATGGTAGTTGGGATATTCGCCAAGATAATAGATGTGTGCGTTAAAGGGGAAAAAGTTATCGATATGATATCGAGAGAGCCACGCTCAAAAATCTAGAATCCTGACTGATAGCCCTGACGGAGGGAAACTTAGCAGGTTTTCAGTCCGTCTGGGAGTACACTAGAAAATACTCACTTATTCGATCGAGCCGTTCATGATTATTTCCGTCGTAGCACTGAAGGGAGGGGTCGGGAAAACCACCACATCGATTCATCTGGCCGCCTATTTTCAAGAAAAAGCGCCCACCCTATTGATTGATGCGGATAAAAATCGTTCGGCTCTCCACTGGTCCCGGGAAGATACCCTTCCTTTTATGGTAGCGTCCCAAGCTGGAGCGACGGGACTGGTGAAACAATACACTCATATTATCGTCGATACCCAGGCCCGACCAGAGCCAGACGAGTTAAAAGATTTGGCCCAGGGCAGCGATTTATTAATTTTACCCACCACTCCCAATCATCTCGATATCGATGTCACCATTAAAGCGGTAGAATTGCTGTCCACGATGACCGATAATTATCGAGTTCTTTTAACCCAAGTGGATTCACGGACAAAAACAGGACGGGAAGCGCGGAAAGCTCTAGAAGAAGCAAAATTACCGCTATTTAAGCGAGAAATTCCCCGTTTAGTGGCTTTTGAACGAGCGGCCGAAAAGGGAGTCATCGTCAAAGATTATCCCGACCCCCGGTCGAATTTCGGTTGGCTTTGTTACCAAGCGGTCGGTAAAGAAATTTTTGCCCTCATGACATAAATTGTTAAAAAAGTTAACATTAATATTTGTGTCATTTTTCCCCGAAAAGATACTTAATCTGCATGGGGACTTTTTGTAATCTTCCGTTAAGCGTTCACTCCTAAATCCGTAAAGTCTGAGACAATCAAAAAAGTCTGACTGTAGGAGAACCCTCTATGAAATTGGCCTATTGGATGTATGCGGGTCCCGCTCATATTGGCACTTTAAGGATCGCCAGTTCCTTTAAAAATGTTCATGCTATCATGCACGCTCCTCTGGGAGACGATTATTTTAACGTCATGCGCTCGATGCTGGAAAGGGAGCGTAATTTTACCCCCGTCACTGCTAGTATTGTCGATCGTAATGTTTTAGCCCGGGGTTCCCAAGAAAAAGTCGTCGATAATATTGTTCGCAAAGATCGCGAAGAAAGTCCCGATTTAATCGTTTTAACCCCCACCTGTACCTCCAGCATTCTCCAAGAGGACTTACAAAACTTTGTCGAAAGAGCGCGACAGGATGCCGAGGGGGATGTGCTGCTGGCCGATGTTAACCACTATCGCTATAATGAACTACAAGCGGCCGATAAAACCCTCTATCAAATTATCAAATATTACCTCGATAAAGCCCAGAGAAGAGGGGAAATTATCTCGGAGAAAACCCCCAAACCTTCGGTTAATATTATCGGTATTACCACCCTCGGTTTCCATAACCAACATGATCGCACGGAATTAAAGCGGTTAATGGCAGATTTGGACATTGAAGTTAACGAAATTATTCCCGAAGCTGCCTCGGTGGAAAACTTAAAGAATCTGCCCCGCGCTTGGTTTAATCTGGTTCCCTATCGAGAAGTGGGATTAATGACAGCCAAATATCTCGAAAGTGAATTCGCCATGCCCTACGTTGATATTACCCCCATGGGAGTGGTGGAAACAGCCCGCTGTATTCGCCAAATTCAAGAGGTAATTAATAACCAAGGTGCGGCAGTAGATTACGAAGATTTTATCAATGAACAAACTCTGCATATCTCCCAAGCTGCTTGGTTTTCTCGTTCCATTGACTGTCAGAATTTAACGGGGAAAAAAGCGGTGGTTTTTGGTGATAATACCCACGCAGCCGCTATGACAAAAATTCTCGCCAGGGAGATGGGAATTCATGTGGTTTTAGCGGGTACTTATTGTAAGTATGACGCGGATTGGTTCCGGGAACAAGTGAGTGAATATTGCGATGAAGTGTTAATTAGCGATGATAATGGCGCGATAGGAGATGCTATTGCTCGATTAGAACCAGCGGCGATATTTGGTACTCAAATGGAACGTCATGTTGGCAAACGTTTAGATATTCCCTGTGGAGTAATTGCCGCACCTATTCATATCCAAAATTTCCCCCTCGGTTATAAACCTTTCTTGGGTTACGAAGGCACTAATCAGATCGCCGATTTGGTCTATAATTCCTTTACTTTGGGTATGGAAGATCACCTATTAGAGATATTCGGTGGTCATGATACCAAAGAGGTAATTACTAAGGGTATTTCGGCAGATTCTGACCTAAATTGGAATAAGGAAGCTACGACAGAATTACAGAAAATACCCGGTTTTGTGCGCGGAAAAGTCAAACGAAATACCGAAAAATTCGCCCGGGAGCGAGGGATTGGTGAAATAACTTTAGAGGTAATGTATGCCGCTAAAGAATCTGTAGGAGCTTAATTATTTTTGGGGCTGAAAGTTAACAGCATTCAGCCCTATTTTTTTAGTTATTTGCTTAATCCCTTAAGTATTCTTTCCTCTACTTCTTTTCCCTGAATTAACACTCCAAATCCTCCTAAACCAGTGGGATTTATTAATTGATGTAAGGCATCTCGACGCTGAAATATAGTTAATATATCGATTTTTCCTTGGCAAAGTTGATTTAATCTATCCCCTAATCCTAAAGCCATTAAAAATAATCCTTGCTGAGTAAAACCGAGATTTTTTAAGCCTAATTTCTCCCCTTGACGTTGTAAAGCAGTAAAATCCACATGAGTGGTAATATCTTGTTCTCCCACCCACAAATAAGGATGATCATGACGCTGATGTTGTCGATAACATTGTAGGGTTCCTTGACTTCTTTGGGGATGATAATATTTTTCGGCAGTGTAACCGTAATCTATGGTTAAGATATAACCTCGATCGAGTTTCCGATTAACCGTTTCTAACCAGTCCAAAGCTAATAAGTTTACCTCGGTTTGATAACCCTCCGGATAAAGTGGGGAGGGAATATTTATCCCCACTAAATCAAAATAATCTTTGATTCTATCGGTGGATAAATCTGCGATAATCTCCTGAAAAGGTTCCCCCAATCCTAGATAAATTTCTCGCAATTCTCCTGACTCAATCACAACTCGATGGACAGGAAAAGCATCGATTAACTCATTACTAAACACACAACCCACAAGGGAATTATCGTCTAAATTCGGCCAACTTTGCCAAGATACCGGGGAATATCCCGCTAAAGTTGCCTGTTGTCTTTGCCTGAGTTTCTGAGATTGTTCGATAATTATGTAACTGAGATTTTGATAAAAATCAGCATAGCTATGACTTAAATAATCAAGGATATCCTTGGCTAAAATTCCCGAACCTGCTCCCACTTCCACTAAAGTAAATCCTCGCGAATTGCCCAAAAATTCCGCCATCTCGACAAATTGCTCTGCCAACAATTCACCAAAATCTGCCCCTAGGGACGAGGAAGTAAAAAAATCTCCTTTTGAGCCAATTTCTACTTTTCCAGAGGTGTAATAGCCATAATCGGGGTGATAGAGAGCTAAATCCATCCAGCGCTCGAAGCTAATTCGACCCGCCGCTGATTGTTTAATTTCCTCTAGGATGATTGCTTCTAAATTCATCTTGATCAGGGAATTATGAATTATGAATTATGAATTATGAAATGGGAAGTGGGAATTAGGAATTATGAAATGGGAAGTGGGAATTAGGAAGTGGGAATTAGGAAGGGTGCATCTAACATTTGCAAAAATACCGACAATCAGCAATTATCAGTGACTCTTAAATTATTACAGACGTATCAGCA
>NZ_CAIP01000100.1 GCF_000297435.1 Microcystis sp. T1-4 | reverse complement strand
AACTGATAACTGATAACTGATAACTGATTATGGATACACCGCGACTACATCCGGATACGATCGAAGAAGTTAAACAAAGAATTGATATTGTGGATTTAATTTCCGAGAGAGTCGTCCTCAAAAAAAGGGGACGGGAATACGTCGGTTTATGTCCTTTTCACGAGGAAAAATCCCCCAGTTTTACGGTTAGTCCTGCCAAACAAATGTATTACTGTTTTGGCTGTGGTGCGGGGGGAAACGGGATTAAATTCTTGATGGAGGTGGGAAAACAATCTTTTAGTGAGGTGGTTTTCGATCTTGCTAGAAGGTATCAAATCCCGATTAAAACTCTGGCAGTAGAACAGCGTCAGGAATTAGAACAGAAATTATCCCTCAAGGAACAATTATACGAAATAATGGCCGTGGCGGTGAGTTTTTATCAACACGCCCTTAGTCAACCTCAAGGGGAAAAAGCGTTAGATTATCTCAAGGTACAACGACAACTAACCGCGGAAACCATCGCTAATTTTCAACTGGGATATTCTCCCCAAGGTTGGGAAACTCTCTATCGTTATTTGGTGGAACAGAAGCGCTATCCTGTGGCTTTAGTGGCACAAGCAGGATTAATTAAAGCGCGTCAAAATGGTAGTGGTTATTACGATCAATTTCGAGATCGTTTAATGATTCCTATTTTTGATAGCCAAGGACGAGCGATCGCTTTTGGTAGTCGCACTTTAGGTAATGAACAACCAAAGTATCTAAATTCTCCCGATACTCCTCTATTTGAAAAGGGAAAAACTCTCTTTGCTCTCCATCGAGCTAAACAGACAATTATTCAGCAAGATTTAGCGATAGTTGTGGAGGGTTATTTTGATGCGATTGCTCTCCATGCTGCCGGTATTACTAATGTGGTTGCCTGTTTAGGAACAGCCTTAAGTCAAGAGCAAATTAAGCTACTTTTGCGCTACAGTGAAAGTAAACAAATAATCTTTAATTTTGATGCCGATCAAGCGGGAATTAAAGCCACACAAAGGGCGATCGAGGAAATTAACTCCCTAGTTTATTCAGGACAAGTTAACCTAAAAATCCTCAATCTTCCCGATGGTAAAGATGCCGATGAATTTCTTAAATCTCGTGCTGACGGGGTGAATAGTTATCGAGAACTAATCGAAAAATCTCCTTTTTGGATTGATTGGCAAATATCGCAAATGTTGGTTAACAAAGATTTAAAACAGGGACTACATTTTCAACAAGTGTCTAGTAGTATGGTCAGTTTGCTGCAAAAGTTAATCGACGGCAATCAACGGACTTTTTATCTAGATTATTGTGCTGAAATTTTGGCTCAAAAAGATGCCGCTCGTTTGCCTTATATTTTTAAAAATCTCTCTAAACAGGTTAATAAACCTCAAGGAAAATCCCCAACAATTAAGAGGAAAAATATTCTAGATAAATCGGAAAAAAATGGCACAGAAAAAGCCGAATGGTTATTATTATTAATCTATCTACATTCCCCCGAATATCGGAGGCTCATTTGTGAACTTTTGGATGAAAAAGATTTAATTTTTAATCTCCCTGATTATCGTTGGTTATGGCAAGTAATTCTAGAGTTAGAAACCCAAATTACTAAACCAAGAGATTTGATGTCAGCTTTACAGAATCATTTATTGATGATCACCGCAGACAAAAATCGTGATTTTAATTCTTTATTTCACTTAAATGAGAATACCAGTCGGGAAATTTTGCAGCCAGAAGAACAGATCAAAAATGCTATTATAGCTATGGAAAAAATTAGTTTAATGGAATATCGTCGTTACTGTCAAGAACAATTAATTAATGCTCTCGACGGCAATCAACGGGAATTTTATCAGCAGGAATTCTATCAAACTGTTAATAAATTAATCGCAATTGATCCTCACTACCAACAAGCTTAATTCGGGTCTGCTGAAAAAGTTTTTCGGTGGGGGCAGGGTGTGGGGTGTGGGGTTTTACCGGTTTTGAGGTGGCCAATTAAGTAGGTA
>NZ_CAIP01000101.1 GCF_000297435.1 Microcystis sp. T1-4 | reverse complement strand
AGGTGGTGGTCATTGGTTTATGATTCCTATTAAGTTATCGAGGTACGATTGATGATGTCTCTATCTTAGAGAGTTTGTATCGGTTTGTAAAGGGGTTTGACAAAAGTATTTCTTGTTGGGGTGATAAGGTGGGCTTATGCTTGTTAGTCGGTCGTTTGTAGTGGCTCTTTGCAGAATTCGATCGCCCGAAGGTGATCGATTTGCCGATGATAAACTATAAAGAGCCTTTTCTTTTGAGCCAGAGAATGCCGTCGCTCTATAGCCTAAGAACCGAGAATCCCCCGCTAACCGCGCGAGCGGTTAGCGGGGGAAAGTCAATGTTGTGACAATCCATAAGCATCTGAGGGGGTAAGGCAATCACTAAAATCCTTTTTTTTTCCCTTTTTACCCTTTTTCTCTATTTTTTCTCTTTCTTTTCTTTCCCGCCTCACGGCGGGTCGATTTTGTAGGGGCGAACTGCGTTCGCCCACCGGCAATAATTATCCCACCGGCAATAATTAAGGCTTGCTGAATAAATGTGAAATATAGACGAAGTAAGGGTTTTAGGGTTCTGTTTCGCCCCCACCGGTGCAAGATTTTGAGAGAATCGTGGTTCAAAACCTTGTGTCTTCATCGGCCCGCGTCCTGTAAGGGCGAAGCATTCGGATAGGAAATATACGGTTTCAGCGATAGGTTATTGCCCGAATGCTTCGCCCCTACTTTCTCTCTTTAACGGCTGATTCCGCGAAGTTGCTCCAGAAGTTGATCAAGAATGTCTTCCATCTCTTCCGGGCTTCTGCCCATCCTGACCGGTCCGCGCAGAAACTCTTTAACCGTTATCTTTTTATCGCGGAAGTCACGGACAAAATTATAGATTTTTTCGGTGGATTGAACTTGTAATTTCATCTCCTCTAGCATTTGCTCAATCGGGTCGATGCCATCCTTCTCACAAGCGCGGCTGGCCCTCACCATCTCGCCTTCCGGGGTATTTCGCACCGAGCGCAGTTCTCTTTTCAGGTTCTCGTATTGCTTTTTAAGTAGTTCGTTATTGGTTTCAACCCTCTCGCACTGTCGTTTAAGGTCGCTTTCCGATGAGCCTTCAACCGCGAAAGAGTCCCCCATTTGATGCTGTCGTTCGATTTCCAGCAGTCTGGCAATATCTCCCTCTTTATAGGCACGGTTGACCTCCTTCATGATCTCATTGTGACGCATCCGAGTTTCGGGATCCGTAACCTTGTCGGGGTGAAAAATCTCGGCCATTCTCAGGAAAGTGCGGCGTATTTGTCTAGATTCAGGAGATTTAGGCGAGCTTTCAGGTGATATCTCTGTTCCATCATCGTGACGGTTATAGGAGTCTCCCCCAGAGAAGAAATCCTGCGCGGATTGCTCCGATGATCCTTCCGACTCTTCGTCTCCGAAAAGTTCGTCTAGTTCTTCATCTCCATCCTCAAATTTTGGGCTAATCACCCCCGTTAACTGAAGTGTCTCGTAAATTCCGAGAATCCTTTTTTTTGTCTGCTGCCCCATTTTTCTAGCAGTGAGGATTTCGTCAAAAAGGGCGTGTATTTCGCGGTCGAGGTCGGTAAGTTTTTGATAGAGGGGTTGCCCTCTCTGGAAAATCTCCGTCGCTAAGGAACGCATCTGGTCGAGGAATTTCTTCAGTTCGTTGCGTTTTCTGCCAATCTGCTTGAGGAGCCACTGATGCTCCTCCTCTAAAGCTTGGAGACGAAAATGTAGGGAAGACAGCGCCAAGGCAGGAGAGGTGGGCGAATCAGAGGAGTTCGGTGATTTCGGCTTTTTAGATCTGGTCATTACTTTGGGGTGAAAGCATATTGTCCATTCTACCAAGCCGCAAGGAACCGCATTCCTAAAACTCACGCTTGGCTCGTTTTGTTGTTTCTCCCCACCTCCCTGCTCCCCAATTCCCCAATTCCCCACTTCCCCAATTCCCCAATTCCCCAATTCCCCAATTCCCCACTTCCCCAATTCCCCAATTCCCCACTTCCCCACTTCCCCACTTCCCCACTTCCCCACCTCCCCACTTCCCCACCTCCCCACTTCCCCACTTCCCCACTTCATAATTCATAATTCATAATTCATAATTCCCCACTCCCCTGCGCCGGCGCTCCTACGGAAACCTTTTTAAGTGGCTAGAAGCTAGATATATCAATGGTCTTAATTAATTCTTATCAATCGAATTAAATTTTTGTAAATAAAATTCTCGATCGGATTAATTATTTTTTCCAAATTCCGCTAGACTTATTTAGTAAGTTCAATCGAGATTCAATATTCCATAGCTAAATTTCTATAGCACGGGCTAGAAGGGAAGTTTAGCGAGGGATTCCTTTACCCATAATTCAGCACACATATTTGCTTTAGCAAGCAGGTAGGAGATTCTATGTCAAATTTTTCGAGACGGAAATTTTTAACCACGGCGGCGGTTTCAGCGGCAGGGGCTGTTGTCCTCAAAGGTTGTGTGGGTAATCCCCCCGACAGTACGGGTGGAACCACCACCACCGCGCCCGCTTCCCCGGCAGCCTCTCCCGTCGCCATCGCCCCGGAACAAGCTCCTGAAACCACCAAAATTAAATTAGGTTATATTCCTATCGTTGAGGCCGCACCCTTAATTATTGCCAAGGAAAAAGGCTTTTTCGCTAAATACGGGATGGCCGATGTGGAAGTCTCCAAACAAGCAAACTGGGGATCTGCTAGAGATAACGTCGAAATTGGGGCAGATGCGGGCGGAATTGACGGAGGACAGTGGCAAATGCCCATGCCTTACCTAATTTCCGAGGGACTAATCACCAAAAATAACGTTAAAGTCCCCATGTATGTGTTAGCGCAGTTAAACACCCAGGGTAACGGAATTGCGATCGCAGGTAAACACGAGGGCAAAAATATCGGTTTAGACCTGAAACCCGCCAAAGATTACATCCTCGGCATGAAAACGACGGGAACTCCCTTCAAAGCCGCCTATACTTTCCCGAAAGCTAATCAAGACTTCTGGATTCGTTACTGGTTAGCCGCCGGTGGTATTAACCCCGATACGGATATTAACCTAATTGCGGTTCCTGCCGCCCAAACCGTGGCCAACATGAAAACGGGAACCATGGATGCGTTTAGTACCGGCGATCCTTGGCCGGCGCGAATTGTGGCTGATCAGATCGGTTTTATGTCAGCTTTAACCGCAGAAATCTGGCCCTATCACCCGGAAGAATACCTCGCTATCCGTGCCGATTGGGTGGATAAAAACCCAAAAGCCACCAAGGCCCTATTAAAAGGAATTATGGAAGCGCAGCAATGGCTCGATCAAGAGGCAAATCGGGCAGAAGCGGCAGCAATTCTCGCTAAACCGGCTTATTTCAACCTCAAAGAAGAAATTATCGCCGGTCCCCTCAAAGGAATGCAGAAAATGGGTGACGGTAAACCGGAAATCACCGACAAAAATAAAGGGGTTTTCTACTGGAAAGATCCCGCCGGTAGCGTTTCCTATCCCTACAAGAGTCATGATCTCTGGTTTTTAACCGAAAGTGTTCGTTGGGGTTTCTTGCCGAAAGAAACTTTAACCACTGCCTCAACATTAATCGACAAAGTTAACCGCGAGGATCTTTGGAAAGCGGCAGCTACAGAATTAGGAGTTCCCGCGGCCGATATTCCCACCAGTACCTCCCGGGGTGTCGAAAAATTCTTTGATGGCAAGACTTTTGATCCTGCCAATCCCCAAGCTTATCTCGATAGTTTGGCGATCAAAAAATAGCGAGCTTTTAACGATAGGCTAGGTGGATAAAATATCTAGTCTATCAATCCCAAAAATGTTTTCTTCTCTTCCCAATCAAGTAACTTTATCTTCAACAAAGGAAAACGGCAAAATGGCAAGTAGCGTCAGCAGAACAGGTAAAGGTGGTTTCAACTTCGGTAAATTCTGGAAAAAGCATTCCCATGACATTCTTCCCCCCATTATCGGTATCTTAGGTTTTCTGATTGTTTGGCAATTAGTCTCGATGGTGGGATTAATCAAATTACCCCCCCCATCCGACCTAATCACCAATGAGCGTACCCGTACTTATTTAATGTATCCTTTCTTTGATCGTGGAGGCATTGATAAAGGACTATTCTGGCAAACTTTAGCCAGTCTGCAACGGGTATTAATCGGTTATTCTTTTGCCGCAGTGGTTGGTATTGGTGTTGGGATTATGGTCGGTTTAAATTCCTTCTTAAATAAGGCCCTCGATCCCCTTTTCCAATTCCTGAGAACAGTTCCTCCTCTTGCTTGGGTTCCCCTATCTTTGGCCGCTTTACAACAAAACCAACCAGCCGCTTTATTCGTTATCTTTATTACCGCAGTTTGGCCGATTTTGATTAATACCACCGTCGGTGTCCAACAAATTCCCCAAGACTATATCAACGTTAAACAAGTCTTGCAATTGTCCAGCAAAAAATTCTTTTTCAAGATATTAATTCCCTCGGCTCTTCCCTACATCTTCACTGGTTTGAGAATTGCGATCGGTTTAGCTTGGTTAGCGATTATTGCGGCGGAAATCGTTATGTCGGGTATCGTCGGTATCGGTTTCTTTATCTGGGATGCCTACCAAAATAACTACATCAGCGATATTATTCTTGCGCTGTTTTATATCGGTGGTGTGGGTTTATTACTCGATCGCTTTATGGCTTGGTTGCAAAATCGAATCGTTCGTCAATAGGGAATCAATGGGGAAATTTTCCCCATTTTCAAATAACTGAAACTTGAGCCAATTTAAGGAGAAAAAAACTATGAGTTTGTTTGTCGCTGTCGATAACATCGATAAAGTCTTCCCCCTCAGTGGTGGCGGTGAATATGTGGCCTTGAAAGGGATTGATTTACAGATAAAAAAAGGGGAATTTATCTCCCTTATCGGTCACTCTGGTTGCGGAAAATCCACCCTCTTAAACATGATTGCTGGTTTAGATTTGCCCACGGAAGGGGTGGTGACTTTGCAAGGTCAAAGCATTAAAAAACCGGGACCAGATCGCATGGTAGTCTTCCAAAACTATTCCCTTTTACCCTGGTTAACCGTCAAAGAAAATATCACTCTGGCCGTCGATCAAGTTCTCACCCAACTGTCAGAAGAAGAAAGAAAAGCCGAAGTCGAAAAATATATCGATCTGGTCAATCTTCGTCATGCAGTGGATAAACGTCCCAACGAATTATCGGGGGGGATGAAACAACGGGTAGCGATCGCTCGCGCCCTAGCCATCCGTCCGAAAGTCCTACTTTTAGATGAACCCTTTGGCGCGTTAGATGCCCTGACTAGAGGTAATCTACAGGAACAGTTAATGCAGCTGTGCGAAGAATACCAAATGACCTCGGTAATGGTGACGCACGATGTGGATGAAGCGGTGCTATTATCCGATCGCATCGTCATGCTTACCAACGGCCCCGGCTCAAAAATTGGCGGTATTTTGGAAGTAGATATCCCCCGTCCCCGCAAACGCATGGAAGTGGTGGAACACCCCAGTTACTACAGTCTCCGGAGTGAAATTATCTATTTCCTCAACCAACAAAAACGGATCAAAAAACTGCGCGCTCGCAAAGTCGAAGTGATTGCCCGTCACGGTTTAGAAAAAGTCAATCTAGAAATCGGTTTTGTTCCCCTCACCGCTTGCGCGCCCCTAGCAGTGGCCAAAGAAAAGGGATTCTTTACTAAACATGGTCTAGATGAGGTGAATTTAGTCCGGGAAACCAGTTGGCGAGGCATTGTGGACGGGATCGCAGGGGGATTCCTCGACGGGGCGCAAATGCCTTCGGGAATGCCCACCTGGTTAACCGTCGGTGGTTATCAGGAGCAACCTTTGCCGATTGTCAGCGCCCTGACTATGACGCGTAACGGTAACGGTGTCACCCTCGCTAAACGCTTCTATGACGAGGGAGTGATTGACGGTAACGTTTTAAGACAGATGCTATTGGAATCGAAGGAGCAGCGCCATATTTTTGGCATTGTTCACCCCTCCTCCATGCACAATTTGCTCCTACGTTACTGGTTAGCGGCAGCGGGAATTGACCCCGATAAAGACGTTCACCTCGAAACTATTCCCCCGGCCCAAATGGTGGCCGACCTGAAAACCGGTAGTATTGACGGTTACTGTGTCGGTGAACCCTGGAACCTACGGGCCGCCATGGAAGGTATCGGTTATACCGTCGCTACCGACTTAGAAATCTGGCAGGGCCACCCAGGTAAGGCCCTGGGAGTTCGGGAAGATTGGGCCAATAAATACCCTAATACCCATGTCGCTTTAGTCAAAGCACTGCTGGAAGGTTGTCGCTACTGTGCCGAGGAAGGGAATCAGGAAGAAATTCGTCAAATCCTCGCTAGTCGTCAGTACCTTAGTACCAATATAGATTATATCCAACTGGGTGATCCCAACTCCTACGCGTGCAGTCTCGATCGACCGATGAAAGAATATGCACACCATCTGTTCTTTGGGGATGGGGTAAATCGTCCCAGTCGTACCGAACACCTCTGGATGATGACCCAAATGGCGCGCTGGGGCCACATTCCTTTCCCGCGTAACTGGGTAGAAATTCTCGAACGCGTCTGTCGGGTGGGTGTCTTCAGTACCGCGGCCCGGGAATTGGGTCTAGGGGATATTAAATATCGTCGCACACCGATCCTTTTATTCGATGGTATCGAGTTTGATGCCGAGGATCCGATCGGTTATCTCAATAGTTTAGAGATCAAACAAAACGTCACCATGGCCGAAGTGGCTATTGATGCTCGTCCTAGTGCCAGTGAATCTCGCAAAATTGCCTAAAAATCGACTAAGGGGATAATTCCTAGCCAATTATCCCCGGCCATTGCCCCTATTAACTAATTTCCCCCAAAGACTAATCATGTACACCACCACCGACACAGTTAACCGAGCAACCCAGGCCCCCACTAAAGAAGCTTTTGTTACCATTGAAGGAGTTTCTAAGGTTTATCCCACTCCTAGAGGCCCCTACACCGTCCTCAAGGACGTTAATCTCAACATCGATGAAGGTGAATTTATCTGTGTGATCGGTCACTCCGGTTGCGGTAAATCGACCCTATTAAATATGGTGTCGGGTTTTTCTTCTCCCACCGATGGCATTGTTAAAGTTAACGGCAAGAAAATTACTAAACCCGGGCCCGATCGCATGGTAGTGTTTCAAAACTATGCTTTATTGCCTTGGTTAAGCGTTTTTGAAAATGTCTATCTCGCGGTAGATGCGGTGTCTCCCAATGCTCCGGAAGCACAAAAACGCTCGATCGTGCGCGATCATTTAGCTATGGTGGGTTTAACCGAAGCTATGGATAAAACCCCTCCCCAAATCTCCGGGGGGATGAAACAACGGGTTTCGATCGCTCGCGCTCTTTCTATCCGTCCGGAAGTGTTGATTCTTGATGAACCTTTCGGTGCGTTGGATGCGATTACCAAAGAGGAATTACAGGAAGAATTGCTGAAAATCTGGCAAGATAAACGCTGTACGGTGTTGATGATTACCCACGATATCGATGAGGCCCTTTTCCTCGCTGATAAGCTGGTAATGATGACCAATGGACCGGAAGCGAAAATCGGCGAAGTGATGAATATTCATTTCTCCCGTCCCCGCGATCGAGAGAGAATTATGGAGGATCCGGAATATTATCGTCTGCGTAACTATGCCCTCGACTTCCTCTATAATCGTTTCGCTCACGATGATGTTAGCTAGATGTGAGCATTTGTATTAGTTTGGGGTGCGGTTGACTTAATAGCGATCGCACCTAGATTTTTTTTTTAGGGAAGCCTTCTTCAAGTAAGATTATTTCTAAGTAGGTAGATGTTAAAAAGCGATCGCACCTAGATTTTTTTTCTAGGGAAGCCTTCTTCAAGTAAGATTATTTCTAAGTAGGTAGATGTTAAAAATTGTCAGATACCCCCCTTATTAAGGGGGGATCAGCACCCCCCTTATCAAGGGGGGATTAAGGGGGGATCAAGGGGGGATCGACTTACTTATTGACTAAATAGAACAATTAGCAATCAAATACAATAACAATTTTTACTTTTTACTTAATCGATCATGCTCAAACAGATACGGAAACTACTTATCAATTTCGGTCAACAATGGCGCGATGAAGATTTCATGAGGTCGATTCATCTCATTGAAAACATAGTTTCTAAGGTTTTATCCGTAGCCTTAATTGTTGTTATTATTGTTTCTCTTTATGATCTAGTAGTTATCCTAATCAAAGACCTATTTACTACGGAACCCGTCGGTTTTTTTAGTAAAACTTTAATTGAAATATTCGGATTATTTCTCAATATTTTGATTGCCTTAGAGTTATTAGAAAACGTCACTGCTTACTTAAGAAAACACATCGTACAGGTTGAATTAGTAGTAGTTACGGCTTTAATTGCCATCTCTCGAAAAATTATTATTTTCGACCCCAATAAATACAGTAAAGATGATTTAATTGCCCTCACCGTGGGAACCTTAGCTTTAGCGGCAAGTTATTGGTTAATCAGAAAAGTTAATCGCGATAATCGTTCTTGAAGTAGTGATTAAGTCCCCAGACAGAATTAATCACAGATATTTTTTACTTCTGGAGTTGAGCAGTTCTGGGGTTCTCTCCTGCCAGAGTGTCAATTTAACTTTGTCCAATTACTGATTAAGGAAAGGGGTAGATTTAGAAAACCTAACCCTTATAAATATTTACTCGACTCTGGAAATATTACCCGCTTTAATCCAACCTTCGCGACCATCGGACAGACGCACGCGATGCCATTGGCCATCGCTGCTGGTTCCCACCACACTGACTTTAGTATTATAATCCAGACCGCCGAGACGAGTCGATTCACTGGTAGGTTCAGAGCGCAAACTTAAACCGCTTTGCCATGTCACCCGCGCTTGATAACCCTCGGATTTGGTTTCTCTTTTTGTTTCTTCGGGACTGGGTTTCGGGGAAGCTTTTGGTGTTGGGGTATTAGGAGACTCTTTCACCTCAGCTTGGGGTTGTTCTTGGACGGGAGTAGTAGGGATGGATTTAGCAGCTTTTTCCTCCTTAGTTTCCTCTTTTTTCTCCTCGGTAAAGACAGGTTTAGGAGGATTAGAATTCATGCCAGAGAGAAGCATATAGGCGACAGCAGTAGCCCCACCGACCAGAATCGCCACTCCCATGACAAAACCGACCATAAATTGCAATAAACCAGATAAACGCTTCATATTGGTGCTAAATTAACTGTTAGGATTGACATTAAAACGATCATCGCGAGAGGCTAAACGAGCTTTACCGGACTTAGCCCAATCCTGTAGAAATTGAATCTGTTCTTGGGCAGTGCGGGCCAGGGGTATAATCTGACTAGCGGCCTCAAGCACATCATCGGTGCTAAAGTCGCGATTTTGACTAAAACCGATGTGCATCGCTTCCACGATGGTTTGTTCGATTTCTGCCCCCGAAAAATCGGGAGTTTCGTAGGCTAGTCGCTTTATATCATAACTTTTTAGATTATGGGGCCGGACTTTCCCTAAATGAACGCTAAAAATCTCCTCGCGGGACTTTTGGCTAGGTAGTCCGACAAAAAATATCTCATCGAAGCGTCCTTTTCGCAACATTTCCGGGGGCAAAGATTGGATGTTATTAGCTGTAGCGACGACAAAAACGGGCGATTGTTTCTCCGCTAACCAAGTGATAAAAGTCCCGAAAACCCGCCCGGTGGTTCCTCCGTCGCCTTTCCCATCCACTCCGGCGAAAGCTTTATCAATTTCGTCTATCCACAGCACACAGGGAGCTAAAGCTTCGGCGAGATTAATCATCTGACGGGTACGCGATTCCGATTCCCCCACCAATCCGCCAAATAAACGCCCCACGTCTAGACGCAGTAGGGGTAAGTGCCAATGATGGGAAATAGCTTTCGCTGTCAGGGATTTACCCGTCCCTTGAATTCCCACCAATAGTAAACCCCGGGGATTGGGTAAACCGTAGGCGCGGGCGCGTTCACTAAAGGCACCACCGCGACGAATCAGCCAATCTTTGAGGTTATCTAGGCCCCCGATGTCAGAAATCTGCTCTGTGGCGGGATAAAAGTCTAATATCTGGGTTTGACGAATCGATTGGCGTTTTTCTGCCAAAATTAATTCCACGTCCTCTGGCTCAATTTTGCCGTGACTGGCTAAACATTTGGCTAAAACCCGACGAATTCTCTCTAGGGATAATCCTTGAGCAGAAAGCACTAATTCATCCAGGAGTGGTTCTTTGACGGGTTGTCCGGTGGCGGCGATTAATCGCTGGATTTCCTGTTTGATTTCTTCGCCACTGGGAAGGGGAAAATCGACGACGGTGATTACTTCGGTTAGATCCGAGGGGATAGACAGTTCGGGAGCGACGATAATTAGGTTTTTGGGCTGAGATTTCAGGGAACGGGCCAGATTTCGCAATTTTCTGGCGATGGCAATATCTTCTAAAAAGCGCTGGAAATCCCGTAAGATTATGATGGCGGCGATGTTAGTCGGCAGCTTTTCGACGAATTCAAGAGCTTGCAGGGGATTACGCCGAGCAAAGTTCTCATTATTGGGATTATCTTGATAACCATCCACGAAATCCCAGACATAGACAGCACGGTTATGGCTCTGTTTGGCAATATCGGCGATCGCTTTTTCGAGACGTTCTTCTTCTAGGGTGCTAACATAGATGAGAGGATAACGGGCCCGCAGCAGTAATTCAAATTCTTCACCAAAGCTCATAGCTATTCGTCTATAGTTTTTGCTATTTATATCGTCATCAGAAAATATAGCAGTTAGCCGTCCCTTGGATATTTTAGTACAAATGCTCGAACTGCCTCGCCCCCCTCTTAACCAGTAATTTAGCGCATTTATCCTCAAGATGAAGTGTAGCCTCATTTTGCTATCGACGACCGGCGACCGACTCCCCCAAAGGACAACTTCCTATCTCACCATTAGGTTAACTGCTAAGTACCTAAGCAAAATTAATTACACATATCTAACCACCTCTTGCCTCTTGCCTCTTGCCTCTTGCCTATCTTCACTAGGAAATTAATTTTGCACGACTACTTATGTATGAATAATATTATTGACCATGATCGTTTATTTAAGGAATTAATTGCGACTTTTTTTGTTGAATTTATTCAGTTGTTTTTTCCTGAGATTATTAATTATTTAGAGCCTAATCAGATCACATTTTTAGATAAAGAAGTCTTTACCGATGTCACGGAAGGAGAAAAGTATGAAAGTGATTTAGTCGCCCAAGTTCAATTTCGAGGACAATCATCATTTTTCTTAATTCATCTAGAAGCACAGTCTAGCTCTCAACCAGAATTTAATCGGCGAATGTTTACTTATTTTGCTCGTCTGCATCAAAAATTTGCCTTGCCAGTTTATCCGATTGTCATATTTTCCTATGAGCGTCCGCAAAAAGAAGCAATTCGTCAATATAAAATCCAGTTTCCCGACTTAAAAGTGTTAGAATTTAACTATCAAGTTGTCCAGTTAAATCGCTTGAATTGGCGGGATTTTCTCAATCAAGCTAATCCCGTCGCCACCGCTTTGATGGCCAAGATGAAAATTGCCCCTCGGGATAGGG
>NZ_CAIP01000102.1 GCF_000297435.1 Microcystis sp. T1-4 | reverse complement strand
CGTTAGGAGGNGAGGGGCTTTAGAAATAGAAAAATTACAACCGGGAGATTATGTCATCGGACATGATCTGCAACCTCATCGGATTCTTCGTACTATCAGCAAAACCCATCAAGGGAAAATGATCGGGATTCGTCACCACCTTTGTCAGCAAATCCTCTGGGTAACGGGAGATCATCGAGTCTTATGTCAAAAACGGACAACCAGTTATGGAGGCGATCGCAATTGGGAACATATTCCTAAAAATAATTTTGGTTTAGCTAGAGAAATGAGAAAAGAAGCGACTCCAGCCGAAGCTAAATTATGGCAAGAAATCAAAGGAAATCAATTAGGAGTTAAATTCCGCCGTCAACATCCTATTGGACGTTATATTACCGACTTTTATGCAAGAGAAAAGGGTTGTATTGTTGAAGTAGATGGAGATAGCCATTATAGGCCAGATGCGACAGTTTATGACCAAGAAAGAGATACTTATTTAAACTCTTTGGGATTAAATATTTTGCGATTCAATAATCAAGAAATTTATCATAA
Source organism: Microcystis sp. T1-4 (assembly GCF_000297435.1). Classification (GTDB taxonomy): domain Bacteria; phylum Cyanobacteriota; class Cyanobacteriia; order Cyanobacteriales; family Microcystaceae; genus Microcystis. The sequence continues at coordinate 9,425 of NZ_CAIP01000102.1, read as the reverse complement.
TTTGACGGGAGTATTAGAGACAATTAAAGCCACATTGGCTGCGGTTGAACCTTCAGAAGATCATTACAAAGAATGGCGACGGGCTGATACTTTAAAAATCGGTGATATTGTTTATTTTGGCAGGGAACAAATACCCTGTGAAATTAAAGATTTAGAATCGGAAATAACGACGGAAACAGTCTATGATTTAGAGATTGAAACTGTCCACTCTTTTATTACTGAAGTTTGTACTGTGCATAATTGTGGAAGTGGGACAACCGCTTACGTTGCCGAACAATGGGGGAGAAGATGGATAACCTGTGATGTCAGTAGAGTACCCTTAGCCTTAGCCAGACAGAGACTATTAACCGCCACCTTTCCTTGGTATCAACTGAAAGATAATAACTCACCGACGGGGGGTTTTATCTACAAGAGAAAACAGAACAGTAAAGGGGAAGAAATTGGGGGAATAGTCCCACACATCACCCTGAAAAGTATCGCTAACAATGAACCCCCCGAATCGGAAATCTTAGTTGACCGTCCCGAAGTAGATAACAGTATTGTGCGGGTGTGTAGTCCCTTCACCATCGAGGGAACCATACCGCCTCCGGTGGAGATGGAAGACGAACCGGAAAGCGCAGCGGTGGTAATCGACAATAGCGGTCCCTATGAAGAACGGATGTTGGAAATTCTGCGGAAATCTCCCGTGTTGCGTCTGTCTGGGAACCGCACCATCACCCTAAACAACGTGCGACAGCCGACGCGAACCCAGAATCTATCGGCCGAAGCAATGGTCAAAGCTAGTGATTTAGAAGGTGCTACCTTGGGGGAGGTGGTAGATGAGGCCCTAGAAGCAAACCTGAATCAGCTTCCCCTCTCCCAGAAACCGGTGGCGTTTCTATTCGGACCAGAGAACGGAGCGATCGCAGAACAGCCGATTTACAGAGCGGCTGGGGAAGCCTATCATAAACAATACGCTCATCTGTTCGTCCTTGGCTTTGCGATCGCTCCTAGCGCTCGTCAGTTTGTAGAACACTGTCAGGATACGGTGGGGATTCCCGCGACTTACATCCAAGCAACTCCAGACCTGCTGATGGGGGATTTACTCAAAAACATGAGGAGTTCCCAGATATTCAGCGTCTGTGGACTGCCAGAGATTAGGATTAATCCCATCCCTGAGGGTAAATATCAAGTGGAGTTATTGGGTTTGGATGTGTTTGACCCGGTTACAATGAAAGTGGACTCAGAACCGGGTAAGAATGTCCCCGCTTGGTTTCTCGATACTGACTACAACGGCCTATGTTTCCACGTCAATCAGGCATTTTTTCCCCGTACCGGCGCTTGGGATTCGATTAAGAAAGCTTTAAAGGGAACCTATGAGGAATCAGTCTGGGAACATCTAGCAGGGACAACCAGCGCACCTTTTGCCGTGGGAGAACATCGGCAAATTGCCGTTAAGGTGATTGATGACCGGGGGAATGAGTTGTTAGTGGTTAAAAGTTTGTAAGAGGTAGAGTTATGACTAATTCAGAGGCTCTTCTAGGTTCTGTGTGATGAGTTTAACTTACATAGGATCGATCTTTGTGTCCTTTGTGTCTTTGTGGTTCGTTCCACCCCCTCGCTAGGAGGAATGTATCTTAGAATACATTTTACCCACCAAACCTGGGAGAGCCATTCAGAAAATAACCCAATCGAAATATAGGATTTAATATTAAAGAGTGAGAAGTTACACTTAATGTTCAATAAAATAACTCTATGAATATCGAAAAAAATGTTATAGAATATCTCCGAAAATTACCCCCAGACAAACAACAGGAAGTCTTAGACTTTACCCAATTCCTGAGCCAAAAGTCAACCCTGCCTAAACCCAATCCTAATTTAACCCCAGAACAACGATCTGCTAATTGGTTAGCATGGGTTGATAGTCATAAATCCTCTAATCCTCCCTTACCCGATGAAGCCTTACACCGAGACAGTATGTACGAAGACGAATGACTCAATATTTACTGGATACCAACATTCTTTTACGAGGCAGTGACCGGAATTCCTCTCAGTATTCTCTGGTTAGAGATGCTATTAACTATATCCTTCAACACGGTGACACTTGTTTGATTACCTCTCAAGTATTAATTGAATTTTGGGTAGTTGCTACTCGTCCACTTGATGTTAATGGTCTAGGTTGGAATCCACAACAAACGCAACAAGAAATTAACAATCTTCTTTCTCAATTCTCTTTATTAGAAGAAACCCCAGAGATTTTTCTCCACTGGTTTCAACTGGTCGTTAATCATAACATTAAAGGAAAACGAACCCATGACATCAGGCTGTTAGCCGTAATGCAATCCCATAATATTACTCATTTACTAACCTTTAATCCTGATGATTTCATCCTTGTTCCTCACATCACCATCATTCAACCTCAAGATTTATTAGAAAATTAATCAATCCAAAATCAAAAATCGAAATGTCCTACGAAGTCAACGAACCGATTCTCAACTCACCTTTTGATGAACCCTTGATGAAGTTAAATCAGCCGTTTATCGAGCTTGCTTATACTTAGAAAATTCTATGTCAGCCAAAGATATTTTTAATCAATCCGTGTGTATTGCCCTCGAAAAAGATGGCTGGAATATCACCCATGATCCCCTTTATCTTAAAGTCAATGACGTAGAATTTTACATCGACTTAGGCGCGGAAAGATTAATTGCCGCCGAAAAGGCAGGTCAAAAAATTGCCCTAGAGATTAAATCTTTTTTAGGCGCATCAGAAGTCACCGAATTTCATCTCGCATTAGGACAAATCCTCAATTATCGGTTAGCATTAAAACAGGAACAACCCGAAAGGATTCTTTATCTAGCCATTCCTCAAGATACCTATGAGGACTTTTTCTCTCGTCAATTTATTCAAGACGCTGTAGCCGAATATAAAATTAAACTCTTAATCTTTAATTCTCTCAAACAAGAGGCGGTATTATGGAAAGAATAAACTACTCTCAACTGATTCAAGACATTCTCACCCAACATTCAGTTAATGACAGCAAAAATGACACAGAAACTCAACTTATTTTTGACACAAAACGCCATCATTACCAAGTCTTAAATATTGGGTGGAAAGAGCAAAAGCGAATCTATGGTGTGATTATTCATCTTGACATAAAAGATGACAAAATCTGGATTCAAAGAGATGGAACAGAAATCGGCATTGCCAATCAATTAATCGCTGCTGGTGTTCCTAAACAAGATATAGTCTTAGGTTTTCAGGCTCCCTATAAACGTAGTTTAACCGAGTTTGCCTTGAGTTAATACATAAGAAAAAAATCCTAAATAACCCTATGTCCTACGAAGTCAACGAACCGATTCTCAACTCACCCTTTGATGAACCCTCCCGTTATTGGTTCATCCGAGAAGGTTATGAACCAGAATTAAAAGAAGGGAGAAGACCGGCTATTGTCTATCCCCCCCGGGAAGGTGACAGCGAATGGGAATTAGGAAAAGTTCTCAAACTTTCACCCCCCGATCAATTTTTCCCTGGTTATGAAATGACCTTGGTTAACCACATCAGGAACAAAGTCAAAGAATGGAGAAACGAAAACTATCCCGGTGTCAGTCGTACTACCTTAGAACTATTGGACTATTGGAACCGAGAAGGAAGAGAACATCGCCTATTTTTTGCTCAAAAAGAAGCAGTAGAAACCATCATTTTCCTGATTGAATCACGGGCCGACTTTCGCCAAGGGATTCATATCCCCCAAGACACCCCCATTGACACCACCCTAAAAGCTTTCATCCGCTACGCCTGTAAGATGGCAACTGGAAGCGGCAAAACAACAGTGATGGGGATGTTAGCAGCATGGTCCATCCTCAATAAAGTAGCAGATCGCAGTAACGCTAAATTCTCCGATGTTGTCCTGATTATCTGTCCCAATATCACCATTAAAAGCAGATTGCAGGAACTCAACCCCGACAACGGCGAAGCTTCTTTATATCGCACCCGTGACCTCGTACCCTCTCACCTGATGGATAAACTGAGACAGGGTAAAGTCTTGGTGACAAATTGGCATATTTTTGAAAAGCGAGCGCCTGCCACTGCCGGTAATGACACTGCCAAAGTGGTGAAAGTGGGAGTCAAAACCACCGCCGCCGAAGTGATTAAGATTGCCGCTAAAAACGAAACTGCTAGGGGAACAAGATATCTAACCCAAGAAACTTTAGGACAGCAAATCGCATTAGGTCGGTTAAAAGTCGCTGAAGGAGGGGAGAAATATGATACACAGGGAAATCTTAAAGAAGTCAAGGTAGAAATTACCCGCTATTTAGAAAGTGATGCCGCTTGGATTAAACGAATCTTAACCCAAGAAGTGGGGAATAAAGGTAACATTTTAGTCTTTAATGATGAGGCGCATCATGCTTATCGGATATCTCGGTTATCTTCGGATAATAATGATGCTGGCGATGAGCAAGAATCGGAAAAATATCAAGAAAAAGAAGCCACGATTTGGCTTGAGGGTTTAGATAGAATTAACAAATATCGAGGCATTAATTTCTGTGTAGATCTATCCGCTACTCCCTATTACTTAAAATCTTCCAAACAAAATACTAATAAACCCTTTGAGTGGGTCGTCAGTGATTTTAGTTTAATGGATGCCATTGAAGCAGGTTTAGTGAAAATTCCTCAATTACCCGTTAGAGATACCACCGGCGCAGCCGTTTCAGATTTAGCTTACTTTAATATCTGGGAATGGTTAATGAAGAAAATGACCCGATCTGAACGGGGTAAAGGAATAAATCCTACACCGGAAGCTATCCTCAAATATGTGCAACATCCCATCACCTTATTAGGGGGACAGTGGGAACAAATTAAACAAGAATGGGCAGCCTCCGATGATCCCAGACCGCCTGTATTTATTATTGTCTGTAAGAATACCAAGATTGCTAAATGTCTCTATGAATGGATAGCAGAAGATATCAAACCGAATGATTTACCCTCCTCTAACCTGCGATCGCTCCGTAATACCGAGGGAGAAACTAACACGATTAGAGTCGATTCTAAGGTAGTTGAAGAATTAGAATCGGGTGAAAGTAAATCCGATGAAAGTAAATGGATGCGCTTTACTTTAGACACCATTGGTAAGACTCAATGGACAAAAGATGATCAAGGACGCGATATTTATCCCGAAGGATTTGCCCAACTAGCTGAGAAATTAGCTAGACCGTTTCACCCCCCCGGTCGCGATATAAAATGTGTAATTTCTGTAGGAATGCTTACGGAGGGTTGGGATTGTTCCACCGTAAAACATATTATTGGGATTCGTCCCTTTCAATCCCAATTACTCTGTGAGCAGGTGGTAGGTAGGGGGTTAAGAAGGCGCAGTTATGACCTCACCGAGGATAACAAATTTGCCGAAGAAACTTCAACAATTTTCGGAGTTCCCTTTGAAGTTGTTCCCTTTAAAGCTAATCCCCAAGGGGCAAAACCTCAGCCAGAAAAACGCTATCATGTTTACTCAGTGCCGCAAAAATCCCAATATCGCCTAGAATTTCCCAGAGTTAAAGGCTATACCCAAGCCGTACAAAACCGAGTCACCGTTGATTGGACAACCATCGCCGCTTTAGAAATTAACCCCTTCAAAATTGCCCCCGAAGTCCAAGTTAAAGCGACTCTAGCTAATAACCAAGGTCGTCATAGCCTATCTGGTCCAGGCAAACTGGAAAGCCTTGATCTCAACCCTTACCGTCAGGGAAAAAGATTACAGGAATTAGTCTTTGAATTAGCTGCTGATTTAACCCAAACTTACTGCCAAACCGAGCAATGTCAAGCACCCCCTCATGTCTTGTTTCCCCAATTAAGAAAAATCTGCGATCGCTACCTAACTGAAAAGGTTAAAGTAGTAGAACCCGCTCACATTCTCGATCTGTTTCTTTCCCCCTATTACGGTTGGGTAATTGAAAAACTCTCGGAGTCCATTTATCCCGATACCGGCGCCGGAGAAGCCCCAGAAATCCCCAAATTTGAGGCACATCTAGGCAACGGTTCAACCGATGATATTAACTTCTTCACCGGCAAACCTGTGAGAGAGGTAGTCAAGTCTCACCTTAACTGTGTGGTGGCTGATACCGATCAATGGGAACAGGCAGCCGCCTATATTATTGACAATCATCCCGCCACTGCAGCCTTTGTTAAAAATGAACGCTTAGGGTTTACTATTCCCTATTTTCATAATGGGGAAGACCACGATTATATCCCAGACTTTATTATCCGTCTGAAGACCGCTAAATCTAACTATTTAATCCTAGAAACTAAAGGATGGGACGAACTGAGGGAAGTCAAGCAAGCAGCCGCTAAACGCTGGTGTAATGCCATTAATGCCGACGGCAAACACGGTCATTGGCAATACTTTTTAACTGGATTGAGCAAAGTTAAAGAAGGAATTGACGAAGCAATCAAAGAAATCGAAGCATTAACCAACTAAATTTTCGATAACTTTTCTGGAAGGTTATCACCTTTTCTGGAAGGCAATCGCCGGTACAGAGTACCCTTGATCTTAATCAGAGAAAAAGTGTATGAGTGATTTTGGCGGCATTCCGCTCCCAATCAACACCCTAGGTCGGGGTTGGGGAAGTGGGGAGAAAAAAGCTGGTAAAATAACTCTAGGCAACCTTAAAAAGAATTCATGAAAGCGCAAACAACAAGTAAAGATAGCCTGATCCTACGGCGAGAAGTAGTGGGTTCCCGTCGCCCTAGTAACTATTTTTGGGCTGTAATCGTCTCTATTGGCGGTCTAGGGTTTCTCCTCGCTGGTCTTTCCAGTTATTTGAAGGTCAATCTACTTCTCGTTAGCGATACCAGTTCCTTACAATTTATTCCCCAAGGAGTCGCTCTCCTCTTTTATGGCACTGCGGGGACGCTTTTAGCCATCTATCTCTGGTTATCTCTCCTCTGGAATGTCGGAGGTGGTTATAACGAGTTTAACAAGGAAACCGGCAAAGTTAAAATCTTTCGTTGGGGCTACCCCGGCAAAAATCGTCGCATTGATCTCGATTGGCCTCTCGAAGATGTGCAAGCTGTGCGGGCCGAAGTGCGAGAAGGACTCAACCCAAAACGGGAACTATTCCTGCGGATTAAACAGCGTCGTGATATCCCTTTAACTCGCGTCGGTGATCCCATGTCCCTCTCGGAATTGGAAAATCAAGGAGCGGAACTCGCTCGTTTTCTGGAAATTCCTCTAGAGGGATTGTAGTCCTTTTTTCGCTCTTTTTGGCTATAAAATAATGATGAAGATAAGAAAATCTTGCTGGCTGTCTGTGGTTTGTGTTTTTTTGATCACAACGACGACACTTTTCGGCTGTTCTTCCCCAGAAGCTAACTCCACCCCCGATAATTCTAGTATCACCCAAACTTCTCAACCTGCCAGTTCGGGCAGTGTCAACATGGATAATCACAAACCCCGCTTAGATGGAACTGCCGTCGTCGAGATGATCATCAAAGGTAAACCGGTAACGATCGAAATTGATGGCAATGCGGCCCCAATTACCGCAGGTAACTTTGTGGATCTGGTGGGGAGAGGTTTTTATAATGGTTTAACTTTCCATCGCGTGGTTACAGAACCGCAGCCTTTTGTCGCCCAAGGAGGTGATCCCCAAGGTCGCGGAACCGGTGGTTTTGTCGATCCAGAAACCAAGCAATCCCGTTATGTTCCCCTGGAAATTCTCCTCAAAGACGAAAAAGAGCCGATTTATGGGCAAGCAATCGGTCAACAGGCCACGGCCCGCACTCCTATGGTCGCTTTACCCCATAAACGCGGTGCGATTGCCATGGCCCGTTCTCAACAGCCTAATTCCGCTTCTTCTCAGTTTTATTTTGCCCTGTCGGATATCAATTTCCTCGATGGTGATTATGCCGTTTTTGGTTATGTAACTGAGGGAATGGAAGTGGTCGATACGATCAAACAAGGGGATAAAATTGACTCGGCCAAAGTTATTTCCGGTGCAGAAAATCTGAAAAAATAGCGATCGGTTAGGGTGGGTTCGCACGACGTTAACGGAGGCAGGGGGCAGGAGTCCGTTTTTGTAACGGGGATTTATGCCCCGCTCCAAAAACTTTTCGCCTTAAGGCGAGGTTTTAGACCCGATTTTTTCGATAATTTAATCTTCGCCGTCCCCCCCCCAATCATTTAATATTCCGATAACTGATAACTGATAACTGATAACTGATACCTGATAACTGATAACTGATAAATGATAAATGAATGTTGTGGTGACGGGAATTGGGTTGATCAGTTCTCTGGGAAATTTAAGTCAGAGTTGGCAAAGATTACTAGAGGGCAAAACTGGTATAACTAGGCAACAACCCTTCTCTGATTTACCCGCTTTACCCCTGGGTTTAATCGGTCACAAACCCGCATTTTTAGAGGATTTAACCAAAATTGCCCTAATTGCCGCCCTTGAAGATGCGAAGTTAACGACTCCCTTAAAGGATTGTGCTGTCACTATCGGTTCTAGTCGCGGTTGTCAGGGTTTATGGGAACGGATGGCAGCGACGGGAATAGTAGAAAACTGGTTAGACAGTTTACCCGATCGCACCTCGGTATTGACCGCTAGATTGATAGAAACCGGCGCCCCAGTCTTAGCACCCATGGCGGCCTGTGCGACGGGCATCTGGTCGCTCGCCCAGGGTGTAGAATTAATTAAAATGGGAGAATGCGACCGAGTTTTAGCAGGGGCGATCGAAACTCCGATCACTCCCTTAACTTTGGTGGGATTTGAACAGATGGGAGCTTTGGCGAAAACGGGCTGTTATCCTTTTGATATAGCTAGAGAAGGCTTGGTTTTGGGGGAAGGTGGGGCGATTTTAGTCCTTGAATCGGAAGAACTGGCTTTAAGCAGAAATGCCCCCATCTACGGGCAAATTTTGGGCTATGGTTTTACCTGCGATGCCGATCATGTTAGCGCCCCGGCGGTGGATAATCATAGTGCTACCAAAGCCATAGAACTATGTTTGCACAGAAGTCAATTAAGAAAAGATGAAATTAATTACATTCACGCCCACGGCACTAGCACCCGTTTAAACGATGAACGGGAGGCAAACCTGATCGCCAGCATTTTTGGCTCGCAAGTGGCTGTAAGCTCGACAAAAGGCGCAACAGGACACACTTTAGGGGCTTCGGGGGCGTTAGGTGTGGCTTTTTGTTTAATGGCTCTGAAAAATCAGCTAATTCCCCCCTGTGTGGGTGTGCGCGAGTCGCCTTTTCAATTAAATTTAACTAGATCGGCTGTTAATTTTTCCCTGCATAATTGTCTCTGTCTTAGTTTCGGGTTCGGAGGACAAAATGCCGCCATCGCAGTGGGGAGATGGGGGAGAAGGAGTGGGAATTATGAATTATGAATTATGAATTGGGGAGACGGGGAGAATAAATAAAAGCAAATCTCCTGATAACTGATAACTGATAA
>NZ_CAIP01000103.1 GCF_000297435.1 Microcystis sp. T1-4 | reverse complement strand
GCCGGTGGTTGTCTTTTTCTAACTGCGAATCACCGTCATTTGTCGCGCCACAGGCCTCATTGCCGTTTCTGACAAACGATAGCACGGCTGGCTTCCAATCGAGCAATGATTTATAGTTATTTCAAATAAGAACGAGACACTAGCCTGAATTATTCACCAATTGCCAGCCGTTTTTTAGCCAGATCGCTGAAGGACTTTCCTAGCAAGAATTTTAAGTATCTTCCCAAATCTTCATCAATAAAGCAGGCTAAGTAAATAAAATTTCACAACTCGATCGCTACAACTATCCCGCCAAGAACTACAATAACCCTAGGCATCTGTGTGAAAAAAAGACCCATCTATGCAACTTTCGCCCCAAGAAAAAGATAAATTACTCATTTTCACGGCGGCACTGCTCGCCGAAAGACGCAAAAACCGTGGTATCAAGTTAAATTATCCCGAAGCGATCGCCTATATTAGCGCCGCCATCCTCGAAGGTGCGAGGGAAGGTCGGAGCGTCGCTGAATTGATGAGTTACGGCACCACTTTATTGACTCGCGAGGAGGTAATGGAAGGCATCCCGGAAATGATTACGGAAGTGCAGATCGAAGCGACTTTTCCCGATGGTACTAAATTAGTTACCGTTCACAATCCCATTCATTAACAGGAGATTTTTAGCAGTTATGATTCCGGGAGAAATTATCACACCATCTGGGGAGATTGAGATTAATGTCGGTCGCGACACCCTGCGTATTTCTGTGGCCAATACAGGTGATCGACCGATTCAAGTGGGTTCCCACTATCATTTTTATGAAGTTAACGAGGCCTTGGAGTTCCAGCGCGAATTAACCAAAGGAACCCATCTGAATATTCCCGCAGGTACGTCCGTTAGATTTGAACCGGGAGACACGAAAGAGGTGGAATTAGTTGCCATTGCGGGAACTGAAGAAATTTATGGCTTTAATGGTGTAATTAATGGTTCCCTCAAAGGCAAGAAAAAGAAAAAGTAAGGCCTTGACAGAAAAATTATCACAGTTCGATCGCTCAATTGTGGTAACATCAAGGCAACGATAACTAATTCTTTCCAAGACTATGACGACGGTAAAAATTGGCATCATTGGCGGCAGTGGTTTGTATAAAATGGATGCCCTCAAGGATGTGCGGGAAGTATCCCTCGATACTCCTTTTGGTTCTCCTTCCGATGCTTTAATTCTCGGTACTTTAGACGGAACAGAAGTTGCCTTTTTAGCGCGTCATGGCAGAAGTCACCATTTTTTACCGACCGAATTACCCTTTCGAGCTAATATTCACGCTCTCAAACAATTAGGGGTTGAATATATTATTTCCGCTTCGGCCGTTGGTTCCCTCAAAGCGGAAGTTAAACCCCTAGATTTAGTCATTCCCGATCAATTTATTGACAGAACTAAAGAGAGAATAGCGACTTTTTTTGGGGAGGGAATTGTTGCCCACGTCGCCTTTGGTGATCCCATTTGTCCCCAATTAGCCAGCATTTTAGGGGATGCCGTCGCCAGTTTAAACCTACCGGAAGTTACCCTGCATCGGGGCGGTACATACCTCTGTATGGAGGGGCCGGCTTTTTCTACTAAAGCGGAATCAAATCTCTATAGAAGTTGGGGGGCAACCGTGATCGGTATGACCAATTTAACCGAGGCTAAATTAGCGCGAGAAGCGGAAATTGCCTACGCTACCTTAGCCTTAGTTACCGATTACGATTGTTGGCATCCCGATCACGATCATGTCACGGTAGAAATGGTGATCGAAAATCTCCACCATAACGCTATTAATGCCCAAAAAGTCATCCAAGAAACGGTGCGTCGTCTGGCAGCTAATCCTCCCGTTTCCGTCGCTCATTCTGCCCTTAAATACGCTATTCTTACCCGTCTAGATTCTGTTCCCGTCGCCACTAAAGAAAAATTAGCTCTCCTGTTGCAAAAATATCTTGAAGAAGTAGAGAAATAAGAGCCGAGAAAAGTGGCCGATAAATCTAGAAATGGGTCATTTTTCTCGCTGTTATTCAGACGATCAATTTGACCCTTAACGAAGGCAGGAGGCAGGGGACGGTCGGCAAAAGGCAAAAGGCAGCTTTGTTATCCCCACATCCTACACCCCACACCCTGCCCCCACGAACAGCTTTTTGCCGCAAACCCTAACTAGCTAGGTATTCTCTGATGTTAGCCCTGCGTTTTCTTAATTTAGCGATCGCTTCTCGTTCGATCTGACGGACGCGTTCACGACTGATATTGAGTCGAACGCCAATTTTCGCTAGGGTGAGGGGCTGCCCATTATCTAAACCAAAACGCAGACAAATCACTTCTTTTTGTTGAGGGGTGAGGTCTGCCATCAGTTTTTCCAAATCCACTTGCAGGGAAGAATAGGCAGTGTAATCTTCGGGGGAAAGTCCCGTATCTTCCAAGAGTTCCCCTAATTCCGTGTCTTGATTGTCCCCCACCTTTAAGTCAAGGGAAAGGGGTTGACGGGACCTTTCCAAGTAGTCTCGCACCTGTTTGGGAGTTAGATCTAATTCCTCGGCTAATTCGGCAATGGTGGCAGCGCGACCCTTATCTTGAGCTAGTTGACGCTGGGCCTTTTTGATTTTATTCAGTTTTTCGGTGATGTGGATGGGCAGACGGATGGTGCGACTTTTTTCTGCGATCGCCCGGGTGATGGCTTGGCGAATCCACCAATAGGCATAGGTGGAAAAGCGATAGCCTTTGGTGGGATCGAATTTTTCCACACCTCTTTGCATCCCAATGGTTCCCTCTTGGATCAGGTCTAATAGATCTAGATTGCGTTTTAGGTATTTTTTAGCCACGGAAACCACTAGACGCAGGTTCGCTTCTACCATCTTGCGCTTGGCGAAATCCCCCGCCCCTAATTCTCGACGTAGTTGTTCTTCACTAATTTCCGCCGCTTCTGACCACTGGCGATCGCTGGGTTCCCTGCCGAGTTGAGATCTTAGGGATTCTTTGATTTTTTCCAGAAAAATTAATCTTTGTACCTGTTTCGCGTAGAGAATTTCCTCTTCATGGGTGAGAAGGGGAACTCGGCCAATTTCTCTGAGATAGGAGCGAACTGGATCGGTGGGGTTTTTCGAGGTTTTCATGAGTGCGCGTCGGTTGAGGGTTGATATGCAGGGATTGATGGCGTTTTTCAGATCGCTTCCCCAGGGGCAGTTAAGGAGATGCTATCGGAGTTTTTTCTAGTTTTGTAAAGAGATTGGTGAGTGATTACTCAAGGATAGAGAGAAATCTAATTGAGGATTTAATTGGCTCTATAGTCCTGTTTTTAGCTATATGTAGAGTTTATGGGCATAAATGGCAAGTAGTGAGAACCTTGGTTATTTAACTAATATTACAACAATTATTAAATATTGTAAAGTTTATGAGAAAAAAATTATCCCGATCAGCAACGCCGCAAGGAAGGGGAGGTTTGAGTATCTGTACTCATAGATTACCCAAAGGTTTCCGATCGGGATGCAATCTAGATGACAAAATGAGCAATTTTCTCAGATAGCGATCGCTATCTGAGCGGTGAAGAGAGTAGTCATACTAAATCCTGTTTAAAAAGTATAGGATAGTGGGGTGTGGGGAGAAACAATTCATAACTTGAGAGTTAATCACACTATTAAAAAGGGATTTAGTATCAGAGGAAGTTCGGACATTTGTACTAAAATGTCCAATACTTAGTTTAAAGGCAGTAAAGCTGATATTTTCTGGCAAACCTCTTGATTGTCAGTGCTTGGCCAGGGAAAGCGGAGATGTCTTCCCAAGACATCTCCTTAAATTAGGGTTGGCTGAAAAAGTCGCGCAGGGAATTATGCTATTAAATGCCAAGCATTTGGCACTCAAGTAATATTGTCTGGCAATTTTCACCCCTATCGAACCCGTCAATGGCCGCTCCCCGCACCTTCCCCACCGGTGCGTTGCTGAGGGTGGGGACTGACGCTTAAAGGCTATTTTGGTTTAGTTTGGACGCTAATAGGGCCATTAACGATGGTTTGACAGGCTAAACGATAATTTTCGGGTTTTTTCTTCAGACAGCGCTGTTCAAAGTCGGTTTTAGCCGAGAGATTTTCCATCCCCTCGACAATTGCCACTATACAAGTACCACACTGACCGTAACCGCCACAATTCATCAATTTACCGCCAAAAGTGTAGATATCAACGCCATTCTGGATTGCTTTCTCTCGTAAATTCGCTCCATCTGCCGCTACCACGATCTTATTCTCTTTGACGAAGTTGATGTTACCCATGACTGTCTTACCCTAAATTTTTGCAAATTAATATTAAAAAATATTAAATTTTTTTGATTGTAACATTTTTGGCTCGCTCTTCTAAATATTCGGCGATGCCAATAGCGATCGCTTTTTTACCGATAAATTTCCCCAATGCCGCTTTTGTGACCAAATAAGCCACCTGTTCCCCTTGATCGCCCTTTTCCTCACCCCTATTAGCAATGACGGCCTGATAGCCCTTTTCTAGGCGTTTACGGGCGATTTCCAGCAACTCCTCCTGACTGACTCCCTCCTGATACTTGAAAGTCACCATCTCTAAATCGGGAAATTTTTCTCTCACCTTGTCAATCACTTTTTCCGTCGGCACAAAATTAAGATTTAACTGCCCTCCACTGGGAATCTTAGCATAAAAAGGGCTTTCTAAGCGATAATCGGCCACTGCCGCCGAAAAAATCCCAAATTTATAATTTTTACTCTCTAATTCTCCCATAACCTTCCCTAGATACTCGTCATAAGTTTCAATAATTTCATGGGGTAAATAAGCGGGGGGTGTATAGCTGCCCCGTCCGTGGATTAACTGCACCTTTGCCCCGCGCAGGTATAATTCTTCTGCAATAGCGGCCCCTAATTGTCCAGTAAAACGATTAGTTAAGCGACGGATATTATCGATAATCACGGGTGTGGGTCCACCAGTGACTAAAATCGGCATATTTTTCAGGACAGAATTACTGAGAATCCCACAGGCTGCCACGGTAATCTCTTTTTCCCCGGGGAGATTGTGCTTACCGTAATCATCGCGGGGTGGCATAATCTCGACTCCCAAGCGATCGAGAGTTTGCAAAGATTCAGTCAGAATAGCATTATGTAAACTGCCGTGCATGGTGGGGACAAGCAGAATTTTAGTTTTTCCCTTTTCCTGTCGTCCCAAGGCCGAGGCCAAGCATGAAGTGATCACTCCGTCAGCGATTCCGTAACGAAACTTATTAATCGTGTTATAGGTAGCGGGGGCGACTAAATAAAGATCAAAGGGAGATTGATCGCTTAAATGTTCTGCTTTTGCCGTTAATTGGCTAATTACGGGATTAACCGTACTCCATTCCAAAGCTTCCCTGGTGACGTATCTTAAAGCTTCTTCCGAGACAAAAGCCACGACTGTAGCCCCAAATTTCCGCAAAGAGCGGGCAATTAGTGGCGCTTTCATGGCCGCAATCCCTCCCGTTACCAGTAAAGCAATCCGTTTACCCCAGAGATGATGATTTTCTAAGGGTACTTCGCGATCGCCTAAGGGTGAATCCGTGGGAGAGGAGAAATTCCAAGTCATAAATTTGGGGGTGGGGGTTTTGTCAGTGATCAGTAAACAGTAAACAGTGAACTGAAAACTCAAATCTGATCACTGATAACTGATAACTGATCACTGATAACTGATTCGGTTATCCCTATTCGGGGTTTGT
Organism: Microcystis sp. T1-4; assembly: GCF_000297435.1. Classification (GTDB taxonomy): domain Bacteria; phylum Cyanobacteriota; class Cyanobacteriia; order Cyanobacteriales; family Microcystaceae; genus Microcystis. Next base: position 8,394 of record NZ_CAIP01000103.1, on the reverse strand, counting down.
CTATCCCTGAGGGAGAAACTGGTTATCCTAGTAAATAAAGGGTTGCTTCGGTGTTCTTATGATTGACAAAATTTTAACTAAAGTTCGATCGCTTGCCAAGCCGCTATTAGTTCTAGGATTAGTGACAACGCTGATTTTAGGCAATGTTTCCAGTGCTTTGGCGGCATCGGGGGGTAGAATGGGGGGCGGTAGTTTTCGCGCCCCTAGTCGCAGTATTAGCCCTTCTAGAGGTGGTGGTTACAGTTCCCCCGGTTACGGTGGAGGTATTGGTTTTCCCTTCCTTTTACCCTTCTTTTGGGGTGGTGGTGGCGGTGGCTTAATTTCTCTGTTAATCTTTTTTGCTATTGCCAATTTCCTCGTTAATGCTTTCCGTAATGGTGGAGGCAGTGATGAGAATGGTATGACGATAGAATCCGGTTATGAAACCGTCTCCGTGGCTAAAGTACAGGTGGGTTTGTTGGCTAATGCCCGTTATCTGCAACAAGAATTAAATCAAATCGCCCTAACTGTGGATACTAGCACCTCCGAGGGACGCGTCGAAGTCTTACAAGAATCGGCCCTCGCCCTGTTACGTCATCCGGAATACTGGGTTTATGGTAACGTCGATTGCCAACAAACCAGCCTCAGCAGTGCAGAAGCGAAGTTTAATCAGTGGTCTCTCAACGAACGCGGTAAACTAACGGCGGAAACCTTAACTAATTACAATAATCAACTGCGTCAAGGTTCTAGGGAAAATACTTTACCCGAATCGGCTGGAGAATTAGCTAAAACCGCACCGGAAGGCTATATTTTGGTGACTATTTTAGCTGGCATTGTCGGTAAATTTTCTCTAGCCAAAATTAATGATTCCCAAGACTTGAAACAAGCCCTGCAACAAATTGGTAGTATGGGAGGCGATCGACTTTTAGCGGTAGAAGTGATTTGGACTCCTCAAAGCGAGGGTGATATTCTCAGTCAAGACGACATTCTCGCCAATTATCCCGATCTGAAATTGGTGTAATTTGTCGGGGTATAACCCTAGATATTGCCCAAAATCTCCCCATAAAAGGGAGATTTTTTGATTATTAAGCAATTGCTCCCGTGATGGGATTTTTAGGTGTGTCACGATGCCCTAACACACCCTAACCATTAACAATATAACTCCTGAATCCACTGCCATTCTTGGGCTAATCCTTCGGCTAAAGAGACTTGGGGATTATAACCTAGAATAGTACGGGCTTTGGTGACATCGGCGGCGGTGTGACGGGCATCTCCCCGGGCGAGTCCTTGATGCGATCGCTCGATCGGTTTACCGATGACTTTTGCCATGGTATCCAAGACATCCAGCAAAACCACGCGACTACCACCACCAATATTAAACACCTCCCCCACCGCTTCCGGCACTACGGCAGCGGCTAAATTAGCGGCTACAGCATCGCTAATAAAGGTAAAATCGCGGGTTTGTTTGCCATCCCCGTAGATGCCGATGGCTTTACCTGCGATCGCTGCTTGAAAAAACTTATGGAAAGCCATATCGGGACGTTGCCGCGGTCCATAAACGGTGAAATAACGCAAGGCAGTGACGGGAACGTTAAAATTCTGGTGATATAGCCAACAGAGTCTTTCTGCCGCTAATTTGGTGATGCCGTAGGGTGAAACCGGTTGGGGACAAAGGGTTTCGGGAGTCGGCATCGTTTCCGCATTGCCATATACCGAGGAAGTGGAGGCAAAAACCATCCTTTGTAAAGACGGGGTTTCCTTAGCGGCCTCAAGAATGATTTGAGTAGCATTTATATTCCTTTCGGTATATTGACGAAATCCATCACCCCAGCTTGCTCTGACTCCCGCTTGGGCTGCCTGATGGAATAATACTTCTACTCCTTGCAACAGTTGTCGCCAGTCGAGGGCTTGTATATCCGCTTCAATTAACTTAAATTCGCGATATTTTGCTAGAATATGAGCATTTTTGCGCTTTAAACTGGGGTCGTAATAATCGTTAAATTGATCGATACCGATCACCTGATCTCCTTGTTCTAACAGCTTTTCTGCCAAGTTAGAACCGATAAAACCTGCGACACCAGTAACAATATGAGTAGCCATTTAATCCTAGTCGTTGATATTTTGGATCGATTGTAATCATTTTTGCGCTTTTTGCCGTAATCAATGTGCGCCGTCCGCGGTCCGCTTTTAGGGGTCAAAATCGATAGATTTATTATATCTCCTGCAAAAATCAAGAATCTTTCCTTAGATAAGGAGAGTCCGAAACAGGCGACTGGAGGAGAAAAAAGACAAGAGACAACTATCCCATCCATAAAACCGAAGATTATGTCAAATTTATCCTAAGTTTTAGATATTTTGACCCGATACCGCCTCGATAACTTGCTTTTGCAGCAGATTTATTCTATCTCGATGGAGCGAGATGACTCCCGTTAAACCGCGTAGCGGTTAACGGGAGATGAATCGCGACCAGAATGAAACTAACGCGGTAGCATTTCCACTTTCCGGGAGTTTTGGTTCTCGACGTATTTTTTTAGTGGTTCGACGGTAACGCCGCCACAACTGGACAGGAAATAAGCTCCCGTCCAAAAATAGGGAAGGAGCGAAATCTTGTCAAGAGTTAGCCTCCCTAACTGAGACCAATTCTGCTGCTTTATACCGACTGATGAGAGGGTTAGCTAGTGTGGGAATTTTTCAAGAAACTGAATCTCAACAGTTTATACTAACTCCCTTAGCTGAACATTTATCTAGTGACCATCCCCGGTCAGTAAAAGCGACAGCGATTATGTTAGGAGAAGCCCCCCATTATCAAGCTTGGGGAAATGTGTTACATAGTATTAAAACGGGACAACCATCCTTTGATGATGTCTTTGGGATGGGGGTCTTTGAATATTTTCAAACTCATCCGCTAGATGCAGAGATTTTTGAACAGTCGATGAATAGTTTTTCTTTGTCGGAGGAGAAAGCTATTTTAGCTGTGTATGATTTCTCGGAATTTCAAACCCTAGTAGATGTGGGTGGTGGGTACGGTGAGATGTTGGGGACAATTTTAGAGCAATATCCCCAACTAAAAGGGATTCTTTTTGATGAAGAATATGTAATTTCCCATTGTCAACCCACTTTAGAAAAACACGGTATTGTTGATCGTTGTCAAACCGTTGGAGGTAGTTTTTTTGAATCCGTACCGTCGGGAGGAGATGGCTATTTATTAAAACATATTATTCATGATTGGGATGATCGACGAGCGATTGCTATTTTGAAAAACTGTTGTCAAGCTTTAGATAGCGATGGGAAAGTTTTAGTCTTGGAAATGGTTGTTCCTGCGGGTAATAATCCTTCGGCCGCTAAAATGTTAGACCTAAATATGTTAGTTATGTGTCCGGGAGGTAAAGAAAGAACCGCAGAAGAATTTGAGGAATTGTTGAGCCAAACTGGTTTAAAATTAAATCGAATTATTCCGACTCAAGAAGATATTTGTATTATTGAATGCGTTAAAAAATAACATAGAAACCCGTTTTCTTCAAGAAAACGGGTTTCTATTTAGGTAGCCCAAGATTTTGCCCAGGCGAGAATTTCATGAACTCGATCGAGGGTTGAAGATTCACAGTAGAGACGCAAAACTGGTTCTGTACCACTAAAGCGAATTAACAACCAACTCCCATCTTCTAAACGGAATTTATAACCGTCGATAGGATTACAATCAGTCACTTGTTTACCGGCAATTTCCCTTAAGGGTTCCTGATCCAAAGCAGTAATTAACTGATGGCGAGCTGCCATATTAGCTAGGGGCAAATCAATACGATCATACTGAGAATAAAAACCAGTTTTATCCTGTAATTGCGCGTAAAGATCGCTTAGATCTTGGCCCGATTCTACCACTGCTTCCAAAACGTATAAAGCTGATAATAAAGCATCCCGTTCGGGAATGTGACTACCATAACCGACACCTCCCGATTCTTCCCCACCAATTAACACAGGAGTGGTCAACATTCGATCGGCGATATACTTATAACCGATCGGGGTTTCAAAGACCGATAAACCGTATAAACTGGCTAATTTGGGAATTAAATCGGAACCGCTCACCGTTTTCACAATTTCCCCTCTCATTCCTTTTTTGCCGGCTAAATGCTCGATTAAAATCGGGATGAGATTTTGGGTGCTTAAAAAATTCCCCCGACCATCGATCGCCGCCACTCGATCGCTATCGCCATCGAAGACCAAACCTACTCGCAAAGGGGCTAAATTTGCGCTGTGAGCCAGCTTATCGATGATTTCCGTCAAATTTCTCGGCAAAGGTTCCGGAGAGCCGCCACCGAACAAAGGATCGCGATTGCCGCGTAATTCCGTGATTCCCACCCCCAAAAGACGCTCTAAACCGGTAGCCGCCGCACCGTGCATGACATCGGAATAAACTTTTAGTTGTCCCGATTCGATCGCGTTGGCAATAGCGGCAATATTAACTTTTTGGCGTAAACCCTGACAATAACCCGACCACGGTTCAAAAGTGCTTAATTTACCTGCATTGGCCTTAAATTGCGGCGGATTAGACAATAAAGCTTCAATTTGTTGGGTAATTTCTGGCGAGACAGAACCACCAAAATAACCTTTAACCTTCAAACCGAGATATTTAGCTGGGTTATGACTGGCGGTTAACACGATCGCACCGAGAGCATTTTCTGATCGAGCTGCCCAACTAAAAGCGGGAGTGGGAGCGTAGGATTGGGAGAGAAGCACATCAAAACCAGCTTTTTGCAGCGATTCCGCCGCAGTTTGAGCAAAATCCTCCGCCATAAACCGCCGATCATAGCCGACGATCATCGTCCGCGAACCCGTGATCCGACCATAATTATCCGCTAAAACTTGAGCCGCCAAGGGAGCGAGCAGAGCGACTCGATCGAAAGTAAAATCGGCGGCGATAATCCCGCGCCAGCCATCGGTTCCAAATTTAATCGGGTTCACGGTGGTCATGATTTACGAACTACCCTTAAATATCCATTTTCCCAATACTGTAACCCGCTCCGTACCCCTTGGCGATAGGCAATGGGGAGATGGGGAGATGGGGAGATGGGGAGATGGGGAAATGGGGAATTTCAGCTAAAACCCCAACACCCTAACACCCTAACACCCTAAAAACCCAACACCTTTTCATTTTTCCCGATCATCGCTTTTTGCCGCCGAATCGAGCGCGCCGACTTCACTGGCTAATAATTTTTCCATTAACATTTGTAACTTCATCCGTTCTATATAGGGCCATCCCCCGGTTTCCTCGATATCCCGGAGTAATCCGTATAAGTCCTTACGGGTATTGGGTAAAGACGGCTCGAACATCTGCTCGCGAATTTGCCGATGTAAATTTTCTAAAGTTCGCAGCAACATTAACAAACCGTTACAATCTCCCTGCTGTTCTTGGGCGATCGCTGTCACCGTCGTTACAAGGGAATGCAGTTGGCTATCTAATTGGCTATTATCTCCCGGCAATCGGCTATTCATCGAAATTTTTGCATCTGAAAACAGTCACACCGATCATATCAGTCATCAGCTATCAGTTACTTAGAGCCTCCTGACTTGAAAGAGGGTGTGGGGAAGTGGGGAAGTGGGGAAGTGGGGAAGTGGGGAAGTGGGGAAGTGGGGAAGTGGGGAAGTGGGGAAGTGGGGAAGTGGGGAAGTGGGGAGAACAAAGCTGCCTATTGCCTCCTGCCTCCTGCCTATTGCCTCCTGCCTATTGCCTCTTGCCTCTTGCCGGCTGCCTCCCGTCTCCTGACTCCTATCTCCTGACTCCTATCCCCTGCCTGCCGTCCCCTGTCTCCCATCTTCTCAATGGTCACTGATCTTTGATAAACTGAGTTTCGGTGAATTGGCGCAACCGATTCGATAATTCATCAGGCTATGGATCAAGGGTAGTAATTGTAAAGATTGACAAAGAGAGGTTGACATAGATGAGATTTCGTGCCTTGTTAGTTGCCTTTTTAGCCTTGTGCTTAGGGGTATTGACAGCTTGTAGCGACGCGCCTAGTGCCGTCCTGAATAGAAACGAGCTAACCTATGATGAAATTTTAAACACGGGATTAGCTAACAAATGTCCGCAGATTTCCGAGTTCACCCGGGGTACTCTCCCCTTAGAACGCGGCGAAAGTTATGTGGTGACGGATTTATGCTTGGAACCCCAAGAATATTTTGTCAAGGGTGAACCCGTTAATAAGCGGGAAGCGGCCACCTTTATCCCGGGTAAACTCTTAACCAGAGATACCACCAGTTTAGAACAGATGACAGCGAGTTTAAGCGTAGGCGAAGACGGTGTTTTAACCCTCAAGGAAGAAGACGGTATCGATTTCCAACCCATTACCGTACAATTACCCGGAGGTGAAAGAGTTCCCCTCTTCTTTACCATTAAAGGTTTCACTGGCAAAACCGAAGCCGGATTTAACTCGATTAACAGTTCCACCGATTTTGAAGGCGACTTTAAAGTTCCCTCCTATCGTGGCGCTGGTTTCTTAGATCCCAAAGGTCGGGGTGTGGTAACGGGTTATGATAATGCTGTCGCTTTACCCGCTAGTGCTGATAGTCAAGATTTCCAGCGCGCTAACGTCAAAGCGACGGAACTGGGTAAAGGTACTATGTCTTTACAGGTAACTAAAGTTGACGCTTCTACCGGCGAGTTTGCTGGTGTTTTTGAAAGTGAACAGCCTTCCGACACCGATTTAGGCGCAAAAGATGCTGAAGAAGTGAAAATTCGCGGCATTTTCTACGGTCGTCTCGAAGCTCGTGCCTAATTAATAAATTCAGAATTTCTGGAAATTAAGGCGAATTTCTCCCCAGAGAAGTTCGCTTTTTTTCGGCTCTCTTGGGGTTATTAAAGGGTTACAATAAAGATTGACCTCGCCATGGAGGAAGAGTTGCTAATGCCCAAGAAGACGAACAAGCAAACGGAAGCCAAAAGTTACAACCATGGCGAGGAACATCCCCAGCGCCCCGATATTGGCACGGAACCCCACTTCAAGAAAAAGAAACCCCCTGTCACCTATCGTTATGATTCCTCCTTGTCCCCGGAGTTAAACTGGGATGAAAACCCCGCACGAGAAGAAGCTGAGGCCTTAATTGAGCAAATTCTCGCGGCAGAAGATTTAGAAACCGCCAAAATAGCAGCGCGTAAACTCAAGGCAATCGGTGAACCGTTTTTAAATTGGACAGGAAAGGCCGAAAGGTTATCTTTTCAAGTGCCAACTTTACCTCTATTTGTCCATGAACGTTTATCCACTAGGGCAATTATTGAAACCCTGAAATCCCACAAGGTGGAAAAAGGGGAACAATTGAATCTATTTAATGACCCTAAATGGTCAATTACTGACCAGATTCTCCGAGCTTATGAGTACCACGATAAATGGGTAAACCGGATGATTCTCGGTGACTCGCTGGTGACAATGAACTCCCTACTACAATACGAGGGGATGGGGGGTAAGGTGCAGATGATTTATATTGACCCTCCCTACGGGGTAAAATTTGGTTCTAATTTTCAGCCTTTTGTGAGAAAACGCGACGTTAAACACAACGATGACGATGATTTCACCCGCGAACCGGAGATGGTGCAAGCTTATCGAGATACTTGGGAATTAGGGTTACATTCTTATCTGAGTTATTTACGCGATCGTTTGTTGTTGGCCCGGGAGTTGTTGACTGATAGCGGTAGTGTTTTTGTGCAGATTTCCGATGAGAATGTTCATCATGTTCGGGAATTGATGGATGAGGTTTTTGGCGGGGAGAATTTTGTTAGTTTGATTAAGTTTAGAAAAAAAACGATGCCTTTAGGAGCAAAACTTTTAGAGGAAATAGGTGATTTTATATTATTTTATGCCAAGAAAAAAGAAAATCTTAAATATAAACAAATCTTCCAAGATATGAATGTTCAAGGCGATAATCATTGGAATTATGGAATTTTACCTGATGGAACAACTAGAAAATTAAATATTGAAGAAATAAATAATCATAAACTTTTACCTGATGGAACTGATTTAGTCCAATTAGTTTCAATGAGTCCAATTGGTATCAGTAGTGACAGGGTTTTTCCCGTTCAAATCAATGGAAAAACTTATCATCCCCCTCAAGGTAAGTGCTGGAAAACCAGTCAAGAAGGAATGGATAGATTAAAACAGCAAGGAAGATTGATTCCCTATGAAGACGGAAAAACGCTGAGATATGCACTTAAATTAAGCGATTACGCAATATCTCCTTTAACTGCGATGTGGAGTGATACATCAGCACCTTCAAATATGAATTATGTAGTTCAAACATCAAATAAAGTCATCCAACGCTGTCTATTAATGACCACCGACCCCGGCGATTTAGTATTAGATATCACCTGTCTAAGAAAAGGTACAAAAATCCTTATTCCCCACCAACCAACTAACTCCCCCCCTTTGAAGG
>NZ_CAIP01000104.1 GCF_000297435.1 Microcystis sp. T1-4 | reverse complement strand
AAGTGGAGGTTAATCAGGGGATTATATGAAAAGGAGTTCGAGAGGGAACAGATAATTAAACTGTTTGAAATCATCGACAATATGATGACTTTATCCCCTGAATTGCAGTCAAGTTTAGAGAGTAAAATTAAACAATTTGAGGAGGAAAGAACCATGCCTTTAATAAGTAATATGGAGTTACGAGGAAGGAAAATTGGTGAGGAAATTGGGGAGTTACGAGGAATGGAACGCGGTAAGGAAATCGGTAAGGAAATTGGAGCGTTACAAAAAAGCCGCGATGCCATAAAAACAGTTTTAACTGTGCGGTTTGGAGAGATTTCTTCAGAAATTGAAGAGATAATCGGCAAAATCACTAACCCTACTATCTTAGAAGAGCTACTAAAATTAGCAGCTACCGCTAATTCTCTCGCAGAATTTAGGCAGTCTTTGGCAAGAATCCAATAATCTTATCCTAATATATAGAAAACGGGTTTCTCGGAGAAACCCGTTTTCTGTATAATCTTAATTTTTGTTACAGGGGTCTTGACAAATTCGGGATTGTTGCCCAAAAATAGTCGCAGTAAACCTTTGCAGTTAATGTCATGACTTCTACCCTGTTGCCCCTCCTTCCTTCTGTTTAAGATGTTTTGTTCAATTTCGCTCAATCTGATGGTTTTTGGGCGAATTTAGAAACCGCTTTTGGCACAAGTTATGATGTGGTTAAAGCGACGCAATTACGACAGCAGTGGCAAAGCCGAGATTTCACTCAACTTCCTGAGATTGAGGTTGTCAGTGATGAGGTTTTAGGAAAGGCGAATGGTGCTTATGCGATCGCTCTTAAGGAGATTTACTTAGGGTTAGCTGAATATCAGTGAAAGCTTTGCTAGAAAGGGGTTTAGGTTTTTTGGTCAAGAAAAATGCCAGAAACAAACCGAGAGTAGTTCACACTCTTATTTAACGGTGGTGGGCAATGTCTATCCTGGGAAAAACTACGGGGTGAGCAATATCGGTCTTCGGGCATTTAAACGAATCCCGCACGGGCCTGTCACAGAGGAGCGTGCGAGCAGGTAATCGGTAGAGCGCCCCGTGGTTTTGTCCTTAACGGTGAAAGTGATCGAGCCATCTGACGACTGTTCGATACCGGCCGGTCCGTCTAGAAAAGCTCCCTCTCGAACGGTAGCGACCGGTTTGAAAGCGCCTTGTATTTCCACAAAAAGGGACTGACGGGTAATTCCCCACAACGGCTCCTTATCCACTTTTTGAAACAAACTCAACCAACTTCCGGCGAGTGTCTTGGGAACAGCGATCTCTATCGCCAGTGGCCCTGCTTTTATTTCCCTAAGAAAAGGATCGCGGAAACGACCAGCGTTAGTTACGAAAGTTCTCCCAGAGTGAGTGCTGTCGATGTACCACCCAGTTATACCGTTCCGACTCCGCGCACTTTCTCCTGAAAGTATGGTGGTGACAGTAATCCCATCGTAAAAGAACAACTCATCTTTTATCCCTCTGAGCAAAATACCTCGTAATCGCGGGACATCATAAACGGGGTAAACAAGACTAGCACCCCGTGCGATCGACTCCATCTCTTTCCCTTCTCCAGCAATGATCTCCAAGGTGGTGAGGGATGATCGTCCCCAAAATGTAGCGCGATGACCAGTGATCAATACGCGATCCAACGCCTGGCTGTAAACTCCCTGAGCGAGGAGACAATTACCCCAGAAACGATGCCAAAACGAGCAGGGTCGCTCGTAGAGTTCGGGAAGTGCCTTCGGTGTACCAAGGGTAGGGGGATTAGCATTCAGATCGAGCCGAGCCATGTAATCGATTTGTCCCCCATCGATCCAGAGCCAACCATCTCGGGTCGAAACCAGAGCGTCAATCTGGCCGTAATCGTATTGCGGGGCCCTCACCGATACCAGAGGCGTTGGAGTGCCTTTCCGTTTCAGTAGCAGGGTATCGACACCGGAGACGACCACCTCCAACGATTGGCCGCGCATTGGGATTGTTACTCGTGCTGTTTTATTCGGGGATAATGTTAATCTCGTCTCGGGTTTTCGCTCTACCGGTGAGAGACAATATTTATCTAAAGGTTCGGCTATAACTCGCGGAATGTTAGCGACGAGAATTAAAAAAAACAATCGAAAAATAGGTCGCCACCCATTCCGATAATCATACCGACCACCCCAAGAATGGCTAAATAACATAAGCGGTTTCTCCCGACGCTGATTGCCTGCCTTCTCGACTTGTCCTTATCCTACAATATCACTACCGGCAATCCCGAAGTTGAGCAACCGACCATACATTATCAGGTAAATTAAATCAAGTTTATTGTGCTTAATTAGTAAAACTTATGCAAAAAAAAAAATAAAGATAACTTATATGTATTGACGAGACAAAAAAATGCTACTAGGATAGTAACAAGGATTAATTAAAGAGTTGACGGTCTCCGATGGCGATCATTTGCAATCCTCTGAATAAATAATAAGAACAAAGCAAATTTTGGGCGATGCTCACTCTACAAAATCTTCCAAGAAAATAAAATTAAAATAATTAAACTATGTACGATCCCGTTGAAATCACTAAACTTTTTGTATTCGGAACAAACAGTCCATCACCGGATGACTACAATCAACATATTAGGCCGACAGGGGCTACTCCCGCATCGATTACCTACAACATGAGTGATTATATGACTGGCGGCGGCGGGCGTTTCGCCTATCCGTCACTGTTCGGTGCCGTAGAAAAGTTTTTCACTACAGCTATTGCTGATGGTACTTATACTTACAGTCAGATAGCAACCCTTCTTGGTTTGTCCGCGAGCGATCTAACAGTTGGAATCTCTCAGTACGGGACAGGCATCGGTAGTGCCGATCATGCCGAACGTTCATACATTTTCGGTAGCACCCAATTTAGACTTGACACGTCGAGAACCACCTTCGAGGTCGTTGGCGGTGTCAAGACTATCAAAAACATGGAGGTGCGTGTTTTTGATGACAATTTTGACTTTACGGCAGGTAATCCACTTGCCCAATTAATTAACGATCTTTTGCTTGAACCGACTTTAGATCCCTATGGATTGGGACGCGGGCCAGTCGATATTCTTTTTAGTGGGTCGGGAAAAACTTACGCTAGTTACAGTCAGACAGATTTCGTGACCGATGAAGGACGTGAGGGCGAGGTGAGCGTTATCGGTAGCTCGTCACGTCCTTTCAAAGATGCCGCCGGGATTCTCAGTCTCCCAAGCTCCTACCTATCGAACATCGCCTCAGATTCGTTCCTGTCTTTTAAGCGCGGCGATTTAAAAGTAATTTACGGAACCCCCGGAAGCGACAATCTTAACTCATTGGATGCGGAGTTCAGCTTTGATATTTATTTCGGGTTTCTAATGGTCGGGGGTGCTGGAAACGATACACTGAACGGGGATCCATTTGCCGATGAGCTTCAAGGAGGCGAGGGCAGCGACGTTTTGAATGGCGCTCTCGGAAACGATACTCTGATTGGCGGCGTGGATAACGACACCCTGAACGGCGGTCTCGGAGACGATCTCTTCATAGGTGGTGCGGGCGATGACAGTATAGACGGCGGCTCATTCGTATTCGGACTTTTCGCAGGAAACGACCGCTCTCAATATAGGGGTACTTTGGCTGACTACGATGTCGAGTTTCTGCCCGACGATACCGTCCGAATCCGGGACAAAGTAAGCGGCCGCGACGGTACTGACATCCTTAAAGGTGTTGAGGTCGCGGTCTTTTCCAATAAATCGATCAATCTCGGGCCCGGACAGGATATCGCCTTCGTGATCGACACGACCGGGAGTATGTTCGACGACATCGATGCGGTTAAGTCGAGCTCCAGCCAGATTATCAACGCGATTTTTGACGGTGAAGGCGGCTTTTTAGATTCTCGGATCGCCGTAGTAGGTTATAACGATCCGGGGACAAACACTTTTCTGAATTTTACTGACCAACCGAAGATAGATGACAGAAAGACAGCGGCCATCAATGCCATTAATAGCATTTCAGTGGGTGGCGGCGGTGACTTTCCTGAATTAGTCAACTCGGGATTGCTCCGTGCCTTGTCTGGTGGTGCTGGCGAATGGAACAAAGAGGCTATTTCCCGTTCGATCATCCTGTTCGGCGATGCACCACCCAAGGATACTGAGCTTCGCGCTCAGGTGCTGGAGCTTGCTGCCAATATTGGTGTCTCAATTCCCAGCACGCTCAGGTCAATGTCTATCGTCGGTGACATCGAAACCAGTAGCGTTACCACAGGTCTCACCGCAACGAGATTTTCTGTCTCAACAGTGGACGCAGAAGGAACTGAGGAAACTTTTCCTGTTCAAATCTTCACGATCTTGATCGGTAATGATCCGACAACAGCCACTGATTTTAACAGTCTTGCCACCGAAACGGGCGGTAAAGCTTTTACCGCAGCGGACGCGGGAGAAATTGTTCCCAAAATCTTAGAAGTGATCGACGAAGTTACCACAATTGTCACCTTAGCTGTCTCTCCTGGAAGTGTTACTGAAGATGGGACAACTAACTTCGTCTATACCTTCACTCGCACCGGAGCAACAACTGATGCTTTGACCGTCAATTATACAGTCGGGGGGACAGCCACTTTTGACACAGATTACACCCAAACTGGTGCAGCAAGTTTCACCGCAACCACAGGGACAGTTACTTTCGCTGCTGGTTCAGATACTGCGACTGTAACAATTGACCCCACTGCTGATACAAATGTTGAAGATGATGAAACCGTAACTTTAAACCTTGCTCCTGGGACAGGTTATGCCATAGGTACGACTGACGCAGTTGTGGGAATCATTACTAATACTGATACTGATAATGAAAATCCTAGTAATCAAGCTCCGACAAATTTAGCATTAAGTGCCAGTACCGTAGATGAAAATGTTGCCCCCAAT
>NZ_CAIP01000105.1 GCF_000297435.1 Microcystis sp. T1-4 | reverse complement strand
CCAGTATTATTACTACTAATACTATCCATAAAGGGTGTCTTTTTCCTTGATCTTTCCTAAAGTCCTTGACTTGTTTCAGTTTTTGTATTAAGCTCAACATATATTTCAAAAGTTGGCGGTCACTTCTCATTTTACCTGATAGTTATCGCTTTTACTTTTGATATTCTGATGGGAGAATGAAACAGCCCTAGGGGCAGGGGGGATCAGAAGTTTGAAAAAGCATTCTATTTTTTAAGACAAGCAGAATCTATGAACCAAGAATCTCTCAGCTTTGTCCATGGGAATGTCAAGTTAGCCGATCGCTTTTTAGTGTGTGGATTGGGTAGTCTCGGACAACACTGCGTCAAGTCTTTAAAAGAGTTTGGGGTTAGCGTTGTCGGTATCGAACTAATACAGCCTCCCAGTTGGGAAATTAATGATTTTCCCGATTTATTAGAGGAAATAATTATCGGTGATTGTCGTCAAAAAAACATTTTAGCAAGAGCGGGAATCGATCGCTGTCGGGCTGCTTTAATTGTCACCAGTGATGAGCGAATTAATGCCACTACTGCCCTAATTATTCGGCAATTAAATCCCCTTACTCGCTTAGTGGTGCGTTCTTCTAAAGATAATCTCAATCAGCTACTCAAGGAACTTTTAGGCAATTTTATCGCCTATGAACCCACCCAACTACCCGCCAATGCCTTTGCTTTAGCCACATTAGGCACGGAAACCCTCGGTTTTTTGCATCTCGACGGTCAGAAATTGCGGATTATCCAGAGACAAATTAGCCCCGAAGATGGTTTACTTGATCGCTTTTTAGGTGATTTAAATACCCCCACCCGTCGTCTATTAGCACACACAGCCCCCGATGAACCTTTAAGGGCTGGATTTTATCAATGGTCTCCCTCCACCACTATCCGGGCTGGTGATACCATTACCACCATCGAAACTACCTATCAAAACATCGATTCTACCCGCCAGAAACCGTCAAATTCTCCCCAGAAGTTACGGGATTTTTGGCAAAAATTGCTCAAAGAAATCCAACAATTCTGGCAATTGAGTTTTCAGCAGCAAATTCACCGGGTGGCTTTCATGTCAGTATTTATCATTATCCTCCTAGTAATTATCGGGACTTTTCTTTTCCATCTCTACGCTCCGAGAGCTTCCTTTATTTCCTCTCTTTCAGGAACGGCGATCCTTTTATTAGGTGGTTACGGCGATGTTTTCGGTGCCTCTAACCCCGAAGATTTAAATGCAATTCCCTGGTGGATGCAGCTATTTAGTCTCTTTTTAACCTTAGCTGGAACCGCTTTTATCGGGGTTCTCTATGCCCTTTTGACAGAAACTTTATTATCATCAAAATTTCAATTTATCCCTAACCGTCCCCCAGTTCCCCAACAGAATCATATCGTTATTGTGGGCTTAGGTCGAGTCGGCAGAGAAGTGGCTAATTTATTACTAGAAATGCAACAGGCGATCGTTGGGGTGAGCTTAAATAGGGATTTTGATGCAACTATCCTGCCAAAAATGCCCCTGATGACGGGAAATATCGAAGAATCTTTAAAAAATGTCAATTTAGATAGGGCTAAAAGTATAGCGATTGTTACCGATGACGAAATCCTCAATTTAGAAGTGGCCCTAACCACCCGCAAACTCAATCCCCAAAGCTACTTAGTCATCCGCACCACCGACGACAACCTTAGTCAACAATTAAGTCAAATTCTGCCCCAATCTCACATTTTAGGGACGAACACCGTGGCGGCAGAAGCCTTTACGGGAGCGGCTTTCGGAGAAAATATCATCTATCTGTTCCGTTGGGCGCAAAAAACGATTCTGGTGACAGAATACGAGATCGAAGCTGGAGATACTCTCAATGGTAGCTCGATCGGGGATATTGCCTACGGTTATCGAGTCGTGCCGATCCTACACCAACGAGAACGGCAAGCCCCGAAATTAATGCCCGAAGATTATCTCAATTTACGCATCGGCGATCGCATTGTGGTGCTGGCCACCATCAACGGACTGCGACGGGTGGAACAGGGTCGTCGCACTCCCAAAACTTGGCGCGTGCGGGTAGAAAAAGCCTTTAACCGCAATATTGCCGCGGAAGCACCCACCGTGATCAGTCGTTTTTCTAATTGTCCCCTGAAAACCGCCAGCGATCTCATGGAAAATTTGCCGGCGACTCTCGGCGCCCCCCTCTACGAACAGCAGGCGATTCGATTAGTTTCCGAGTTAAAAAAAATTCAAGTTCAAGCATTGGCCATTCCAATTACAGGTCAAAAATAACAATTTTGCTTAACTCAGAAGTTGATCCAACTTAGCGAAGAATTGATGAACATCTTCATGAATTTCATCAGATTTCATGTTAGTGGCGACGATTTCGCGTGTCAATTCTAAAGATGGAACAGATGCTAAAGGAAGTTGATAAGATTTAAGCCTTTGAAAAAGAGAGTCCTTATTTTCAAACAATAGCTTTTTCCCATCCACAACTTGAAAAATATTTGCCTTGACATCTCTCCAAGATTGATTTCGAGGCAGGGTAAGATTTTCGTTATCAAAAAACTCCCTAATTATTTTTTGAACTGGAGATAAAAAAATATCTTGGTCGTTAAAACCGCCGGTTTGTTGAGCTGCTCTAATCCAAGCATCGGGAACTAATAAATAATTCTCAATATTTTTTCGTCGCCATTCATATAATGATTGCTTCGGATCATTTGCTTCTGGGTGGAAGGCCTGATCGTCATCATCATAATCAAACAATACCAACCTTTTCGCCGATGGAATTATTTGTTTAATCCCGTTAAAATGACGATCAGAATCTTCTTTCATTTTCTTCTTATTGCCGCCTCCCATAACCCGACAACAAACCTGATTCAATTTATCCTGCTTTCCTAAAGAAGTGGCAAAACCTCGTAAAAGACGCCCATCTGTTTCTCCTTCAACATACAAAATAACGGGATAATTACGTTCCGAAAGCTCTGTTATCTCTGAGTTAGAAACATCAGCCATCGCTGTTAAAATCGCTGGTGTAGCTTCCACTCTTTTAGGAATTCTATCAAGTAATGAGATAATTTGCCGAACGTCAACCCCTCTAATAAACTCTTCTGCGTGGGTGGCAATAAGAAATTGAGTATTTCTCTCGATCGCTTTTTGATTCTTAAAATAATCTAGAATCTCTCTTTGCAAGTTAACATGAAGATGAGCATCGGGTTCATCCAGTAAGATAGTAGTAGGTTTATAACCATAAAAAAATGCCAACAAGGTTAAAGTTTGATGGAAACCGCTGCCAGCAGATATAATGTCATAGGATTTGCCCCCCTGTTTATATTCGCAGATTATTTGGGTGTCCACTCCTCGTTCGTATTGAGGGTCTTTTAAATCAACGTTAAACCAGTTTTTGACAACCTTTTGAATTTCACTCCAATCCTTTCGATTTTCTTGCCAAACTCGCAGCAGTAAATTTCTTAATATACTTCCGGGCTGCGCTTTTCCCACTTGTTTTCGCAGCGGTCCGTCATCACGCCATTCTTCATTGGGTTCTAATCCCGAAAAGGGCGGAACGTAAGCAATAATAGGTAAAAGAGAAGGGGAGTGATTTGACTCTCCTTCTAATTCCCGGAAATGTTCCCATCCTTCCGAAGGAATTGCGTAGATAGTTTGAGGAGAACTATATCGTAGTTTAACCCCCAAAGAGCATGGTTTTGGCCCAGAAGATTCCGCTATCCAAGTAACATCAATTTCAATGAGAATAAACTCTTGCTTTTTGGAACCATCTACTTTTGGATAGTGGCGCTCGGTCTTCTCTCGCCACAAAAGATTAAATTCTGGAACGGGAAGGGCTGTAAAGTTGGGAAGGACAACTTGTTTGCCGGTCGTTCCCTTCCGTTTCGCCGCCCGCCGGAACTCCTCAATACAGAACTGCCAGATCGCTAAAGCCTGTAAAATGGTGCTTTTACCACTGTTATTCCGTCCAACTAAGAGATCGAAGAGAGCAAACTCGTAGGTTTGTTCCTTGATACTCTTGAAATTTCTCAGGGTTAGCTTGGTTATCATCGATCTGGTTAGGCTGTCGGCATCTTCATCTTAAATTATGCAAGTGAACATCGCTCACTTTCCCAGACCCCATTTTTAAGGACAAAAATAGATCGGGACTAACTCATCTCTCCAGCTAGGGCAACGAAAACGATCGCGCTTTTCGGTTCAGGGATCGGAGGGGAGTCGATCGCCTGGATTAGCACTCAAGCCCTAAGAGTGCTAAATTAACTATAAGGAGTCCTATCACAACAGCGATACCATGTCCAAAATCATTGCCTTCAAAGATGAATCCCGTCGCGCCCTAGAAAGAGGTGTCAACGCCTTGGCCGATGCGGTAAAAATCACCCTCGGTCCGAAAGGACGCAATGTCTTGTTAGAAAAGAAATACGGCGCCCCCCAAATCGTTAATGACGGCATCACCGTCGCCAAAGAAATCGAATTGTCCGATCCCCTCGAAAACACCGGGGCGAGATTAATTCAGGAAGTAGCGGCAAAAACCAAAGATTTAGCGGGAGATGGCACCACCACCGCCACCATCATCGCCCAGGCTTTAATTAAAGAAGGTCTGAAAAACGTTACCGCCGGGGCCAATCCCGTCGCTTTAAGACGCGGACTAGACAAAACCATCGCCTATCTGGTGGAAGAAATCGCCGCCGTCGCTAAACCGATCGCTGGAGATGCGATCGCTCAAGTGGCCACCGTTTCTTCCGGCAACGACGAAGAAGTGGGAAAAATGATCGCCGCCGCCATGGAAAAAGTCACCACCGATGGCGTAATCACCGTGGAAGAATCGAAATCCCTAACCACCGAATTAGAAGTAGTGGAAGGGATGCAGATCGATCGCGGTTATATCTCTCCCTATTTCATCACCGATCAAGAAAGACAGATCGTCGAGTACGACAACCCCCTGATCCTGATTACCGATAAAAAAATCAGTGCGATCGCTGAATTAGTCCCCGTCCTCGAAGCCGTTGCCCGTCAAGGTCGTCCCCTATTAATTATCGCCGAAGATGTGGACGGCGAAGCCTTAGCCACTCTAGTGGTCAACAAGGCCCGGGGTGTCTTAAATGTCGTCGCCATCAAAGCCCCCAGTTTTGGGGAACGTCGCAAGGCGGTTTTACAAGATATTGCCATCCTCACCGGCGGTCGTCTGATTTCCGAAGAAGTGGGCTTAAGTCTTGACACCGTTAGCCTCGATCTGCTAGGGCAAGCGGCAAAAATCACCCTGGAAAAAGACAATACAATTATTGTCGCCTCCGGAGACAGCCGCAATAAAGCCGATGTGCAGAAACGTCTCGCCCAACTGAAAAAACAGTTAGAAGAAACCGATTCCGAATTCGATAAGGAAAAATTACAGGAACGCATCGCTAAATTAGCCGGCGGTGTGGCCGTGATTAAAGTCGGGGCAGCCACAGAAACCGAACTCAAGGATCGCAAACTCCGCATCGAAGATGCCCTCAATGCCACCAAAGCCGCCGTGGAAGAAGGTATCGTCCCGGGCGGTGGTACAACCTTGATTCATCTGGCTTCTAAGGTGAAGGCTTTCAAAGCTTCTTTGACTAACGATGAGGAAAAAGTCGCCGCCGATATCGTCGCTAAAGCCCTAGAAGCCCCCCTGCGTCAGTTAGCTAATAACGCCGGTGTGGAAGGCGATGTGATCGTGGAAGGTGTGCGCGATACCGCTTTTAGCGTCGGTTACAATGTCCTCACCGGCAAGTACGAAGACTTAATCGCCGCCGGAATTATCGATCCGGCTAAAGTGGTGCGGTCAGCCGTTCAAAACGCCGCTTCCATCGCCGGTATGGTCTTAACTACGGAAGCCCTCGTGGTCGAAAAACCCGTTAAAGAAGCTGCAGCCCCCGATATGGGCGGCATGGGCGGCATGGGTGGCATGGGCGGCATGGGCGGCATGGGTGGCATGGGCGGCATGGGCATGATGTAATTCCTAATGCCGTCTAGCCCATGAAAATAATCTCATTCAATTGAGCCAATCTGTCCCTTTTCTCGTTATCGTCGGCATTAGGGGCAGGTTTTTTTTCCTCGGGAAAAACTTTTTCGGCAGGGCGTTGCTGAATCAAGGTATGAATGCCAACTGTTCAGGTTCCCGTGCAAAAGTTAGTTTGGGTCTAGGTTTTAAGAAATTCTACCAAAGAAGATTGGCTCTTCTAGGTTCTGTGTGATAAGTTTAACTTATATAGGATCGATCAATCTTTGTGTCCTTTGTGTCTTTGTGGTTCCTTCCACTCGCTCGCTAGGAAGAATGTATCTTAGAATACATTTTGCCCACCAAACCTAAGAGAGCCGAAGATTCATACCTCAAATCAGGAACGCCGGAATTTCTAACAACAATGTAGAAAGAATCCCCCGTCACAGCCTAGCTTGACGGTGGGAGTATGTCAAACTAGAAAAGAAGGATTATTCCCAGAAATCATGACACTGCTGACGGTTCGATCGCTCAAAAAAGACTTCGGTATCAAGGAAATTCTCAAAGATGCCAGTTTTAGCCTCGATGATCGCGATAAAGTCGGCCTGATCGGTACGAATGGATCGGGAAAATCGACCCTATTGAAAATGATCGCCGGTTTAGAATCGATCGATGGTGGCGAAATTCAAATCAATTCCGGGATGAAAATCGTCTATTTACCCCAGCAACCCGATCTAGACAATGATAAAACGGTTTTAGAGCAGGTTTTCGCCGATAGTGGCGAAAGCATGACTTTAATTAAGGAATACGAGGAATTGTCCGATCGCCTTGTCCATGAGCCAGAAAATCTGGATACTATTATGGAGCGTTTGTCAAGGGTTTCGCAACAAATTGATAAACTTGCCGCCTGGGATTTAGAAACCAATGCTAAAGTTATTTTAAGTAAACTGGGTATCGATAATTTTAATGCTCGCGTGGGAGATTTATCGGGGGGATATCGCAAAAGAATCGCCATCGCTACCGCACTTTTAGCCGATCCTGACTGTTTATTGATGGATGAACCCACCAACCATTTAGACGCGCTTTCCGTGGAGTGGTTACAGAGTTATTTGTCCCGTTTTCGGGGAGGATTATTATTAATTACTCACGATCGCTATTTTCTCGATCGAGTGACTAATCGCATCATTGAAATCGATCGGGGAGATTTATCTACTTATTCTGGTAATTATGCCTATTATCTAGAAAAAAAAGCCTTAGCGGAAGAATCGATCGCCAGTAGTCAACGCAAACACGCGGGAGTTTTGCGACGGGAATTAGAATGGTTATCCCGGGGACCAAAAGCGCGCAGTACCAAACAAAAAGCGCGGATTGATCGCATTCAGGCAATGGGTAATAAGGAATTTAAACAGGTGGAGGGAAAAGTCGATATTGCCACCGCAGGAAGACGCATCGGCAAAAAAGTTATTGAAGTAGAAAAGATCTCGAAAGCTTACGGAGATCGCACTTTAATTAAAGATTTTACCTATATTTTTACTCCCGAAGATCGCATCGGTATTATTGGCAGTAATGGGGTAGGAAAATCTACTCTCATGGATATTATTACCGGGAAAATTCTCCCCGATTCAGGCACAGTTGACATCGGTTCCACTATTCATATTGGTTACTTCGATCAACAATCCGATGATCTCAATATTAACGAAAATCAAAGAGTAATCGAATATCTGAAAAGTGTGGCCGAATTAGTCAAAACCCTAGACGGCAGCGTCATCACCGCTTCCCAGATGTTAGAAAAATTTCTCTTTCCTCCCGATCAACAGTATGCACCAATTTATAAACTTTCTGGAGGGGAAAGAAGACGCTTATTTTTACTACGAGTTTTGATGAGTGCGCCTAATGTTTTAATCTTAGATGAACCCACCAATGATCTCGATGTGCAGACTTTAGCAATTTTAGAAGAATATTTAGAGGACTTTAACGGTTGTGTGATTGTTGTTTCCCATGATCGCTATTTTCTTGATCGAGTAGTTGATACTATTTTTTCCTTTGAAACCGGGGGTAATATCCGTCAATATCCGGGTAATTATTCCCTTTATCTCGATCAGAAAAAAGAGGAGGAGGAACCCAAAGAAAAAAGAGTCACCCCAAAAACTGTTAAAGCTTCTCCGTCACCCGTCAATAAGAAAATCTCTTTTAAAGAGAAAAAAGAATACGAAGACATCGAAAAACAAATACCAATTTTAGAAGCAAAAAAAGCTGAAATTGAACAGGTACTTTATGGAGAACCCCTAGAAGATTTTACCAAAATAACCGCGCTGACCGAAGAATTAGCTCAATTGAGTCAAAAAATTGATAATTTAACCGATCGCTGGTTAGAATTAGCGGAAAAATTAGGCTAGGATAATCCCTATTTTCCCGATCGATTTAGTCAAAACTGAGTGATAATTTCTGGTGAATCATCCTCATCCATGACCAGATCTACCGACTCCACCCGCAACAGTGCCAAATTATCCTTAACCACCCCTTGAAGATAGATTTCCCCCATCCCTTCACCCCCAAGATCGATCGAGCCAAAAACTTGACCGGTTTTTGTATTAAAATTAAACTGAAAATAATTAGCTGAGGAAATTCCCTCGCTAACATTATCGTATTTAGCGATCTCTTGACCACTGTTATCATAAAAAGATACCTGAAAATCTTCTAAAACTTGCATTTTTCCCGAACCTTGTTCTGAAAAGATAGTCGGGGCCGTTTTTTCATCATAACTAAAAGAACCTTTAGCTGTATAACCTTGATTTCCCAACCATTGAAAATCGATCGTCACTGCTAAAACCCCCTGGGTATTCAGGTTAGCAACTAAAAGCCAAGCTAATAGTAAAATCAATATTATCTTTTTCATTAGTCTGTTATTTCAGTTACAGCAGTTATCCCAATGGTGAGGTAGGAAGTCTCTGGTTTTGGAGAACAGGGAACGGTAGCCAGTCTTCCAGAAATGATGTCAAATCCAAGCATACTTCATCTTTTTGTCAGGGGGTAAATATGGCTCTACTCAATACTATTTTATCACTCCCCGGGCTGAAATCGCCGATCGCCTCGATTGCCAAATTGCTACTGTTGAAGATAAAATTATCGCTACCATTACCACCGGTGAGTAAATCATCACCTCAACCAGCAATTAAACTATCGTTTCCGTCTTGGCCGGTTAATTGATCCATTGCCATCACCACCAGTTAGAGTATTATTAAGGCTATTTCTAGTTAGTCGAGCATTACTGGTATGGTTAATAATATTTTCAATAGTGTTATTTGCGGAAAAAGTCAATTTTAGATGATTGGTGACGGCGGTTTGGGTTGTAGGAACCCCTAAGTTTACTCGTACTGCGGTATTTGTCCCAGTTAAGTCGAGGGTATCGATACCGCCGGTGGTAGTTTCTTAGATGGTATCGCTTCCTGATGGGGTTGAAACATTAAAACAGTAAATATCGTTACCATTAGCGCCAGCGAGGATATTGTTACCGCTATTACTGGTCATTTTATTGTCACCAGCGTTACCTGTACCATTAATATTATTATTCCCAATTAGCTTGAGGTTTTCGACTTCCCTGTTTCCCCATTCCCCATTCATAATTTATATACCTAACTTTCTTTAAGTCACCTAGAAAACGGGTTTCTTCAAGAAACCCGTTTTCTGAAATTAGGTTAAAGGGGTAAGGTCATAACAATCTGTTGCCAAAACCGACTTCTGAGAATATAATATAGAAAATTAGTCACTCACCGCCCAGATTAGTTAAGATGATATTACATGACTAATAATATTGACCATGATCGCTTATTTAAGGAGTTAATCTCCACCTTTTTTGTCGAATTTATCGAGTTATTTTTT
>NZ_CAIP01000106.1 GCF_000297435.1 Microcystis sp. T1-4 | reverse complement strand
CATAATTCATAATTCCCACTCCCCCACTTCCCCACACTCCACTTCTCCACTTCCCCACTTCCCCACACTCCACTTCTCCACTTCCCCACTTCCCCCATTCATAATTCATAATTCATAATTCATAATTCATAATTCCCACTTCCCCACACCCCACACCCCACCAGCAAACCCTAGTATAGATATTTCTGCAAAATTGCGATGCAGAACAACGATAAGGAAAAATTCTGCTATATTATCTGCTAACTCTCTAAAAAACCCAATTAGTTTAATAATCTTTTCCGGGTATCTGAGAAAAAAAATAGTTCATCCCTTTAAAATATGGTTTGAGGGAGATATTTAGTGATTGTGTGAGGCAATTTGTGGTTAACAAGACGAAATCAAGGCTTAAAAGCGGAAAATCAGGGAAATTAGCAGCTAAACCTGTGAAAAAGCGGCGATTGTCCCGTAAATGGTTCCTGACAGCCCTAGGCTTAACCGGCTGCGCCCTAGTTTCCGCCACGGCGGGGGCGATGTTGGCCGTGTCTCTCTCCTCCACACCTTTGCGACAAGCTGCCCTTAGTCCCGAAGAAGCGGCCGCCTTTAACAATCAGCAGGCCATATCCTATGAAAATCTGCAACTTCCCGCCCTCAACCGTCCCGTTAATATTCTGGTAGTCGGCGCGAAAGTGTTGACATCCGATGTCAAGGAGACAAAAAGCCCAGATCTGGGTTATCATGCCCCGGTTAATTCCTTAGAGGGTTTAACCGATACCATGCTGTTACTGCGTTTTGACCCCCAAAGACAGAAGTTAACTATGCTTTCCATCCCCCGGGATACCCGCACCGATATCGAGGGTTACGGGGAGAAAAAAATCAATGAAGCTAACGCCCTTGGCGGACCTGCTTTAACGGCGGAAACGGTTAGTCATCTTTTAGACGGAGTCGCTATCGATCGCTATATTCGCATTAATGTGCAGGGTGTGGAAAAATTAATTGATGCTTTGGGGGGGGTGACGGTATATGTTCCCAAAGACATGAAGTACAAAGATTTTAGTCAACACCTCTACATTGACCTGAAAAAAGGGGAACAACACCTTAACGGTGAGAAATTCCTCCAGTTTGCCCGTTTTCGTTACGATGCTAACGGCGATATCGGTCGTATCCAACGACAACAGCAATTAATGCGGTCTTTAGTAGAACAAACTCTAAAACCAGCAACTTTACTGAAAATTCCCGATATTATCGAGGTTATCCGTACCCATATCGATACTAATCTCAGTTTAGAGGAGTTACTCGCCCTAGCCGGCTTTGCCTCCAAAACTGAGCGCGCTGATGTGCAAATGCTACTGCTACCCGGAGACTTTAATGGTGATGGTCGGCAAGGGATCAGTTATTGGTTGCCCAATCAAAGTAAAATTCAAGAGCTAGTGGCTCAACATTTTAACCACGGCTTTTTTATGGCTGACATCGAGGAAAACAGGCAACCGACTCGCATAGCTGTGGAAGATAGCATCGATAATCCAGAAGCGGTGCAAGCTCTAGTTAGATATCTGCGCTCCTTTGGTTATGAAAATGTTTTTGTCTCTAAGTCTTCATCGCCAATTCTAGAAACTACCAAAATTATTGCTCAAAAAGGGGATGATTCCCTGGCTGCTGCCCTGCATAATAGCCTTGGTGTCGGGGAAGTTTTGGTGGAAAGTACGGGTAATCTCGCTTCTGATGTGACGATTAAAATCGGTCAAGATTGGCAAGAAAAATCAACTAATCTTTCTGAGCCATCCCCAGGCAACTAACAAAAAAATCAAGTTTGTCTGGGTTATTTATTAGCCAAAGTTTGACAAAACTCTTGGTGTTCTTGACTAGCTATTCCTTGCTTTAACACCTCCAAAACTTCGGCTAAATTACCCGATAATAAAGCATTTTTATCCAGCCATAATCCAGGGAATATTTGAGAGCAAAAAATGTTATTTTGATTTGATTCTAGGGGTAAATATTCTCCATCAGTTAAGCGAAAACAGTCCAATTCTTGGTCATCTACTCGCCAGATAATATACTCTTGCACTCCCTGGCGACGATAAACTTTGAGTTTTTCGTGTAAATCGTAGGAAGCAGTAGAGGCGGCAATTTCCACGATTAATTCCGGCGCGCCTTCTACATAATCATCTTCACTAATGCTTGATTGTCCACCGGTTTCTATTCTTAATAAAGCATCTGGTTGTGGTTGATTCTCCCCATCCAGTCGCACAGTAGTATTATCCAGTGTTTCTACTCCAGGTGTCGCCACTTCGTAAGCAGTTAACCAACCGATAATATTAGCGTGGGGTTTACCGTGCTTTTTGGCTCTCACCGCGGCTGCCATATAAACAACTCCTGCGATTAATTCAGCTTTTTTTAGCGGCGTCATTGCTTGATAACGGCGCTCGAATTCGGGACGAGTTAATCTATCACCATTTTCGAGAGGGGGAATAATATTAGAGGAAACTGTGTTAGTCGATACCATAATTTTTGGCTCATCAAGAAACTACTATCAACGCTTAAGTTTTTTTAGCAGACTCAGTTAATTTATCGATTAGGTTAAGCTTTGTATCGAGAGCATCGAAGATATCCTATACTTATTTTACAGCGTTTCTGATCATTTACCTGGAACCTTGCGCCATGTTTGCCTTAGTTTCACTAGATAAAATCGAGCTACCGGTGGGATCCTTAGTGAGATTACCTGCCACTTGGCTAGATTATCAAACTTTGTCTCGGCAAAGGGGCGACAATTCTCAGCCTAAAATCAAATATCACAATGGAGAAGTCTTGCTTATGTCTCCACTTCCTAAGCATGGACGTGATGCCCATTTAATTGCTAATATTATCATCACCTTATTGGATTATCTGGGGCGTGAGTACGAGGCTTTTACTCCCGTAACCATGGAATTACCAGAAACAAGTGGTATTGAACCAGATTATAGTTTTTATATTGACCATTGGCCGGCTATAGCAGGGAAAGCCAGAATTGACTGGGTAAATGATCCTCCTCCCGATTTAGTATTAGAAATTGATGTCACCAGTTACTCGAATGTGGATGACTATCTGCCTTATCAAGTGCCTGAAATTTGGTTGTATCGTCAGAAAACTCTCTATATTTATTGGCTAGAGAATCAAGAGTATATCCCTCGCCATCAAAGTCAATATTTTCCTAACTTTAACCTACAAAATCTAGTTTCTTTCTGTGGAGAAATTGCCGACAATCGCAATAGTAGTATGGCAATTCGTCAACTAAAACAACATCTCGAAGATTTTTATAAGTAGGGAGGCACAATTATTTGTAGGATGGGTTAGCGGTAGCGTAACATGAGCGGGCGTTGGGTTTCATGCTTCAACCCAACCTACGTTCATCTTATATTTAATTCCACCCACCTACTTAGTATTTAAACTAATTTTTCCCGCTGACAGCGTCTTTCATGGCAACGAAGTAAATCCTCCCACTCCTGTCTCCTCTATTTAACCATGAATAATTTTAAAATACTGCTCATCGGTTACGGTAATACTTTAAGAAATGATGACGGAGTGGGAGTGAGAATAGCCGAAATTATCGCCGAGGAGAATTTGCCTAATGTGCAAGTCATCGCTACCCATCAATTGACTCCTGAGTTAGCAGCCGATATAGCTGATGCTTCCCTAGTTATTTTTGTTGATGCGGTATTATCTAATCAAACCGATATCCGGATAGAAAAATTAGCGGCAGTTACCGAATGGAATAATTTCGGTCATGCAGAAAGTCCCGCTTCTTTATTAGCATTAACTCAAGCAATTTATCAACAAACTCCCAGGACCTGGGGAATATTTATTCCTGCTATTAATTGTGAATTTGGTGAAGAATTATCAACAATAACTCAAAAGGGCTTGACAAAAGCGATTAAAGCTATTAAGAAAATTATTACTTCTGAGAATTTGACTGAATACCAAAAGCAGGACTTTGATAATCTTCCGGCAGATAATTTTCAGGAATAGTGCTGTGATTGCCATCCCGGAGAGCCTTGTAGTGAGGAGACATAATTTCGATGCCAACTTCGTTACATTTATCCTGAATATTTTGATGTAATTCAGAATAAATATACACCATTTTGCTAGGATGATCGGTGTAGGCATTTAGCTGATAGCTGACATAAAAATCATCGAGACTGGTTTGCAAGACAAAAGGAGCAGGTTCTGAGACAATAAATTGGGTGGCTAAGGCTGCTTCTTTCAGGGTTGCGTGAACCTTACGCCAAGGTAAATCATAACCGAGAGTGACTGTGGTTTGCAAAATTAAAGGCTGTTTGAATTCCCGTTGAGAGACAGTAAAGTTAATCACATTGGTGTTTAACAGCGATGAATTAGGAATCGTGATAATTCTATTAGCTGGTGTGCGAATACGGGTGACTAATAATCCTTTTTCAATCACATCTCCAATAACATCACCAATAGAAATTTTATCTCCTAGTTGAAAAGAGCGGGTATAGATGAGGATAATTCCCCCCACCACGTTAGCGATAGCAGAGGTGGAACCCAAGGAAAATAGTACCCCTAAAAATACCGACACCCCCTGAAAAGCAGGAGAATTAAATCCGGGTAGATAGGGAAAAGCGATGACTATAGCTAAGGCAATTATCAGCAGTGACAGTAGATTATAGGTTGGTTTTGCCCAATCGGAATAGAAACCATGAATTACTAAATTTTCTCTTGCCAAGGCGGTGAAAAATGGTTTAATTGCTCTCAACAGATAGTGAGTTATAAAAACAATTATCAGTATAATAAAAATACTGGGTAAATATTTTGCTATCTCTTGGGAAACAACTTCTAAAGCACTAAAAAAGTATTGCAGAAAACCATCACCAAATTTTCTAGTCCAGGGAAAAAGACGAAGGACAAAAGTTAAATAAAAATAGAGAATAGTTAAAATAATTAGAGTGCGGATAAATTGCAAAACTCTTAGGGAAAAAATTCCTATTGTCTGGGAACTAATAATCTCAAAATTTTGGAATACGACCCCAGGAACTAGGGAGGTGATTAATCTCTGAATCTGGGGAAAAACCCGCGAAGATATAAAAATTATTACCCAGAAAATTAAGACCGTGGCCAAGGTAGCACTTACCGTCAAAACTGCATCTTTGAAGAGGTTATCTGGTTGACGTTCTTGACGATAACGGACAATGGCTGCTTTCATCTTTGCCAAAGCTCGTTCGGCCAATACTTCTTGACTGACCGCGTGTAATTTGGCATCTCTAGAAGTAATAGTAGCAATAACCGTATCTCCCAAAATAATCGAAGGGTTTTTGTCTTCAGGATCGATTTTTATGGTTAAATCTTCAGGAGAAAGGGCATCGTCATCGGCAATTTTTTCAATTCTATCTGTAATCGATTTCGCTCTTTCTTGCGCTGAAAAAGAACCTATTCCCTGCCGAATCGTAAAAAGTTCTTGATTATCAAGCATGACGGGAAAAACTTCTCCCAAAGTTTCCAGGGGTGTTTCCTGTCCCTGTTTAGTAGGATTATTCTGGGCCGCTATCATGAAGATAGGGGATAAAGTCAGTAACAAAACTAAACAAAACAGTCCTAGGTAACGCCAGATTTTTTTCATCTTCTAAGCCACAATTGCACAGGAGCGATCGAGTTTAATACCTCTTTTTTTCATCGTAGCATGGAATAGTTCTGTGGATAGCACCTGTTCCACCGGATAAATCCCGGCTTTTTCGAGTTTTGCCGCTAAGATTAATTCTGCCACGCTGCCAGTTCCCCAGCCAGCTGCTTGAGCAGTGTTCTCGTGAACCATAGTCGCTTGATAAACTGCTTTTTGCTGCCCTTGCCATCCGGCCACTTTGGCTAACATTGCTACCCCAATTCCCGAAAATTTATCGGTTACTTCTGTCATGCGATAACTAACTTGGGAAAAAAACTCGATTCCCCGAGAACTTTCTACCCAAGCATCGGGGAAGATATGGGCAGTAATCCAAGTTAAATGATTATAAAAATCGGGAATAGAACCAAATTTTGTGATCACATTTTGCACCTGAAAAGATTCGGCGAAAGTATAGGTTTCTGGCATATCAAACCAATAAACACCAGTTTTACCCAAAGGAGCGGGAAAGTCAATTACTTCTCTAGCAGTATAGGGTTCAATCTCTTGCCATCGTCCCTCAATCCAAGCTAAAAAAGGCTTTTTTAAACCGAGAAAAGTTGTCCGCATTACGGTTAATCCCGCACCTCCGGAACCGGCTACGGCATAATTTAAACGGATCGTTTCTACCCTATCTAACTGTTCGACTCCCTCCCGCACTATACTATTAGAAATACCCGGGAAAATTCCCGTATTAACCACGGCAGTTATTCCCGCTTTTATCGCTAATTCTCGATAGGGGATTAACTTTTGATAAAAAGAACGATGATCACTAACATCAATATAATTGACTTTTTCTTCAATGCAAATTTTTACTACCCTGCCATCGCGATAATGAAAGGGACCAGCACAATGAATGACTAAATCACTGTTTTTAATTGCCTGTCTAAGCTTGTCTATTTCTTCTAAATCTAAAGCCAAGAACTGCATTCTTGGCAGTAATTTAATGGATTTTTTCCTGCGTCCTGTGATAATAATTTTAGCTGCAGTATGATTAATAATATCTAGGGCGACACTTTGACCAATGCGACCAGTGCCACCTAAAATTAAAACAGTTTTTTCCATGGCAACTATTAATAATGTTTGCCCTAGTATAGCATCCTTTTGGCAAGTTTCCCTATTTTTCAAGATGAAAATTTTAGAATAATCCCAACTTATTTAATGCGTCCTAGGGGCAAGAAAATGGTTAAAATCTCGCCTTCTTCGGGTTTTTGACGCACAATAAACTTACCTCCCAAAGCTTGAAAAAGGTTTTTAGTTACCTTCATATTCAGGCTTAAACTACCCGTTTCTGGTTGAAACATTAAAACTTTTCCCAAAGCTTTGAAAGTAAGATTAGGCGATTTTACCTGAGTTTGGAACTGCATTTTTAATTGATTTCCTGCCGTTGATATATGTACCTGCAACAGGCCACCACTAGCCATACTGCGAGTACATTTTTCCACGACTCCATTTAACATTTGATCCAATAAATTCGGGTCACTAATTACCGAAGGCAATTTTTTCGGTACATTAACTTCTAAATTGACATTGCGCCGTTTAGCTTGTTTTTGCCACCGGGGAATACTATCTTGAAAGACTTTTTCTAGAGCAATTGGAATTAATTGAATCGGTTTATCTCCCAGAGGATTAATCCCCAATTCTGCAGCTCGGAAAATTAATTCCATGCGCTGAATTTGTTCACTACATTCTAAATCGATTGTTTCTAAATATTTTTCCACATCTTCCGTTATTTTTGCCCGTTTTAATAATAATCGGGTAATGGTGCGAATGGTGGTTAAAGGGGTGCGAATTTCGTGGGTTAAGGCGCGCAATAACTCCAAATCACAACCCGATTCTAAATTAGAATTATCTTCCTTTGGGGGAGTGATTTCGGCATTGATAGGCGATTTCGTTTTTTTCGGGTCTAAATTGGACTGGTTGGGTAAATTTTGCAGTAATTGGCGGCTAAATTGGCTAACTAGACGATAATCCGGCGAGGGACTGCCATTAGCTTTGATAATTGCCTCTAAAGTCCCGATTTGCGGATAACGCAGATTAACTAATC
This sequence comes from Microcystis sp. T1-4, assembly GCF_000297435.1. GTDB lineage: Bacteria > Cyanobacteriota > Cyanobacteriia > Cyanobacteriales > Microcystaceae > Microcystis. Next base: position 7,789 of record NZ_CAIP01000106.1, on the reverse strand, counting down.
GTTGCCGCAACTGCTGCCAGGCTTGCTGGGTGAGGACGGGATCAAAGGAAAATTGAAAAGAGGACAAACCCCACTGATCCTCGCCTAAAACCAGCAAAAGAGCGAAACTTTCACTAAAAACTAGACAAAATCTTTCATTAGCAATCGGATCCGTTGGCAAGAGAGGCAATTCATGAATCTCCGTCGGGGAAACATCGGCGGCGGATTTTTCCTGAGAAGGCAATTGAAAACCCGGCCATTGTAAATGTTTTAAAGCTTTAACAGTAAAAACACCAAATTCAAAACCCGTTAGAGCCTTGCTTTCTCTGACTAAAGCCGTCGGACCGGAGAGAATTAAACCCCGACCGGCAGCAGCATTATTTTGGTTTTGTAATAAGATATTTTCTAAGGATGCGATCGCTGCAAACCATTCACTTTCCGCTTTCAGTTGCGAGCGCTTGAGCCATTCCGATAAATTAGGATAAAAAGCATTCGGGGTGAAAGTTTCCCGGTCCTGATGGTCAGTTGGCGGGAAAATATCGCTTAATTTCGGTAAAGACCCCTTTAACATCGTCTTCATCACTGACTAGATACAAATTCCTTACCTAGAATAGTACCCCCGTCAATGCTCATCCCATAACGGTAAAACCGAACTCTATTGGCAGTGATATCCGCGTTTTGATAACAGTTATCTTAATGGTGAGGTACAAAGTTTTGCTTTTGGGGAGTCGGTAGTCGATAGCAAATTAGGTTACACTTCATCTTGATCGGAAAGACTGTCAATCGGTTTAATGATTTGTAATATAGGTTAGTGTAGTTGATCACCTATGCCAGTTGTGGGGTTCGTGCCTCAATTCAACCTCGATAAGTCTGATATTTAATTACACCTCCCCACTTATGTATTTTTTTGTTACATTTAAGTATTTTTTTTGCTTATCTATGGTTATCATCGAATAACTTAAAAGTGTTACCCAATTATTTCCCTAACCAACCGATCTTTAATCCCAAAACCTTTTGCCTTGGCATTAGGTCAATGGCAGGAGTCATCGGGTCTTGGAGGGACTAACACAAATTATGAGACTCGACAAACTTTTGAACTTAGGAGAAATTAGTTATTCAAACCAATCCTTTCTCAGATTATTTCTAGTCATTTCTTGTCTTTTTCTCTTTTATTACCTATAATTTTTTCAATCCTCACTTTTCCAGTTAACAAGGAGAATACAATCATGAAACCTCTCAACTTTTCTATGATCCAAGAAATCAAACATCAAGGAATTTGTGATGCTTCTGCAGCCACTGCTTTAGGAGAAAATAAATTTGTTGTTGGTAATGATGAGGCGGATCCAGAATTAGGTAATATTCTCTGGATTTATTCCTCTCAAGAGTCGGGAAAAGCACTGGAAACAATTGACATTAATGGTTGGCTGAAAAACAATCCTGAAAATAAAGAAATCGACTTGGAGGGGGTAACTGTACTCAATGACATAATCTATTGGATTACTTCCCATGGACGCAATAAAGATGCTAAACGAAAAATCCCTCGTCATCAATTTTTTGCCAGTAAAATTAACGATGACGGCTCTAGTATAGTTCAAGTGGGTAAGTCTTATACTCAGTTAGTCTTGCGTGATATTATCGAAGACTCTCAATTGGCTAAAATATTTGATTTCAAAACAGCAGAAACCAAAGCTCCCAAAGCTGAAGTAGGATTAAATATTGAAGGTTTAACGGCAACTCCAGACGGAAATATCTTAATCGGTTTTCGTAATCCTGTCCCCAACGATAAAGCTCTTTTATTACCCCTAAAAAATCCCAAGAGTTTAGTTACTAATTCAACCACGGCTAAAGCTGAATTTGGTGATCCTATCCTGCTAGATTTGGGAGGATTAGGAATTCGTAGCATTGAATTTTGGCCAGCTTTAGAAGTATATTTAATTATTGCCGGAGAATTTCATGGAGGCGATCAATTTGTTTTCTATACTTGGTCAGGAAAAAAAGAAGATGCACCAGAAAAGATAGAATCACTGCAATTCCCTGAAGGTTTTCGTCCAGAAGCTTTGTTGTTTTATCCCCATTTCCAAGATCGCTTTCAGATTTTAAGCGATGATGGTACAATCGAGCGAGTTGGTAATACTCCCTGTAAAGATATTATCGATAAAAATAATCCCGAAAAATATTTCCGCAGTATTTGGGTAAAAGTTAATTAATACCAATTCTCACCCATAAAAACTAGAGATCGAATTATCGAATTTAAGTTCCCCTTTTTAAGGGAGATGCCGAAGGTAGGAGGATCGAACTCCTGTAGCCGGATTTTGGGGAATTGCTATAATTAGCCATCCTTCTTAGTGGAACCTCAACAAAACCTAGAACAAAAATAGCTTTCAAACCATGTAGGGATAAGCTTTAAGCTCAAAAAAACCATTGATCACGTCTTCTCAATGGTTTTTTATCCTAGAAGCTCTATTAACCTTTTTCTCTTATCCAGAGGACTTCTGGGTTCGCAAAGGGACAAAAAAGTGTGGAGAATTCTCCCATAATCGCTACAATTTTTCTAGAGGCTAAGTATTGCCCTCATTTAAGTTCTTTTGTACTTATTAAAAACCATGAAAATTCTTCACGGTACTTGGATTCCTCAATCAACGGATGAATTTATTCAGAAGGGTAGCTTTTATCTTTGGGGAGAAACTAGCACCCCGAAAAAGAGTCGCACCACTGCTGATAATTATCATCCTTTTCAGTTAAGCAAAGAAGAATTAACTAGCTTTCTCACCGGAGAGTTAGGAATAGTTCAATCGAATTATAATCCTCTTAGTCGGCAATTTGTCCCCCGCTACTTTCTTTTACCTAGTCACGACAATCAACCTTTACCCTCCTTAGAATTACTGCGTTATCTAGAAAAAGAACCCCCAGAAAATAGCCAATGGCAATCTTGGCACATTGATTGTTATCCCCTTAATCCCGTACTTAAACTACTCAATGATCTGCACTTTATCTGTCTTTACAACTCCTCAGAGATTCAGTTAGGTGCAGATCTACTTTTTTGGTATCACTACAGTCAAGCTTTTAAAGAAATAATTATCAAAGATAACTATATTCCTGCTTTTAAATATCGAGAATTAGCCACAAAGAACAAGAAAACTGCTGACTTTGCCATCTATCCTCTTTGGGAAATTATATCAGCAACCTACGAAACCAATCTTGATCGCTATCTCGAATATCTTCCCCGCATTTGTCTTGCTGGTGCTGAAAATACCCATGCTTCACCACAATTATACGACCCCAAAACCCTACTCCGGCACTTCTCGGAATGTCTCCTCAATGAAATTGTCACTAATACGGCAATTCCTGCCAGTTTTGAGAAAAAAATTAGCGAAACAATTATAGGTGATTGCTTCTCTGTGACTAAAGCTGCTGGATTTCTGCAAACTGCCGCTGCCTTAGAAAAATATCAACAGTGGCAAACTTGGAGACAGCAATTACTAGGAGACCAAAATATATCTAGTTTTAGCCTTGGTTTTAAACTAACGGAAGCGCCAGAAAATAATATTGAACAGTGGCAAATTACTTTTATCCTCATCTCTAAACAAGACCCCTCCCTGCGATTAGAATTAGACCAATATTGGTATGCAGTCCCCGAAACTAGAACAAGCATACAAGCGCATTTTGGTCAAGATTTAGACAAAAATATTTTACTAAGTTTGGGTTATGCTGCCCGTATTTATCCCCCCATTTGGCAAGGATTAGAAACGGATAAACCGACGGGATTTTCTCTCAACCTTACAGAAGCTTTTACTTTCTTAAAAGAAACTGCTTGGATTTTAGAAGATGCTGGATATAAAGTTATTATTCCCGCTTGGTGGACTCCCCAAGGTCGTCAGCGCGCCAAAGTTCGGCTAAAAACTACTTCTAAATCGGGCAAATCTACCCCCGTTAGTAAAGGGATTTTTAGCCTCGAAAACATCATTGAATATCAATATGAACTAGCCATCGGTGAAGAAACTATTACCCAAGAGGAATGGCAACAATTAATTAATACCAAAACCCCCCTAGTTAAATTTCGAGGTCAATGGGTAGAATTAGAACAAAATAAAATGCAGCAAATGCTGGATTTTTGGCAGAAATATCAGCAGGAAAATCCTGAAATGAATCTGATTGAATTAATGAAAAAAGCTGCCGAATACCCAGAGGATATTATTGTTGAAACCGATGATTTTTTGGGTTCAATGCTAGATAAATTACAAAATCCTAGTCAACTAGAACCGATCGAAAATCCTCCCCAATTACAAGGAACGCTGCGGGAGTACCAAAAGCGCGGGGTTGCTTGGATTCAATACCTGGAACAATTGGGTTTAAATGGTTGTCTTGCTGACGATATGGGATTAGGAAAAACCCTACAGGTAATTGCTAGATTGGTTGGGGAAAGAGAGGGAGATAATAATGTTTTACCAACTCTGCTAGTCGCACCCACTTCTGTGGTGGGAAATTGGGCAAAAGAAATTGAAAAATTTGCCCCCCATCTTCAGGTTTTAATTCACCATGGTAGTAAGCGCTATCAAGATGAGAGCGAATTTCAGACAGTAGCTAGTCACAAGGATATCGTCATTACTTCCTTTACCTTAGTTCGCAAGGATTTGAAATTATTTAACTCGCAATCTTGGCAACGTTTGGTAATTGATGAAGCACAAAATATCAAAAATCCTAAAGCAGCACAAACTAAAGCAATCTTGAGTTTATCTGCACAACATCGTCTCGCATTAACGGGAACTCCTGTGGAAAATAGACTGCTTGATTTATGGTCAATTTTTAACTTCCTTAACCCCGGTTATTTAGGCAAAGAAACTCAATTTCGTAAAGCGTTTGAAGTGCCAATCCAAAAACAAAATGATCGTCTCCAGTCCACGGTTCTCAAAAAATTAGTGGAACCTTTTATTCTGCGTCGGGTAAAAACCGATAAGCAGATAATTAAAGATTTACCAGATAAAGTGGAAAACAAACAGTATTGTAATTTAACTAAAGAACAAGCTTCTCTCTACGAAGTTGTCATCAAAGAAGTGGAAAAACAATTAGAAGAAGCGGAGGGAATAAAACGCAAAGGATTAATTTTATCTACCCTGATGCGCTTGAAACAAATTTGTAATCATCCCCGTCAATTTTTACAGGATAACAGCGCTTTTACCCCTGAGCGATCGCATAAGTTAGAGCGTTTGGGAGAAATGCTAGAAGAAGTAATTTTAGAGGGAGATAGTCTGCTAATTTTCACTCAATTTACTGAAATCGGTGACTCCTTACAAAAGTACCTCAAACAAACTTTTCGCTACAATACCTATTATCTTCACGGTGGGACTTCCCAACCAAAACGAGAACAAATGATCGAAGAATTTCAACATCCCGAAACAGAACCTTCTGTATTTATTTTATCCCTAAAAGCTGGAGGAGTGGGGATTACTTTAACTAAAGCAAATCATGTTTTTCATTTCGATCGTTGGTGGAATCCTGCGGTGGAAAATCAAGCCACCGATCGCGCTTTTAGAATTGGTCAACAAAAAAATGTTTTCGTGCATAAATTTGTCACTTTGGGAACCTTAGAGGAAAGAATTGATGAAATGATCGAGGAAAAGAAAAAGGTAGCTAATGCTATTGTTAGTAATGATGAATCCTGGTTAACGGAATTAGATAACGAAAGTTTTCGTCAGTTAATCGCATTGAATAAACAGACAATTATTTAATCGAGGTAAACCCATGAATAAATTTAGTAAAACTTGGTGGGGACAACGCTTTATAGAAGCATTAGAGGAATTTACCGACTCATCGCGTTTGAGTCGAGGACGTTCCTACGCTAAAAATGATAAAGTCAAGAATTATAAAATTGACGGTAATTTAATTACTGCTCAGGTGCGAGGTTCCATTAATCCCTACTTTGGAGTTTACAAAGAACCTTTGTATAAGGTGAGTATCGAGATTAAACCAATTACTAAAGCAGAGTGGTCACAAGCTTTATATAATCTTGGTTCAAGAGCGAGTATGATCTCTAAACTGCTGCTCAAAGAAGTTCCCGATAATATTGATGAAGCATTTAGCGATCTGAATCTACACTTATTACCCCACAGTCAAAAGGATTTTATCACCAATTGTTCCTGTCCCGATTGGGAAAATCCCTGTAAACATATTGCTGGAGTTTATTACCTCGTTGCTTCCCAATTAGATCAGGATCCTTTCCTCTTATTTGAATTACGGGGTATCTCTCGTCAAAAATTACTGCAAGAATTAGCAAAAACTCCCCTCGGTAAGCTGCTTTCCTCCTCCATCCAAGAGGAAAAAATTCCTCTTAACCCGGTTACCTCCTATCACACTAAACCCGAAACCATACCGGCATCAGAAACAATTGATCTCAAAGAATTTTGGCACTCTCATCACCGTTTACCAGAAAATCCTCAGTTAGTTAAAGCCGCAACTATTCCCGCAATTGTCATTAAAAAAGCTGGTGATTATCCGGCATTTTGGGATAAGGATACCTCCTTTATCGAGGTAATGGAAGAAATATATCAACGGGTACGCAATAAAAATGCAGGGATACTTTAAAAAAATATAAGTTTTCCTTTTGGGGAGTCAGGAGTCAGTCCCGATGTCAAATTAGGTTACACTTTATCTTGATCAGAAACGCTGTAGCTAAATTGCTGACTTTTTGACTTAGGTATCTATCCATAGGAGGGTAGATTAGAATAAACAGGTTAACAACTGACAGTAATTGAAAATCTCCCCCTAACCTGCTAGTATTGTTATGAGACTGGACATAAGAGAGATATAATGGAATCCTTAATTATTGAAAATTTTCTGATTATTAAGTATGCGGAAATAGAGATAAAAAAATTAATGTTATCATCGGTGAACAGTCCACTGGTAAAAGTATTATTGCTAAATTAGTTTTTTTATTTCAGAGATTTTTGTTTTATCAAGTCAGCGACGCTAAAAAACCCGTAGGGTTCACGGGTTAGCAGTAGGGTTAGGGGTTAGAAAAAAAAACTATTTTTCCGAGTATGGTCAGTATTCCTGTCACCAAAATTCCGACAATGCCAAGAAAAGCATTGCTTGTAACATTCAACCGTCCATTTAGGTCATTAATGCGCTTTTCTGTCTCTATTACCTTAGAATCTAAGGCTTTAATATCTCCCCTTAACTCAGACTGCCCGATTTCTAACTTTGTAAGACGTTCCTCGATTTTGTCGAATTTTTGGCTAACATCTTTCTGGTAGCTGTCTATTTTCCCCTCAATCCTTGTCAAAACAGCCTCTAAGGAATAGGTCACGGTTTCGTTAGGCATCGGCTAAACTCCTATCTTTTTGTTGATGCGATTTCTCTTACCAGTTCGGCCCGAAGGGAAGCGATCGCCGCTTCTATTTTTTTATCTACTGTGTCCATATCGTCTAGGGTTGCTTTCCCTAATGCTGATTCAATAAATCGGATCAGTTCCCCGCTTGCACTATTACCGCGCTTCTCAGACCACTGCTTAAATGCTTCCCAATCATCTTCATCTACTCTGAAAGTTGCCAGAATCTTATTTTTAGCCATATTCTATACTGCTGTCTATACTGTATAAATTATAGACTTTAATCTATTGTCCTGTATATAAGAAAATCTTTTAAATAAAGTCACTGTCTATAAAAAACCTATATATATTATGTATTGACAGCTATCTAGATTTAAATATATACTTATGATATAAACCAAAAGCGACCGCTCCCAGACTTCCAATCAGAAAAGCGATCGCCTATCATCCAAAAAAGGATACTTCTATTAGATCTCTTGCAAAAGC
>NZ_CAIP01000107.1 GCF_000297435.1 Microcystis sp. T1-4 | reverse complement strand
TAATCCTTAAACTTGTCTTTGGGAAAGTCCAGTGCGATTCTGGTACTGTGCCGCAGCTGTAATCAAGTAAAAAGTAAAAAGAGTACATCTTCCCTTTTTCCTTGCGAGTCAGAATGCCAATTACAAGTTTTTAATCGGTAGATAGACAAATAATTTTCTAACTACTTCTCTGCGTCGCATGGAGAACAAACAACGGTGAATTGGTTAGTTGAAGCAAATGCTTGTCCGGGTTTATTTTATGGAACTGCTGCCCAAGATGGGTTTTTAATTCGTCTCCGCACCCCCGGTGGATGGCTCAATTCTCCACAGGGAAAAGCGATCGCCACTTGGCTCGAACAATGGCAGACGACAATACAAGTTACCAATCGGGCAAATTTGCAAATTCGCGGACTGCAAAAATCCCCCAGTTTAGAAGAATTTCAAACCCTGCAAAAATTAGGGTTAGCTGCCCATAATCCCAGTATCGATCATTTGCGTAATATCATGTCCAGTCCCACGGCTGGAATTGACTGCCAAGAATCGATCGATACCCGTTCATTAGTCCAAGAATTAGATAATTTTATCCAAAATTATCCATCAATTGCCCAACTAAGTCCTAAATTTAGTATCGGGATCGATGGCGGTGGTGCAGTGGGAATTGGCACCAGTTCAACTATGGCCTGGCAACACCGCTATAATGAGATTCAGCTATCGGCAATTACCGTCAATAATCCGACAAATTTAACTTCTCTTGTTTGCTTTCGATTAGCCCTCGGAGGAGATAAACAATTCTATGACACGGACTTATTAATTGAGCCAGAAAACTGTTTAGCTGTGGTCAAAGCTTTAGTCACAGTTTATATCGATTATGTTCAACAAACCCCCAATATCAAGGGGAAAAAACCTCGGATGAAACACCTGCTCAAAGATTGGGGATTGACAAAATATCTCGAACAAGTTAACTACCAATTACATCGGACTTCTACCGGCATAATACAAGGGCAAGAATACCGGCAGGCTGCCCATTCTACTCAACCCTATTTTCATCTGGGAATTCATCCTCAAAAGCAACCAGGATTATCTTATATTGGTCTATCATTAAGATTAGGACAATTGACGGCTAATCAACTATGGGGATTAGCGGCACTATCAGAAACTTTTGGCAGTGGTCAGTTACGATTAACCCCTTGGCAGACTGTTATATTACCCGATATTCCCGATGAAAAAGTCTCAGAATTGTTGCCAAAACTGGCATCACTAGGATTATCCGCTTCTCTTGGATGGGATGCGGGGATAGTTGCCTGTAGCGGTAAACCGGGCTGTGCAGCCGCGGCCACTGCAACTCAAATTCATGCTTCTCTCTTGGCAGATTATTTGAAAGAACGCTTAACCTGCAATTCTCCTGTTAATATTCATTTGACGGGTTGTGCTAAATCCTGCGCTCAACCGGGTCCAGCCGAAATTACCCTTTTAGGAACTACCATCGAGGAAAATGGCCAAATACTAGAAGCTTATCAAGTCTATGTGGGTGATAGTCAAAAGTTCTTAGAAACACCCATATTTGAGGGAGAATTTACCAAGATTCCCCCCCTCATAGCCCAAATTTTAAGCTCCCAAAAATCGAAAAATTTAGATGAATAGAATGGAATACATTAAGAATGGCGAGGAAATTTACCGCAAATCTTTTGCTATTATTCGGGCTGAAACTAACTGGAAAAATCTCCCCGATGATTTAGCTCATGTGGCGGTTCGTCTAATTCATTCCTGTGGGATGACAGACATAACAGAAGATTTAGAAGCATCACCGGATGCAGTTAAAATCGGACGAAATGCCCTCGCTGGGGGTGCAGCAATTCTCTGTGATTCTCAAATGGTCGCTAATGGCATTACCAAAGCGCGTTTACCTAAAGATAATCCGATTATTTGTACCCTCAATCATCCAGAAGTGACCGAGTTAGCACGGCAAATTAATAATACCCGCTCCGCTGCCGCTTTAGAACTTTGGCGACCTCATTTAGCTGGAGCAGTGGTGGCCATTGGTAATGCACCAACCGCACTTTTTCGCCTGCTAGAATTGCTCGATCAAAATGTAGATAAACCGGCTTTGATTTTAGGCTTTCCCGTGGGATTTGTGGGAGCGGCAGAGTCGAAAACAGAATTAGCAACTAATAGTCGTGGTGTGCCATTTATTACCCTGCACGGACGTAGGGGAGGCAGCGCAATCGCAGCAGCAGCAGTCAATGCTTTAGCAAAAGAGAACGAATTATGAATAAATTAGGCAAACTTTATGGATTAGGAATCGGGCCTGGTGATCCCGAATTGTTGACGCTAAAAGCACACCGGATTCTCACAACTGTTCCGGTAATTGCCTATCCTACCTTAGAAAGTGGCAAAGTTTTGGCACGGGCAATTGTCTCGGATTTTATCCGTCCCGAGCAGATAGAAATTCCCATGCCTTTGCCTTTTAGTGTCGAGCGCAGTTCTCAACCTCATTATGATATTGCCGCCGAAAATATCGCCGAACAGTTAAACTTAGGTCGAGATGTGGCGGTTCTATGTGTGGGCGATCCGATGTTGTATGGCACGTTTATGTATATCTTTAATCGCTTGTGCGATCGCTTTTCCATTGAAGTCGTGCCGGGTATTTCTTCAGTGATGGCAAGTGCAGCAATGCTGGGTGTACCTATCACTTATCGAAATGACGTATTTAGTATTATGCCCGCTACTTTAGAGGCGGAAATATTGCGGGATCGCCTAGCCTTTATTGATGCAGCAGCGATTATTAAATTAGGCAGACATTTCGCTAAAGTTCGCAATATTCTCGAGGAATTAGGATTATTAGAACGCGCCCTCTACATCGAACGAGCAACCTTACCCAATCAGCAAATTATTCCGATTACAGAAGTCGATCCAGAGGCTGCTACTTACTGGTCATTAATTCTGATTCCTAGTAAAACTAAACCCCAATAACTCTATAGACACTAAGTTAAATCTTCTATCCCCTAACTGACAGAACCTATAGGGTTTAGATAATATTATGAAAATGTCTTTTCTTCGTTGCTTTTTTTGTTGCATAGGGGGTTATATACAGCGTTTCTCGAATTGATAAGGTAATCTATTTTCTTCTCCGTTCTCTGTCACCTAAAAATAACTACCATGTCCGATTTTCCTGAATCTATCCGCAATACTAGCGTCAGCGATCAAGCGACTAATAATGATGCTCTCGGATTTGAGCCTTATGTAATAGCGATCGCTGAATTTTTGTTGCATGAGCAGACACAACCACCCCTAACTTTATCGGTTGAGGGAGAGTGGGGTAGTGGCAAGTCTTCTTTTATGAAAATGTTAGAGGAATATTTACGAAAAAAGGGAGGTCGGACGGTTTGGTTTAATGCTTGGCGACACGATAAAGCGGAGTCGGTATGGGCAGCTTTTGCGCTGTCTTTTATTAAGCAGATTTCTACGCCCAAAAATTGGCGAGATTTACCTCGAATTATCCTAGGATATTTTAAATTACAATTATTGCGTTTTAACTTAGAAAAAGGCTTATTTGAATTAATTAAAGCTTTACCATTAATAATTTTTGTGATTTGTGCCTCAATTGCCATTCCTTTTATTTTAATCATTTATGGAGTTGAAGGAATTAACGAATTAATCAGAGCAACAACCTCTCAAGATATTTTGTGGAGCAAAATTAATTCAGTTTTTAAATTATTATTTACTGCGGTCGGGTTAACCTTATCAGGAGCAGGTATTTTCTCTGGTATTAAGAGTTTATTGAGAAATTTTCAAAGATTACTCCAAAACCCCAAAAACAACCTAATTAAATACATAGAAGCCCCAGATTATAAAAAACAATCGGCATTTGTAGAAGAATTTCATGAAGATTTTGCTAAAATTGTTGATGCTTATATTGGCAATGATCGGGTATATGTATTTATTGACGATTTAGATCGTTGTGAACATCCAAAATCAGCGGACTTGATGCAGGCGATTAATTTGATGATTGCTGATGATCCTTCAGTGGTGTTTATTTTAGGAATGGACAGAGAAAAAGTAGCCGCTAGTTTAGCGGTAAAATACGAAAACATTCTCAAGTATTTACCGTCGGAAACCACAGAAATTGATCCTGATATTTTGGCCAGACATAGTGCTAATAAAGGGTTAGCTTATGGTTATACTTTCATTGAAAAGTTTGTCCAGCTTCCCTTTTTAGTTCCCCAACCATCCCAGTCAGATTTTGAGCGTTTTTTGACTAAGATTGCTACTCCACAGCCTCCGCATTTACCGCCAGATAAATCCTCCTCTAAATTTTTTCAGTCATTCTGGAGTAAGTTTAAGTTAGCTTTACCCCAGAGAAATAATTCGCAAAAGCATCTCACTTCTGCAACAAGTAATCAGACAAGTGATTTAAAAAACTTGTCTCTAGATAATCCTTCGATAGAATCCGAACAAACCGAAAAACAGAAAGCACAAGCAGCTGTAATTAAGCGATTAGAAGCGATTCAAGTCAACAATTTTGATAAAGATTCCCCAACAGTGCGGAATGTCATTATGATGGTGGCTCCTGCATTGGATTACAATCCGCGACGGATTAAACACTTTATCAATGTCTTTCGTCTCAAGGTTTATATCGCTAATGAAACTGGTTTATTTTTTGAGGAGCGAGATGAGAATGATAATTTGTCAGTTCCTTCTCTAACTTTTGAACAGTTAGGCAAATTTACTGCGATTAGTTTAAAATGGCCATTGTTATTATCAGATTTGGAAAATGATAAGCAAATTTTAGCAAAATTAGAAAAATTTGCACGGGGAGAGTGGAGTCCACCAAATGAAGAGGAGTCGATTCGCTATTGGGGTAGTCATACTAAGCTTAAAGCTTTAATGGCTTACGGTTATGAAAAATCGACAACCGAGGAGGTCTTACAAATTAACCCCAAATTCAGCTTGGCGAAGGTAAATGTTGATAAGTTATTACAAGTATCGCCCAAGATAATTCGGCAAACTGAAACTGTAATTTTACCAAACTTTAACCCAGAAATGGTGGATATACCCGCTGGTAAATTTAACATGGGTTCTAATGAGAATGAGAATGAAAAACCGATACATGAAGTAATTGTGCCAGCATTTCAGATAGGCAAATATCCTATCACCCAAGCACAGTATCAAGCGGTGATGGGATATAATCCTTCCAGGTTTTCAGGAAATCCCCAGAACCCGGTAGAAACCATTAATTGGTTTGATGCTCAAGAGTTTTGTGAAAAATTGAGCCAGTTAACCGGAAAAAACTACCGTTTGCCTACAGAAGCAGAATGGGAATATGCCTGTCGCGCTGGTACAAAAACCCGATTTAGTTTTGGCGATGATAAAGAGCAACTAGGAGATTATGCCTGGGTTGATGGTAATTCAAATAATACAACCCATCCTGTTGGGGAAAAGCGGCCTAATCCTTGGGGAATCTATGATATGGACGGCAATGTTTGGGAATGGTGTGCTGATCAAAATCATGAAAGTTATGCTCGCAAACCAGACAATATTAGAGAAAATGGCAGTCTTGCATGGAGAGATAACAATATAACTAATAAGTCATCAATAATACGGCGTGGCGGTTCGTGGTGCCGCGACCCTTTGGCCTATAGCTCAGCGTATCGAGGCAGAAGCGTTGCCGATATTCGCAACGATATCGGTTTTCGTGTTGTGTGCGATCTCCCCTAATCAGTTAACAGTTAACTTTTATCAGTTGGGAGCCACCATTGGCGTAATAATATTATTGTAGGGGCGAATTGCATTCGCCCTCTTTGAATAACTTCTACTGCTCACCTATAGGTGAGGGAAAGTCACAAATAGGAGATGCAGCCGATAATTTTCTGGAAATATAGTCTTTAAACCCTTGTCTGGCAAAACTACAAGGAATGATAAGCAATGATTATCATACAAAGTCGAGGAGAGCCATAGGGGGAGCCTGAGAATAGCGATCGCTGTAGTTGCCCGTCACCGCTTTTTATGGTTACTTTAATGTTAGAATCGAATCACTTCTTTTAGGTTTTGCTATGCGTGCGATTGAAACCACTGGTATCCTCAATACCCAAGGACAAATTCAACTTGATCATCCTATTCCCCAAGAAAAAGATCGGTTTGTGCGCGTCATTCTTTTGATGTCGGAGGATGAACTGAACGAAAAAAACTGGCTAGATGCCGTTTCCCATAACCCTAGCTTTGCTTTTCTGCAAGATCCCGAAGAAGATATTTATACTCTTAACGATGGACAACCTGTAACTAATGAAGGGTAAAATTGTATTAATTCAATTTCCCTTCGACGATTTATCTTCCAGTAAGGTTCGTCCTGCTTATTGCCTAACCAATCAAATTGGAGGCTATCAACACATTATCTTTGCCCTAATTACCAGTCGTATTCCAGAAAATCCCCTTCATACAGATATTATTCTGAGACCAGAAAATCCAGATTTTATGATCAGTGGTCTTCGCCAATCGTCAGCCATCAGACTTGATCATTTAGTAACACTTCGCTCTTCACTGATTCAGCGTGAACTAGGCTCATTATCATTAAAAACCCAAACCTTAATTGTAGATATTTTGTCCGATATTCTACGTTCTTAAAAAAAATACGATCACTGATTTCTTCGGGGGCATTATTTAACGCAGTTTTTAGCTTTAAATTACAATAAATTTGTCTGTTATATCCGTTACGCTATGCTAAGATATTCTACCCTTACTGCTACAATTGGCTCCAAAGACCACTATAACCAACTAAAACCATGACTCAAGCCACTTTTGCAGAAATACTAGAGGCAACCGAACAACTTCCCCCAGAAGATCAAGAACAACTTATTCACCTGTTAAAAAAGTGAAAGACATGGACGAGGCTCAACAATACCTCAACAACTAATGGAAGGGATTCCGGCAAGATTAAAATAAATTAGGGTCATCTGGCCGCAGTCGGTTAAAACTGACTGAAAATATTACTTGGTCTGAGGAGCTTTTTAAATTGACAGACGAGCGCGTTTATTGGTTAGCATGGTCAAGTATTGCTGGAGTTGGGTCAATTTCCCTAAAGCGACTCTATCAACATTTTGGCAGTGTCGCTGTGGCCTGGAATGCCACCGATACTGCGATCGCAGAAGTGGCGGGATTTGGCAAAAAGTTAATGGTAGCGGTACGGGAAGGGCGAGCGCAAATTGACCCAGAAGCTCTTTTCGCCGAACATATCCAGAAAAACCCCCTTTTTTGGACTCCTAGCGACCCAGAATATCCCCGCTTTCTCTGGGAAATTCCCAGTCCTCCCCCCTTACTTTACTATCAAGGAAAGGTCAATTTAGAGGAAAATCAGGGAAATATCCCCACCGTCGCCATTGTGGGTACTCGTAACCCCACGGATCACGGCAGGCGCTGGGCGCGGCGCTTAAGTACCCTTTTGGCCCAACAGGGATTTACTATTGTTTCTGGCATGGCCGAAGGAATTGATGGCGAGGCACACCAAAGCTGTTTAAAAGCAGGGGGAAGAACGATTGCCGTCTTGGGAACGGGGGTCGATGTGGTTTATCCTAGTCGTCATCGGCAGCTACAGGCGGACATCCAAAAGCAGGGTTTAGTCATTAGTGAACATCCCGCCGCAACTCAGCCGAATAAAGCCCATTTTCCCAGTCGTAATCGCATTATCGCCGGTTTAAGTCGCGCCACGATTGTTATCGAGGCCCCCGAAAGGTCTGGCTCCCTGATTACGGCCAGTTATGCTAACGAATTTGGCGGCGATATCTATGCTTTACCCAATTCTCCCGATATTACCGCCGCTAGGGGCTGTTTACAACTCATTCATCAGGGGGCAGAAATTATCGTTTCTGAGGAGAAATTATTAGAAATGTTGGGGGCAATTCCCACCACGAACCAATCCGCACCGGTTAATCTCTCCCCTTCACTTCCTCCAGACACATCCTCGGTCGTTAATGCTGCTCCTCCAGTCAATCTAGAACCTAGACTAGCACAAGTGTATCAGTTATTTGACAGAGATGCCCTGTTGTTTGACATTATTGTTCAAAAAATGCAAATCCCCACCTCAGAAGTGGCGGGGATCTTATTGGAATTAGAATTAATAGGTTTAGTGACTCAGTTACCCGGTATGCGTTACCAGAAAACCTAGTTAACCCCCAAATGCTTATTTAGGGTATTAGCTAAAGTAGTTTTCGGTGCAGCCCCGACCACTAGATCAACTTTTTGACCCCTTTTGAGGATCATCAGGTTTCAGGTGTTTATCTATGGTATTAGCTAAAGTGGTTTTCGGTACAGCCCCGACCACCATATCAACTTTTTGACCTCCTTTGAAGATCATCAGAGTAGGAATACTGCGAATCCCGTACTGACTAGCGATATTGGGGTTTTCGTCGGTGTTGAGTTTCACCACCTTGACTTGCCCTATGAACATTTCGGCAATTTCTCCGACAACGGGAGCCACCATTCGACAGGGGCCGCACCAAGGAGCCCAGAAATCCACTAGGACAAGGTCGGCACTATCTAAAACTTCATCTTTAAAGGTGGCATCTGTAACGGCAGTAACGGCAGTAACCTCTGACATACTTAAGAAATCCTCTAGTAATCACGGTTATCTAGAATACGCAAAAATTCCATTCTAGAGATTCGTGGTGCGATGTTGATATTCCACTGGTGAAAAGGACGAGAACTAGCTCTAAATCCACTTTAGAGGCCTTAACTTGCATCAGAGGTAGCTTCTTGGATCAATTTCACAAGGGGCATTCTTGTATTTTATAACCCTAGAGGCTCTATTTTGACTTTTTTTTGATAAAGTTTTGTAATATTGCCAGAGTCAGGGAGGGGTGATGGCAGCCAGATAAAATTTTCTGGCAGAAAAACCCAAAAAGTTAGCGATTTTATCTAGGCTTAACCTGAGTTTGATTATGATCGGTATAGGCCACCTCCTAATTGAGCTTTTCTATGAAAATTCTGGTCTTAAATGCAGGATCGAGCAGTCAAAAAAGTTGTTTATACGATTTAGAGCTTCTCCCCTCCCATCCCCCCCAACCAATTTGGGCAGCGGGGATCGATTGGACGGTTAACCCTGATTACGGGGTTTTAACGGTAAAAGCTCAGGGAATTAAACAGGAAATTAATCTTTCTAGTCAGGATCGTCCGGCGGCAATTGCTCGGATGTTAGATACCTTAGTAACTGGAACAACTAAGGTGGTGGCCAATCTCACCGACATTAGTATAGTCGGTCATCGAGTTGTCCATGGTGGCACGGAATATTCCCAGGCAACCATGATCACTCCCCCAGTCAAAGAAACGATTAAAAAGCTGATTCCCCTCGCTCCTAGCCATAATCCCGCTCATTTAGAAGGAATTGAGGCGATCGAGCAAGTTTTGGGCAATGTTCCTCAAGTAGCAGTGTTTGACACCGCTTTTCATCGTTCTATCCCTCCCGAGTCTTCTCTTTATCCCATTCCCTACCAATGGAGTGAACTGGGAATCCGTCGCTATGGTTTCCATGGCACCAGTCATCAGTACTGCTCCCAACGGGCTGCCGAATTGTTGGCAAAACCCCTAGAATCTTTGAAAATGGTGATTTGTCATCTGGGCAATGGTGCTTCCCTATCGGCAGTCAAGGGGGGTAAAAGTGTCGATACTACTATGGGATTTACTCCCCTAGAGGGATTGATGATGGGAACCCGCAGCGGTTCGATCGATCCGGCGATTCTGATTTATCTAGAGCGAGAATATCAATACAATCCCGATAGTTTAAATAGTTTACTGAATAAAGAATCGGGTTTAAAGGGAATTTCGGGTATTTCTGGGGATATGCGGGCAATTACGACGGCAATGGCCGAAGGCAACCAGAGGGCAAAATTAGCATTTGAGATGTATATTCATCGTCTGAAAAGTTTAATCGGATCGATGATCGCTTCTCTAGAGGGGTTAGATGTGTTGGTATTTACGGCAGGAATCGGCGAAAATTCAGCTTTAGTGCGGGAAAAAGCCAGTCAAGGCTGGTCTTTTTTGGGTTTAGAGTTAGATTTGGCTAAAAATGCCGCCCATCCCCGGGATGAGGATATCGCCACCGACACATCTAAAGTAAGAGTGATGGTAATTGCTACGGCGGAAGATTGGGCGATCGCACGAGAATGCTGGCATTTATCCCCATAGACCTTACCTTTGGCCATTCTCTTTTGGCTCTTCCGTTGTGGGAATCTCCATAATTGGATGGTTAAGAGCAATCATCAAATGGTCTCCCTCTTGGCTAATACTGCTCGGACTGCTGGCCATTTGGGAGAGGGGATCGTTGCGTCCCGAGACGAAGTAGGAGCCAACAGCGATCGCCATAGCGGTGAAAATTGCGCCACCATAAACATAATATTGCCGACGACGCTGACCATCGACTTTTCTGAACACCTGTTCTGCCAATCGGTCGCTGGCCCTAGTAACCGGTACGGGGATTTGCCTTAAATTAGTTTGTAATCCCAAGAGCTGCCGATAGAGTTTTTTAGCGGCAGCATCATGGTCTAACCAATGCTGAACCAGCTTCCTTTCCTCTACCGTTACTTCGTTATCAATATAGGCGCTAATTAAATCGAAACGATGAGCTGCTTCGTTATCCTCATCTAAGAATAAAATATCCTCGGTTGCGGATTGGGAATCCCCCTCATCGTGACGTAACAAAGACTTGATCCATTGAACGTCTTCGGGTTGATAATTATTCATGGTTGACCTCGACCAGAAGCGATCGGTATGCAATCACTTTTCACCAGCACGGAGCTAGTTAACTTTAACGACTCCTCACTTCGACCGTTAGTGCCGAATCACCACAATTTTCTTTAGCCTTCCGTAAAATAGGGCTGTAAAACAGATTGTAATTTAGCGCGAGCGCGAGCAATGCGAGATTTAACAGTTCCTAAAGAAACTCCCGTGATCTCGGCAATTTCTTCGTAGGCCATACCTTCAATTTCTCGCAGAATAATAGTTGTCCGAAAAGCTTCTGGTAAATCAGCGATCGCCGCTTGTAATTGATCGTAGAATTCGTGGGTGGTGAGATGTTCATCGGGACTGGGGTAATCGGACTCGATATCCCAATCGATTTCGCCATCTTCCACGCGCCGGGGAGCATCGAGAGAAATGGGGTGATTAACCCGCTTGCGTTTCCGCAATTCGTCGTAAAAAAGATTAGTAGCAATGCGACTCAACCAACCGCGGAACTTGAGGGGTTCATGGAGACGGTTAATATTGCGATAGACGCGAATCCAGACCTCTTGAGCCAAATCAGCGCGATCTTGCCAATCGGGAGCCAAATGATAGAGTAATTTATCAACATGAGCCTGATAGCGCCGCAGCAGTTCCGCAAAGGCTGCTCGATCAGGCAGGCACCCTTCCTGACAGCGTGCAATCAGATCATAGTTGGAGAGTTTGTCAGGTGACACGGGGTTTTGAGACTTTTTGGCCTCAAGTGACCAAGATGCTGGAATCGATTGACTCATGGGATTTCCTCTAAGGATATAAACTCCTCACTCAGGGCTTGAGGACGGGATAAGTCAGCAAAGGTTCCCGAAATTAAAGAATTTTTTTCCCATATTTTGATTCTAACCGATCGGGGCATTGATCTCAGGGAGCAAGGGAGCAAGGGAGCAACAAGTGGGGAGGTGGGGTAGTGGGGAGGTGGGGTAGTGGGGTAGTGGGGAGAATACATAAAAGCTGTCTCGGAGTCTCGGAGTCTCCTGAATAGCTCTTAAGTTAGGTTTTTTCCTTAGCGAGGATAAAGACGCTGCCTTCGCTGCCGCGGCCGATGCGGAGATCTTCATCGAGATAGGTGATATCGAGCCAACCTGTTTGTGGGCGATTATTGAAGGAAAAATCGAGGGGAGGAAATTTTTGGCCACTTTCGATCGCTTCGATAAATTCTTGGGGAGAATGATAATTGAGAAGACGTTGCAGACCGAGGATCGAGCGCTCAAATTTGACCATTACCCGACGCTCGGATGTGGGTTCAAAGGTAGCGGAGACGATTACTACCGCTTCTAGCCAAGGTAAGCCGATAATTTCGGCGATATTGTAAAGTTTTGACTTGTTCAGGTCGAGATATTGATAAATTTGCCCTAATTGAAAAAAAGGTAGGCCATCTAGTCCCAGAATGCCGCGGCTGCTGGTGAATAGTAAACGCCAATTGCCCCCTAATAGTTGTTTAACTTCCAGGGGATGAGGATGGGGATTGTGGTCCTCCAATTGTTCGATCGCCGCTAAAATCCGCACGCGGTCGCTTTCCGTGGCCAGGAGTCCGCGATTTCTACCAGCGATCAATTCTAGTAATTTCGCTTTGGCATCCATAGAATAGACCTCTTGTAAAAATCAAAAATTGTTGTTAGGGTTAGGAGTCAGTAGCCAGTAGTCAGTAGCCAGGAGAATTAAGAATGAATAATAATCAATTAAATGGTCTATTTACAGATTTTATGCAATTTAATCCTTATTTGTGCCGTTTTTGAACCCTCAAAAATTAATTACGCAAGAGGTTTAATCTCCCTTACTTTTATAAACTACCTCGACCCGCTAGGTACTCGATCGAGGTTTTTGGTGGCCCTAACAGGCTCACCCGCGCCGATGATTTCATGGGTTCAACAGAGTTTTAACCTCAGTGAGCGGCATTTTTAACTGTTGGCCTCACTATTTTAACACGGATTAAATGCCGCGGTTTTAAAACTTTTTCATAACCGTAATTAAGTGATCAAAATAGGGAGCAATTGCGGTTTTTTCTGAGTCACTAAAATAATCTAAACTGTATTGTTTTAAGGCTTCTAATCCCGAAATCATCGCCCCTAATGGTACTTGTAATTCTTGGTAAAGAAGACGCATATTTTCCAATCCCTCGGCACTGGTATAGGGAATCTGCTGTCCGGCGACACCGTAGGTAATACAACGTAAAAAGTTCCAGAAATCACGCCAACAAGCTTCGGCGCGGTAGGGTGGATGAAGAGCACCCCCGGGTTGAAAAATGGTAGGAAATTGGCTTAATAAAGCCTGACGAGCGTTATCGACGATAATATTAGCATTATGCCGCAGTTTTCGAGCTTGCTGAATAGAAACGAGTAAATCAGGCTCTAAATTGACGATAGTATCTAAATCGCTGTCGCTGAGATAGCGAGTTTGATCATCCGCTTGTTGCCAAACAGCGATCGCTGCTTGCTGATAGGGCCAATTAGCGAAACTAATGATTCTCGCTTTTGGGATTAATTGCTGGGCGCGCTCACTCAAAGGCATCGATCGCTCTCCGTCGGGTCAGATTAGGCGGTTAAGATCTCTTTTACCATAAATGATCGAAAAATTAGCGATAACTAAAGATTTTTTGCAATCTGCCCGGGAGGATCGCTTACAATAAACAAAAGCTAAATCATTATAATTTGATCATCATGTCAGTTTTAATAGCGATCGGTGTACTTGCCCTATTAATTGTCGTTCACGAACTAGGTCATTTTGCCGCCGCTCGTGGGCAATCTATCCATGTTAATCGCTTTTCCATCGGTTTTGGTCCAGCTTTAGCTAAATATCAAGGTAAAGAAACGGAATACGCCCTCCGCGCCATTCCTTTAGGGGGTTACGTTGGTTTTCCCGATGACGATCCCGATAGTCAAATTCCCAATAACGATCCTGATTTATTACGCAATCGTCCTGTTTTTGATCGAGCTATCGTCATTAGTGCGGGAGTAATTGCTAATTTAATTTTTGCCTATTTTTTGCTTGTTACCCAAGCTGCTACGGTGGGTTTTACCCAAATTAACTATCAAGAAGGGGTAATTATTCCAGAGGTTTTCACTGCTGAAAATTCCGTCGCCAAACAAGCGGGAATGAAAGCGGGGGATATCGTTCTTGCTGTCAATGATCAGCCCCTTACTGCTTCTCAAAATGCCATTATTGACTTCCGTGACATTATTCAATCTTCCCCCGATCAACCCCTAAAATTAACCATCAAACGCCCCACAGAAACGCTCGATTTAATCGTTACTCCTGAATTGGGCAGTGATGGTCAGGGTAAAATTGGGGTTAGATTGGCTCCCAACGGTGAAGAAACTCACCTGAAAGCCGATAATTTTGGGCAAGCTTTTGGCTTGGGTGCGAGGGAATTTCAACGATTAACCCTATTAACCGTGCAAGGTTTTGGGCAGTTAGTTAGTAACTTTAAAGAAAATGTTCAACAGGTAGCAGGACCGGTTAAAATTGTCGAATATGGAGCAGCAATCGCTCGTAATGATGCGGGTAATCTTTTTCAATTTGCCGCCCTAATTAGTATTAACTTAGCGGTGATTAATATTCTGCCTTTACCTGCTCTTGATGGTGGTCAGTTGGTATTTTTATTAATCGAGGCTTTAGTAGGTAAACCTCTCCCAACTAAACTGCAAGATAACATCATGCAAACAGGTCTAGTTTTACTCCTAGGATTAGGAGTTTTCTTAATCGTGCGCGACACGGCTAACCTAGCAGTTTTTCAGGATTTATTCCAGTGATGGCCCCTCGAAAAAAAACTAAGCTTCAACTGCGCGCCCTAGAGATTTTAAGCAACTTAAAGCGATTATATCCAGAGGCAACCTGTAGCTTAAATTATCAAACTCCCGTGCAGTTATTGGTGGCAGTTATTCTCTCGGCACAATGCACTGATGAGCGTGTAAATAAGGTAACTCCTGCTTTATTCGCCCGTTTTCCCGATGCTAAATCCTTAGCTTTTGCCGAGCGAGAGGAGTTAGAAACCCTGATTCGTTCCACGGGATTCTATCGCAATAAAGCTAAAAATATTCAGGGTGCTTGTCAAAAAATTCTTAAGGATTTTCAGGGGGAAGTACCCAAGACAATGGCGGAATTATTAACTTTACCCGGGGTAGCTAGAAAAACCGCTAATGTGGTACTTGCTCACGCTTACGCGATTATTGAGGGGGTGACAGTAGATACCCACGTTAAGCGCTTAAGTAATCGTTTGGGTTTAACTACTAATAACGATCCGGTGAAAATTGAACGGGATTTAATGGCTTTACTACCTCAACCGGATTGGGAAACTTTTTCTATTAGTATTATTTACCACGGCCGGGCGGTTTGTAAAGCAAGAAATCCCGCTTGTTTTTCCTGTCAATTAGCCCCTCTTTGTCCCACAGCAAACAGTAAACAGTAAACAGAAAACTCACACCTGATAAGTAGGGAGGCACAATTATTTGTAGGATGGGTTAGCGGTAGCGTAACCCATGCAGGCGTTGGGTTTCATGCTTCAACCCAACCTAGGTTCATCTTATATTTAATTCCACCCACCTACTTAACTGGTAACTGAATCACTGGTAACTGAATCACTGATAACTGATAACTGATAACTGATAACTGATAACTGATCTGGGGGCTATAATGGGAAAAAATAGCTCATCCATCAATCTTATGAGTCAAGGATCACGGCAAGAAATAAAAACCCAAGCAATAATCCTCGCTACCTTTGTGGCGATTTTTTGGCTGTTAGAGATTTTAGATAAATTTGTTTTTCGGGGCAGTTTAAACAATTTCGGGATTATGCCCCATCAAGTCATCGGATTGCGGGGTATTCTTTTCGCACCTTTCCTACACAGGGACTTTTCCCATCTTATTGCTAATACGGTTCCTTTCCTAATTCTCGGTTGGTTGGTGATGTTACAGGAAACCAGTGACTTTTTTATTGTGACTGGGTTGACCATGGTGGTGGGGGGGTTAGGAGTCTGGTTATTTGCTGCTCCCGGATCCATCCATATCGGGGCAAGTATCTTGATTTTTGGCTATTTAGGTTTTTTATTACTGCGGGGCTATTTCCAAAGAAATATTCCTTCTATACTCTTGTCAATTCTAGTCTTTTTACTCTACGGTGGCACAATTTGGGGCGTTTTGCCTTCCCGTCCGGGGATTTCTTGGCAAGGACATTTATTCGGTTTTCTAGGCGGGGTTTTAGCCGCCAAATTAATCGCCACCGAAAAGAAACATTATTCCTAAATGGGGGAACCTTCTATCTCGCTACATACTTCGTAAAAATCGGTGACAGGAGGTTTCGCAAACAGAGGCGCCATGGATTTCAGCAATAATTCGTGGGCTTCGCTTTTATTTGCCTCCATATCATCGATTTTATCCCAGATGATCACGGCAATGCCTTCGTCGGTTCCGGGTTTTTGCAACAGAAAAGCCCCCTGGAATCCTGTGGAATAGGTGGAAACGGCTTTTTCGTAGAGTTTTTGGGCCTCGGAAAAACACCCCGGTTTGAATTCACCAATAGCCACATAGGCATATTTATGTTTGAGAAAATCGAGAAATTCTGGCATGGCAATCAGGGGAAATGGAATAAATCGTTCTTTCTACTCCCATTAAAACTTAGATCGATCGCTCTCCCCGCCCCATCGACATATTTTTTTAAGTAAGCTTGCCCCAATTACCTCTTTTTTTGTTAGCTTATATGTAGTCGTTATGAGTTTGTATAAGTTCTATGATCAAAATCGTTGGTATTAATGGCAGTTTACGCCCTGGCTCCTATAGTGCGATGGCGTTAGAAGTTGCTATCAGTCGATTAGGGGCGTTAGGAGTAGAAACGGAGATAATTGACCTGAGAAAACTCTCTTTACCCTTCTGTAACGGGGGAGATGACTATTCTGACTATCCCGATGTGGCCAAAATGCAGCAAACGGTTAAATCGGCAGCGGGGTTAATTTTGGCGACACCAGAGTATCATGGCAGTGTCAGTGGTGTGATGAAGAATGCCCTAGATTTAATGAGTTTTGAGGAGTTATCGGGAAAGGTTGCCGGATTAATCAGTGTTTTAGGCGGCCAATCCAATAGTAACGCCCTCAATGATTTAAGAATTATTCTCCGTTGGGTTCATGCTTGGGTAATTCCCGAACAAATTAGCTTAGGACAAGCGTGGCAAGTCTTCAACGAAGAAGGAAAAATCCTTGATGAGAAGCTTTCCCAACGTTTTGACGCTTTTGCGCAAAGTTTAGTCAATAATACCCGTAAACTCAACGAGATCTAGTAATATCAATGGTGATTTTACCGGTAAAATTAGGAATTGGGGCGGCGGGTTTCGATAATTGTACTCTTACCTGTCGCACTCGCTCGATTTTGAGGATATCCTCGGCGATAATTGTGGCCAATTTTTCCACGAGGGCAAATTTGCTGGTTTCAATCTGGTGTTTGACAATTTCGATCGCCTGTCGATAATCTAGGGTATCTTCAATCGCGTCACTTTTGCCAGCAATGCTGATATCAACTTCCAGGGATAAATCCACCTCAAACCATTGACCTAAAACCTGTTCTTCGGCCAGATATCCTGTGTAACCGTAGGCACGAATTCCTGTAACGTGAATAGTATCCATAGATAGTTAAATTAAAAAACTGGCAGCGTTTCCCACAAAGATAAAGTCTAACCCAATTTGGTATCGACATAAGATAACTGCTATAAATTATAGTTTATACGGCTCTCACCTGTTCGACGTAATCTTTGGGGCGTAGTTGACGGAAACCTTGAAAAGCTAATTGTCTCAAGTTGAGAGGTAAATAGGAAAGCAGTAAACCCAGTCTGGCCCGTTGGGATTTTCCTGACAATTTTGAAGCTTTTTCTATTAAAACTCGCCCAGCTTCGCTGTCTCCCTTTTCAATTAATTTTATTCCCAAAGATTCCTGTAAAAAAGCCGTCCTTTTCACTCTTTCTTCTTCTAATTTTACATCGTTAAAGTGATAACCTTCTGTACAAAACAAGTTAGCTTGCAAAAAGTGAACCGCTTGTTTTAAGCTAGTTTGACCTCCATGAAAACGATATTCCATTAATAATTCTGGCAGAAAATAAGCTTGTTTTCCCGCTAAAGCTAAACGCACTAATAAATCAAAATCTTCACAACCATCCGCCTGAGGGCGCATATAATCCACATCAGCCAAAGATCGATAACGAAAAAGAGTCGAACCCACCTGTAAACTTTGATAGGAAAAAGTTTCTCTTTCTAAATCAGGAATAATTCCTAGTTGTAATCTATCTTTGCCCCATTTCGCCGAATTTTTTTTTGTTGCCGATGCAACTCTTTGTCCAAATCTATCAATGATCCAGTGATCGGTACAGACAAAATCAACGTTTTTTTCTTGCTCTAAAATAGGGACAGTTTTCGCTAAAAATTCAGGAGTTAGTCCATCGTCATCATCGAATTTAATAAAATATTCTCCCCGAGCAGCAGTAAAACCAGATCGCATATTTAAACTTCTGCCCATATTTTGAGGATGACGCAGATAAATTATTCTCGAATCCTCAAATGCTGCCACCACTTCTGGGGTACGATCAGAAGAACCATCATCACAGACAATTAACTCAAAATCTTCATAGGTCTGCCGCAACACAGTATTAATCGAATAGCTGAGATAATCGGCGCGGTTATAGGTGGGAATACAAACAGTTACTTTTGGCATAATATTTCAGTTATCAGTTATCAGTTATCAGTTATCAGTTATCAGTTATCAGTTAAGTAGGGAGGCACAATTATTTGTAGGATGGGTTAGCGGTAGCGTAACCCATGCAGGCGTTGGGTTTCATGCTTCAACCCAACCTACGTTCATCTTATATTTAATTCCACCCACCCACTTATCAGCTTGTTACTTGAGAAAGGCAATTAGGCTCTTCGTTACTTGGTATGGTTCGAGCGGGTGGCATAAATAGACTACATCCTTATTTGGCCAGAGACTTAATTGATTAATTCGTTCTAGATGGAAAACAATTGACAAAAATAGCCAAATGTCTTTCTCTATAATGGTTTCATCTCTTATAACCCCGTCTATTGCATAACACAAACCGAAGAACCGGCAATTAATTGGCCATTTTTCTAGTTATCATCACTATTGTCTAGCTGACGGCTGACGGCTGACGGCTGACGGCTTTAAAAGTATTTTTACATTTTTCCAAAGGAATGTTAAGTTTTAGAGTATTGAATGAGTAACCTTGATAGCCATGGCTCCTAAGATAGTAGGGATTATCTGTACCCACAACCGCGATCACTACCTAGAAGGAGCGATCGATAGTCTTTTGGCGCAAACCTGCCCAGATTGCGAGATTTTAGTGGTTGATAACGCATCTACCGATAAAACCCGTCAAGTGGTCGAGTCTCGTCTGGGAGATGGGCGGCTAAAATATGTTTACGAACCTATTTTAGGGCTATCTACCGCCAGAAATCGGGGGGCGAAGGAAACTAGAGCTCCGATCCTAGCTTATTTGGATGACGATGCGATCGCAAGTCCTCAATGGTTGCAAATTCTGTTAAATGCCTACGAAAATAACGAAAAACTGGCAGTAGCGGGGGGTAAAGTTACCCTGATTTGGCCGCAAGGCTACAGTCAACCCAATTGGTTATCCGATGATTTAGCAGCGGGTTTAGGGGCTTTCGATTTGGGCGACAATGTGATATATATTAGCCAAGCGGATTTAACTCCGCGAGGGGTTAATTACTCAATTCGGCGAGATTTCTTGGAGAAAATTGGCGGTTTTGACCCTAAATTGGGAAGAGTTGGCCAAAAACTTCTCTCTAACGAGGAATTATACACTACAGAACTGGCAATCGCCCAGGGATGGCAAGTGGGCTATTTTCCCGAAGCACTGGTGGAACACAATGTTGCCCCAGAAAGAATCAATCGTCAATGGTTTATGCGTCGCAGTTGGTGGCAAGGCATCAGCGAACACTACCGGGAAGAAGTGGCAGGAAGGACGGGATTGGCTCAATTTGGGCGAGGAGGTGAACGTTTGGCGAGAGGATTAGTGAAATCAGTCAAATTTATCAATGATCCTGCTAAAAGCTTTGATAATCTTCTCTTTGCCTACGGACAAATCGGTTATTTAAGCGAAGCCGCCAAAGCGATGTTAAACCCTCAAAAGTAAATTATTGTAAATAAATGGGTAAAAAAGCGTTAATTTGTGGTATATCGGGGCAGGACGGAGCCTACCTAGCCGAATTACTGTTAAAAGCTGGCTATACAGTTTGTGGGACCTCCCGGGATGCCCAAATGTCCTCTTTTAGTAACCTGAAACGTTTGGGAATCAAGGAACAGGTCAAACTAGAATCAATGGCACTGAATGACTTTCGCAGTGTCCTACAGGTGTTGATTAAAATTCAGCCCGATGAGGTCTATAATTTGGCTGGACAAAGTTCTGTGGGTTTATCCTTCGAGCAGCCAGTGGAAACCTTAGAAAGTATTGCCACGGGAACCTTAAATCTCTTAGAAGCAATTCGATTTACTGGGGCAAAGATTAAATTATATAATGCGGGATCGAGTGAATGTTTCGGGGATATCGGCGATAATTCTGCCGACGAAAATACCCCTTTTCGTCCTCGCAGTCCCTACGCTGTGGCCAAATCGGCGGCTTTTTGGGAAGTGGCTAATTATCGAGAAGCCTACGGAATTTTTGCCTGTTCAGGCATACTTTTCAATCATGAATCTCCCCTGCGTCCCGAGCGCTTTGTTACTCAAAAAATCATCGCTGCCGTGGCTAGAATTGCCCGGGGAAGTACCGAGACTTTACACTTAGGAAATATGGATATTCAAAGGGATTGGGGTTGGGGGCCGGAGTACGTTGAAGCGATGTATTTAATGCTGCAACAGGAGCAACCCGATGATTACGTCATTGCCACGGGAGAAAGTTCAAAACTGGAGGATTTTGTCGCCACAGCTTTTGCTACTGTGGGCTTAAATTGGCCAGATCATGTAATTTCCGATCGAAGTTTGTTAAGACCAACAGATTTAGCCATTAGTCGCGGCAATCCCCGCAAAGCTAAGGAAAAATTAGGTTGGCAAGCACGATACAAAATGACCGATATTGTCCCCATGATGCTAGAAAATCGTTTAGAGGAATAGCTATGAATATCTTAATGATTAGTTCCGCCTTTCCCTATCCCCCCACCAGAGGGGGAACTCAGGGCAGAACTTTTAATTTACTTAAGTATCTCAGCAAAAATCATGATATTACTCTCCTCGTTCAACGTGGTGCTGATGTCAGCGATGAGGAGATAGAAAAGTTAGGTAACTTTGTTAGTGAATTGGTAGTTTTTCCCCGTCCTCGAGATGCCAAAACTGGAATAATTGCTAAACTGCAAAGATTAGCTCAATTCCTGCAAACGGGAACCCCTCCCAATGTACTTTTTGGCTATTCTCAAGAGATGCAGAACTGGATAGATAGGGCAGTTAAGAGTCAAAAATTCTCAGTAATCACCAGTGAACATAGTGTTAATGAAATTTATATTCGTCCCCAATGGCAACAGCAAATTAGGACAGTAATTGATGTGCATAGTTCCCTCTATCAAACCTGCAAAAGTCAATTAGAAGTTGGGGTTTCTAGTCAAGAACTACGGGATCGTCTCTACCTTCCTCTCATGCGTCGCTACGAACAAAAAACTGTGCAGAAATTTTCAAAAATTGTCGTCACCACCGATGATGATCAAAAACAAATGGAAGAATTTGCCCCCAATGGAGAGATTTATTTAATTCCTAATGCAGTAGATCTAGATTTGTTTCCCTATCGTTCCCAGGCTCCTTCTGGACATAATTTAGTGTTTATCGGTGGCTTAGATTATTGGGTTAATGTCGATGCGGCCTGTTTTTTAGCTAGAGAAATTTTACCTCGTATTCAAATTACTTACCCCGATACTACTTTAACTTTAGTCGGTGCTAATCCATCCCTAGAAGTGCAAGAATTAACTAAGTTAAAAGGAGTCATTGTGACGGGAAGAGTACCATCAATGACCACCTATCTCCATCGGGCAACTGTGGCAGTTATTCCCCTAAGAACGGGTTTTGGAATGAAGTTCAAAACCCTAGAATCCATGGCTGCGGGGGTGCCGGTGGTGGCCAGCGATCGAGGTTTAGAAGGATTAACTGTGGAGGGAAATAATGTTCCTTTAGCAGCCTTAAGGGCTAATAGTATTGAGGAATATTGTAGGGCGATTAGTAGTCTTTTTGAATCGGCAGATTTGCGAGAAAAATTATCTAGAAATGCTCGCAAATTAATCGAAGATAATTATACTTGGCAGCAAGCAGCGGCTAAGTACGAACAAGTTTTAGTCGCTGATATTTGTTAGGAAATTTCTCTGGTTTTTTGTCAATTAATATGCTATCAAATAAAGTACCAGTGAAAATATCTGTTGTTGTTCCTCTCTATAACGAGGAAGAAAATATCGCTGCTCTTTTTCAACGACTTTTAGCGGTTTTAGAGAGACTAAATAGTAGTTATGAGATCGTTTGCGTCAATGATGGTAGTCGTGACAATACTCTCAAAAATCTCCTGGAATATCATCAACGTTACCCACAAATTAAAGTGGTTAATTTATCCCGTAATTTTGGCAAAGATATTGCCATGTCAGCAGGCATTGATTACAGTCAGGGGATGGCAGTTATTCCTATTGATGCTGATTTACAAGATCCCCCCGAATTAATTGCCGAAATGATCGAAAAATGGCAGCAGGGTTATGATGTGGTTTATGCGTCCCGTCGGGTTAGAATTGGCGAAAGTTGGTTGAAACGTTTCACCGCAGAAGGTTTCTATCAAGTCATAAATAAATTAAGTCGGGTTACTATTCCCCCTAATACCGGAGATTTTCGCTTAATCGATCGTCGAGTGGTAGAATCAATTAAAAAAATGCCCGAACGTCAAAGATTTATGAAAGGAATATTTGCTTGGGTGGGATATAAACAGACATCAATTTTATTCAATCGAGAACCCCGGTATCAAGGACAAACTAAATGGAATTACTGGAAATTATGGAATTTTGCCATCGATGGTATTACCTCCTTTAGTTTTTTACCTCTGAAAGTCTGGACTTATGTGGGATTTATCATTGCACTTGTTAGTCTTGTTTATGCTAGTTTTTTAATGCTCAGGACTATTATTTTAGGAATCGATGTACCTGGATACGCTTCTCTGATGGTTGCTGTCTTATTTTTAGGAGGAATTCAATTACTCACTCTTGGTATTATTGGCGAATATATTGGCAGGGTTTATGAGGAAGTAAAAGGCCGGCCACTTTATCTGGTTCGAGATTGTTATGGTTTTGAAAATCGGGAAGAAGTTATCGATCCAATAACTCAAAATTAAGATACTGACAATAAGGAGAATTAAATCTATGAATACCGAAGTTTTTCAGCAATTTTTTGCCTATTGTGTCGGTAGTTGGCAAACGGAAAGAACCTATCATTATCTAGCTGCTCAAGAAGTGGAACGTTCCCGTACTGAATTCTTCATTCAACCCCTGACTAGGGAGATCAAACAGAAAGTTCTCAGAGATAATAACTATGCTGATATTGCGGATTTAGAAAGTATCCCCGGGTTTAATTTGGGTTTTTATACCATCTCGGAAAAAGGGGAAGAAGTGCGACAAAATCTTAATCTTTTATTTGTGGTTAAAGCAGAAAATAATGGTTATTTAGAAGGAGATTATCTTCGCGATCGCGCCTACGAAGAAGCAAGACCAATTATCTCCGCTTTTCGCTTTGATTCCACTACCAGAGAGTTATTGATGACCACCAATTATACTCGCAGTGTTTCCGTGGATTCAATTACTTTAATTAATCCAGACCTGCGAATTCGCAAAATTATTAACTATCAACGTCCCCAGGAGGGAGAACCCTTAGAAAAAGTTCTCTTGGTCGGTTTTGGGGTTGAGTGTAAAGTCAGTTAAAAAAAATATTTCTTCTCCCCCCTTGATTCTCCAGTCAAGGGGAGATTTTATCATGGAGAAACCATAGGATTAAGGAGCAAAAATAATGCTCAAAATCGGTCAACTTTCCCTAGAAAGTGGTGTTTCAATTAAAACGATTCGTTATTACGAGGAATTAGGATTAATTCAGTCCCCTGAGAGGACAGAGGGACAATTTCGCCTATTTTCTCCCGATACTGTCCATCGCTTGCTATTTGTCAAGAGATTGCAATCCTTGGGTTTGAGTCTGCAACAGATCCGCGAATGTTTAGTGATTCATGACCAGGGTGAGTTACCCTGTGGAGATATTCAGGAAAAATTAATTAAACATATTGCTGAGATCGATCGACAAGTGGAACAATTGCTTTTATTGCGTCAACAATTAACCGAAACCCTGCAAGGATGGACGGATACACCAGCAAAAGACGATCAATTTATTTGCCCTAATCTCAAGGTTTAACTATCATGAAAAAGTTAATTTTATTGGTAACTGTAGCACTGATTTCTACTCCTGTCATTGCTCAACATTTACATACTCAGTCACCTCAAACTCAGACTTTACAAGCAATTCCTGACAATATACCAGCTTGGATGTATAACAAGCAACGTAATCATATTTATCCCCAAAGAGGGGTTTATAATAATGCCATTTATAATGTCAGAGATTTATCTTTAGACTTGAATGCGATCGCTGTTGGTCATGCCTTTGCCTACGAAGATATCGTAACAGGAAAAGCGAAAGATTTAGAAACTAAGACATACCAAAAAATTAATTGGGTTTTAAAAAATCCGCCTAAATTTATGCCCG
Organism: Microcystis sp. T1-4; assembly: GCF_000297435.1. Lineage (GTDB taxonomy): Bacteria > Cyanobacteriota > Cyanobacteriia > Cyanobacteriales > Microcystaceae > Microcystis. The sequence goes on along the minus strand of NZ_CAIP01000107.1, from coordinate 9,025 downwards.
ACGAGGGCAATATTTCCCCAACTTTTGGCAGAAAATACGGCGTTTTAGAACAGGTCTTCGAGTGGGCGCATATTTTCCATGCTCAAACCGTTGATGTTTTAGCCAGCAGCAAATTAACTAATGATGAAAAAGAAGCAGAAATTGAAAAATTATATCAATTTTACTTGACAAAAGTTCCCTATGCTATTACTGGATTACCCATGAATATGGGCTATCTGGATTCCCAGCCCTATTCTAAAGCTTTTCGGCAGAAATATCCGAAAGTTAATGGCTTATTTTGGGGCTACCATTGGTTACAAGGAACAATGTATGACTTACTCTATGAAAAGACGCTAGAAGAACAAAAACAAGCTTATAAACAGGTGGGAAAACAATACCATAGTCAGGAATTGTATCGCACCGATCGAGCTTTTATGCCCATGTTTGCCGAACTTAGTCCCAAGTTTGCCCGACGCTTTCCCGCAATATCTAACACCTTTGATAACCTGCATATGTTGCACGATATGGTTAATGATATTCTGGCTTCCGATTGGCTAACTCCCCAACAAAAAGACGAACAAATTACCCGCGCTATTTGGTTAGTAATGGCTGCTAATCATCGGGAAATGGAAGCAGGAAAAAATTATGGTGGTGAAGGACTACACGATCATCGTTTTCAGTCAGGAATTCCGGGGATGGGATTAATGCCAGCAGATATTTCTCACGAAGGTCATAATCACGACAATCCTGATAATTCCGAGAAAAAACCTGATGATTCTCAAGTAGATGAGGGAGGAGATCACCAACACCATAACCACGAAAATCACTCTCCGGAAAACCCTCCTAATACGGAGAAAAAACCTGACGACAGCAATCATCAAGAGGAACCCAAAAAATGAGAAGATTTTTATTAATTGCTGTGAGTTTAGTCGTTAGTTTTACTAATCCAGTTTTTGCCAACGATCATAATAATCTGGATTCTGGTCGTCCCCTTTCTTTTGATGATGCTGAAAGTCTCGGTTTTGGGGAACAATCGATAGAATTTGGAGGAAGTCTAGTCTTTCCTGAAAATAGTAATCTCGGTGGTGAGTTTGATATTGAATACCTCAACGGTATTATTCGTAATGGTCATATTATTATCGGCATCGATCCGCAACTGGGAGGACGAGTTAATAGTGATGATACAGGTTTTGATCTGGGAAATTTATCTGTAGGTTTTTTCTATAATTTCAATCGTGAATACGATAATGTTCCCGCTTTTGCTATTCGTACTGATTTAGGATTACCGACGGGAAATAATTCTAGGGGATTAGATTTTCGTCTGCGGGGAATTGCCAGTAAAACTGTTGGTCAATTTGATCGCTTGCATCTTAATCTCAATTTAAACATAAAAACCGATCCCGATAACGGCGATCGCTCTTTTTTACCCGCTGCAATTCTCGGTTATTCGCGACCGATTGGTTATCCGAAACGTTTTGATCGCACTTTTTTAGCAGAATTGGGCGTAATTACCGGCGATAATAGTAATGGTGGCGTTTTAATTCGCACTGGTATGGGAATTCGTCAGCAAATTAATCGCCAAGGTGTGATCGATTGGGGTATCGAGGGAGATATTGCCACTAATGGCCATGATCAAAGTCAATTAAAGCTAAAAATTGGTTATTCTTTCGGATTTTAGCCTAGCAAACTGAAGATTAATCTTCAGGTTAGAAAATGCCATTATGACGATAGTTTTTTCTCTGGTAAAAATAGACCAAGGCATTATCTGGAAACAGTTTCGTGATTATTCCCCCAAGTGTTGCTCTGCAACACTTTCAATGGTTTTGTCCTTTGCTGAGATCAAACAGGTAATCTATTATAACATTTAATTGCCAAAAATAAAGAGAAGAAATAAGTTATGACAACTTTAACACTCCAAAAAATCGGTAATTCTATAGGAGGGATCTTACCGAAAGAGGTTTTATCTAGGATAACCAAATCGGCAAACGAGTACAGCATTTCCAGTTTCGATCCCGATTCTGAGGAAACCATTGCTTCTTGAGATTAGGATAACCCCTTTCCCTCCACTGCCAACATACAAGGATGCAGCCAGTAAGGCATTCCCCCAGATTGTTTAAGAATTCTCTAGGTTATTTTTCGGGACATTCAAAACAGGATTTTGGTCAAAGAAACCCCAAGACATAATCTTAAAACCTGCTGGATGTACGGTCATAATTGGCCATTCTTCAGGACGAGGAATATGGGTAACACCGTAGGTGTACCAGACGACTAAATCCTCATTTTCGAGAGATTCATTGTCAGCAGTATATTGCGGTAAACCTCGACCTTTTTTGCCTTGATTGGGATAATCTCCCGCTGCATAAAGTTCGTTCGCTTTGTAACGAGTTGCCCAAAAATGATGGGTAGCAAATTCACCCCGTTGACGAGAATCCGCTGGGAAATTGGGATAATAAATTGAATTGGCCGATGGCATTAACATATAACTTGTCGGCATTCCGAGGGAGTTTTTCTGATTATTATTCATTACCATCCAAGCGCGACTTTCAGCTAAATTCACATCACGAATTGCCTCGGATTCTTGCCGAAGATTTCTTTCTGACATAGTGAAGGCATTACCAAAGGGATTTTTTTCTGGTGATAAAGTAGAAACCTTCATTTCAGTAACAGAATTTTTCACCCCATCCACATCAAAATCGAGACGAAAATTTAAGAAGTGCTGATGATTAATTGCTTCCACATTTGCCGCTACTAATGTCCCAAATTTATCGCCATGATCATGAGAATTAGTGAGATCAGTAGTCGCTTTAGCTAACATAATTCCCGTTAAATCGCTGCGCTGTTCTAAAGTACCATCTTCGTGAAAAATCCAGTTAATTCCGTAGTCATAATTACCGATAGCAGCCACGGTATTAACCACTAATTGACGGGCGCGACGACCTTCAAAAGTTTCCGTGTTAAAATCATAATGTCGCCAGAGAATTCCCGCATCTTTTTCGTAAATACCGATGAGATTCTCCCCGAGATAAGGTTCCCCATTATCATCAGCAAATAAGGTATTTAACAAGACAGTATTTTCGGGAACATCATTACCTTTATCCAAGGGAGTAGATAACCAACCAAAACGATATTCTCCCACATCAAAAGCACTACGAACCGCCCATTCTCGCGAGGTATCGGAGTAGGGAACTAGCATTTCTGACAGTCCTCCACGATACAAAATCATTCTATCTTTACCTTTATCATTGTAGGTAACTAGATAAAGAACTAACCCCTCTCTTGGGTGCATGAGATAACGAAATTTCCAATTTTGCCAGCTAACTTCGTTACCCTTAATCTGAAAAGTTGTCCCCTGCGGTTGTTGAATTCTTAAAGGTTTTAGGGCTTTTTGAAGGGGTGAAAGGTTTTTTTCATCGTAATCAAAATTGGCTTTTGAGAAAGGTACAATCCCAGTATCTCGCACTTCAAATACTTGGCGATTATTTAAATCTACCGTCACTGACAAACCTTCGATCGGTGCGCCATAATAATTATTACGATCCTTGCCTTTATAGTAAGTAATCCCGCGAATTAAGCGCTTTCCCGATGCTTGTTCTTTCTCGCTCATCATCCCAGTAGCCCAACCGTCAATGATGACGTTTTCAAAGTCAGTAATCCCGCGTTTTTTCATAGCTTCTTGCCAACGAATATCAGCTTTAGCTACTCGATCGAGAATTTCGTATTCTTCATCTAACAATGGTGGTTGTCCCGTCGATACTTCTTGCCATGAGAGAATTTTACTCACTTTGGTATCGACAATAGCCTCATAGGTTTTATTCAGTCTGGGTTCCAGAATTACTAAAAAAGCTTGACGAGCAATAGCATCTCCTTTTTTAAAGTTTAAAACAGTTTGCTTATCGGGTTCTTGTAAAGAAATATTAGGAAATCTGGCGAACTCTGTCAGGGATTTGTCTTTTTTCACCACAGTTACCGCCATTTTAATCTCATTTTCTGTGAGGGGATCGAGAGGATGGCTAATCCCTGGGGATTGGGCGAAAGTTTTCCCAAAAATTAAGATCACTCCGCAGCTGATTACAAATAAAATCGTCAGTGGTCGCCACCATGAGTATTTTTTCAGCATAGAAATCCCTTGATAAGGCTAAAAGATGGTCAATCCTAGACATGATAATCTGGGATGTGATAATTAACCTTATATCTTTTCAAAAAATTAAGATCGATGTCGGCAGTATTAGCGCGGCTTGATGCAGATTAAATTGTTAATTTTGCCACAATACAAGGCGTTGCTCAATCAAGCTATCAATGCCAACTGTGCATCCTATCTAAAAGTTAGTTTGCCAGAAGCTTCCTATCTCAAATCAGCAACGCCAACCCCTGCCAACCGAAACCGATAGCAACTCCTCAACTACCAGCCAAAACAGCGATCCAAACGAGATTAAATCCAGTTAATAGAGTTTAGACTTGATAGGGATTACCCAAGCGATCCACAAAAACATTGTAATCTAAGGGTAAACGCCCCGGATTAAGCCGCGGTTCCGCTGCGTAACCGATGGGAACGACAACAGCGATCGCCAGATGGGGATGATCGGCAGCACCAATGACAGCTTTTACCTTGTCCTCGATCCAACCGTTGAGAAAACAACTAGATAAACCGAGACTTTCGGCAGCTAAAACCAGATGAGTAGCGGCAATAATGGCATCCTTAATCGCGTATTCCCGGGTTTTTTCGCCTAAAGCCTTTTGAAATCCCGGGATTGCCTGTTTAAAATATTTTACCGTGCCTTCGCTCCAGGCACCTGTACTGAGAGCCTGTTCATAGATAGGAGTTAGATCTCCTCCTCCTGCGGCAGCATCGGCAGCGAAAACAAAAGTAACTGGCGCTTGGATAATTTGCTTTTGTCCCCAAGCGGCCTCGGCTAAAGCGGCCTTTTGTGCCTCATCTTGTACTAAAATAATTCGCCAATCTTGGATGTTGAAACTACTAGGTGCAGCAACGGTTAATTCTACCAGGGTTTTCAGCAGTTCCGGAGCGATCGGATCGGTGGTAAAATTTTTAATAGAACGACGTTGATTAATCGCCGTGGGAACATCGAGAGGCAAGGTCATAAAGTCAATGGATCAAGTTAAATACTTCTAATTATTATAAGGTCAAGCTATCAGCCTCAGTCTTAGGTGTGAAAAAACAGAAATAGTAAAACATCAGGGTTAAATTGTGGCAGTCAGGAAAAGATCGACTATACTGTTAAACTTAAACAGGTCATAACCCAATGACCATCTAGCTATAATCATGTCACCGCCACAAAGATCATTTTATGCTTTCTGAGCCGGAACCGAGGGACACCCTCACCACTCCCACCGTCAATACAGGCCCTGCAAGTGCCGATATCAAGCCAATTTTAGCCTTAAAAGAGTTGGTGGCCAGTTTATATCGGGAACAAAACAAAGTTCAAAATCTCCTAAGTTCCCTCGGTTTTGCCCTGCGGAGTTTCAATAATTTAAACCAATTCCTCGATCTCACTCCCTTGATGGCCGCACGAGTGGCGGATGCGGAGGGAGGGGCGTTGATTTTGAGCAAAAATAACGGTCAAGTGGCCCTCGATCAACTGCATTGCCAAGATAATCAAATTAATGGGGAACTACGCCGACAATTAGAGGCAATTATCCGACAATTAAACCAAGAACCGGCACTTGAGAATAAAAATAATCGATCGCTTCTCGACAGTCTCGACCATAAAATCCGGCAAACTCTCGGACAGGGTACGCAGGTTTATAGTACGCCTGTTTTGGTAAAAAATAGTGAGCGGGGACGTTTATACGTTTTCAGTCGTGATCCCGATTATGGTTGGACACCCACCCGTCGTAAACTGCTGCAGCTAGTGGCCGATCAAACGGCGGTGGCTATAGCTAATAATGAATTAACGATCGAATTACGGGCTAAGGAACGTCAGGATCGAGAGTTAGAAATCGCTTCCGAAATCCAAAATCGTCTTTTACCCCGGCAATGTCCGAAAATTCAGGGGGTAGAATTGGCAGCCCACTGCAAAACAGCCAATCGCGTTGGTGGCGATTATTATGATTTTATCCCCTGCAACTACGATCAATTTAAACCAGCAACGGAGGCGGAAATGGAAGCTAGTACCGCCCCTTGGAGTATAGTCATCGGTGATGTCATGGGTAAAGGTGTCCCGGCAGGATTATTGATGACCATGACCCGGGGAATGTTGCGAGCGGAAGTGTTAAATCGCCACTCCCCGGCCCAGATTTTGCGTCATCTCAATCGGGTTATGTATGCCGATCTCGATAATTCTCATCGTTTCGTGACATTATTTTATTCCGAGTATGATCCCCTGACGCGCCGTCTTGGCTACAGTAATGCTGCCCATTATCCCACCCTCTGGTGGCGGGCCAAAACGGGAGATTTAGAGTCTCTCGACACGGAAGGGACATTAGTTGGTTTAGAGGCCGATTCTATCTATGACGATGCCCAAGTGCAATTAGAAGCAGGAGATACGCTGATCTATTATACCGATGGCTTTACCGATGCAGTTAACTCGAAAGGGGAAAGATTTGATCAGAAAAATTGGCTATCGGCAGTTAAGGAAGCCTGTCAACAGTACACCGATCCCGAACAAATTCTCGAATATTTATTCGGGAAAGTTGCCGCTTTTACCGGTTTAGGAAATGACAGTAGTGACGATATGACTTTAGTAGTTATGCGAGTGAAATCGGAGGAATAAATCATCAATTAGCTCAATTCTCCTCTTGCCAAGGAGCAAATAAAGGCAATAAAGCTAACCCGGGTAAAGCAGCAATTACCGTGATTAAAAAGAACCACTGCCAACCGATCGCTGCAGCTAAAACTCCGGCGGGAGCCACCAAAATATCGCGACTAAAGGCCATTAAACTCGATAAAAGGGCGTACTGAGTAGCGGTAAAACGAGCATTACAAAGACTCATTAAAAAAGCCACAAAAGCGGCAGTGACTAAGCCACCACAGAAGTTTTCAATATTAATAGCTAAGACCATAAAAGGATAATTTTGCCCTAAATTTGCTAAAATAAAATAGGCCAAATTACTAATAGCTTGCAAGCCGCCAAAAATCCAGAGCGATCGATTAATTCCCCAACGACTTAACAGGGAACCACCTAATAAAACTCCCACCATAGTTGCTATCATGCCCATGCCGCCCTGGATTGCCCCGATATCGGTTTGACTGAAACCAGTTTTTAAGAGAAAAGGAGTCACCATATTATTAACTAAAGCATCCCCTAAACGATAGAGAACAATAAAGGCGAGAATGCCGATTCCTTGACCTATTTGATAGCGTTGAAAAAACTCCCAGAAAGGCAACCAAACCGCCTCTAAAAGAGTTTGAGGAGTATCATCCCTAGGGGGAGTAGCTGGGGCGAAAAAAGACCAAATAATCGTTAAAGCCATCAATCCAGCTAGGAAAAGATAGACGAGAGGCCAGGGAAAGTGATCAGCTAAAATTAAAGCGATCGAACCGGTTAAAATTAAAGCCAAACGATAACCTAAAACCCCGATCGCCACCCCAGCACCCATCTCCCATTTTTCTAAAATATCTGTGCGATAGGCATCGTAGGCAATATCTTGGCTGGCACTAAAAAAAGCGATCAGTAGGGCATTAATTGCCAATAATTCCAAAGATTGTTTTGGTTGTTGAAAAGCCATGCAACCAATCGCTAAAGTTAAACAAATTTGAGCGATGAAAATCCAACCGCGACGACGACCAAGCAGCGGGGGAACATAGCGATCAAGTAAGGGAGACCAAAGAAATTTGAGAGAGTAGGGGAGGGTGACTAAACTAAATAAACCGATCGATTTCAGATCAACTCCTTCGGTGGTCATCCAAGCTTGCAGGGTGCGACTGGTGAGCAACAAGGGCAATCCGGAAGCAAAACCTAAGAATAACAAAGCCGCCATTTTTTGACTGCGGAACACTTGCAAATAAGCGGAAATTTCTTTGATCATGGAGGGGGGATAGGAGGATAGATTAGATTAAAGAATATAGTTAATTGACCCAAAAAGAAAGAGATTAGTTCTGACCAGCATCATCCCCTCTTAACCATTGCCCGGCGATCAAAAAAAATTCCCGAAAAAATAGCGGTATTCCCCCCAACTGGGGCTATAGACAGTAGAATGGATGAGATTTTGATTCAGTAGTCTTGAAAAATTGCGGTATTCTCCTTAAGATAGATGCTTGATTCTCCCAACTAGCTCCCACCCCTATTTACCTTTCCCGGATAAGGACTGCCATCCCCACCTTCCCCGCCGACTCCTGTGATTAAAGTGGACTCCTGTTTTATCTCATACCTATTGTCTAATCCCTCCGACTCGGAAGCGACCGGTGACAATGCCGCCATTACCGTCGAGGTGCGTTTGGCCCAAAGCCAAGATCTCAAAAGCTTGGCGGAAATTCTCACCGATAGTTTTTTCCCCACGGCCAATTATTGGTCTTTTCTGCGTCCTATCTTTAAATTAGGCATTTACGAGGACTTACGGGGACGATTGCGCGCCGATACCCCTTACTATCACTGTCTGGTAGTCAGTCAAACCAGCGTCACCGTCACGGGTCCTCAGGAAATTATTGTCGCTACGGCGGAAATCAGCTTAAAATCCAGTTCTTTTTTAGCCGTTCCCATTCCTTATATTTCTAATTTAGCCGTTAGTCCCGATCGCCGGCGTGCCGGTCTGGCCCGGAGATTGCTGCTCAAGTGTGAACAGATCGCTAGAGAATGGGGTTTTGAGGAACTTTCCCTCCATGTTCTCGATAATAACCTAGCGGCCCGGTCACTGTACTTAAGTAGCGGTTATCGTCTCCAAAAAACCGACGGTTGGTTGATTAATTGGTTATTTAATCGACCACAAAAGTTATTTCTGCACAAAAAAATCAGCCAATGAGGAGATAGGAGACTCCCAGACTCCGAGACAGGTTTTAGGTGTTGGGGGTTGGGGTTTTGGGGTTTTGGGGTTTTAGTTCAATTTCCCCACTTCCCCACACCCCACTTCCCCCATTCATAATTCATAATTC
>NZ_CAIP01000108.1 GCF_000297435.1 Microcystis sp. T1-4 | reverse complement strand
GCCAATATTCTTACATTGTTCATAATACTGGGGTTCTTCATTGAAAAAACTGATAAAGATTCCCTAATCACAATAATGTTTTTTGATAGACTTTTTTTTCAAGACTAACCTCTAATTGAATTGATAATATTAGACAGGGAAGAAGCAGCAGATTTTTCAGGAAAAACTTTCATTTCTTGCACTTGAATATTGATTTTTTCTCCATGCAAATACTGCCGGATTAACCCAAAAACATAAACTCTTTTTCCTAAAGCTTCTCTAGCTTGTTCAAAAAGTTCTTCAGGAAAAAAACATTTAATAATTTTGTTATCAGTTAGGCTACGAATCCCCATCTTTTGACGATTGGCAATATTAATAGATACTAACTGCCCTTCAATAGAGCCATAAATACTGTAAAAATTTTGAGTAATTTCATCTACATTAGCCGCTATATTTTTAGTAACATAAAACCTCCAATTTTCCGTAGAAAACTCGATATAAGCAAAATCATTTGGATCGATTAATTCGCTAAACTTCTTGACATTATACAGGGCTTTATTGTTGAAGTACAAGGGACGTTGAGGTTTTTCCTTAATCAATTCTTCTAAACTATCTCTAAAAACATTGATAATTCTTTGAGGACGCTCAGTTTCCACCTGTTCATCAAGGATATTTGCTTCGGCTGTCATAATAATACTTCCTTGTTGAACTTCCGTAATTGCCCACTCTACTCCCACCTCTCCCGTATCTGATATTTCTTGATCAATTTCCGTCAGGATTATAGAAAAACTCTCTAAAAGTTTTTGGAATTTCACCATAGGAAAATAAGGACCATCAACCTTGAGAGTCAATCTCGCCCTTGATAATCTAGTGGATGAGTAGTCGTTAACTGTAATTTCGTTATTGGTCATCAAATATCATATACAATTTATAATGTACCTGTGAAATTTCTACCCGTTGGCAGTGAGACTGTAAACTTGGCACTGAAAACTGAAGATTTACGAGATAAACTTCACCTATAGGACTCCGACTAGCCGTGCTTAAAGCAATTATCCCTGAACATGAGTTTTTTTGTACTAAGCTAACTAACTTCATCATACTGAAAATACATATAGCCCACTATGGCTATTTTTTACTTGTCTCTTAACAAAGATTAACTTTAAACTGCGATCAAGAGATAAACTTAGATTTCGTCAGGATTAAGGCCTAATTCCCGCAGTTTATTGGCTAATCGTTCCGCTCGTTGTTTTTCCTGATTATAGCTAGTGAAAGCTTGTCCATCGGGATAAAAAAGCAACATTTCCGGTTCTCCTAACTGAAAACGTATTCCTAAACGGGGACTAACCCAATTATCGAGAGTTTCCAGAATTTCTAGCTGATTTTCGCCTCTTATCCAAGCACTGGCATCGTTTTTATGGGGATCATAAAGATAATATTCCTCGACCCCATAACGCTGATAAAATAGCTGTTTTTTAGCCATTTCCGTGAGGGTGTTACCCGGAGAGAGGATTTCAAAAACCACCTGGGGACTAATATTATTTTCGAGCCATTGTCGATAGGAACCCCTTTCCCCTTTTGGTCTCCCAAAAACCACCATGATATCCGGCTCTTGACGCAGTTGATTATCATTTTCCACAGGATACCAGAGTAAATCACCCGCAACAAAGACATCAGACTGCTGGCGAAATAGCCAGTCTAAATTAGTTTTAATTGTCGTAATCCAACGAAATTGCAGGGTATTATCGGCCAGGGGTTGACCATCGCTATCGGGGTAGATAATTTTAGTGACGTTAGTTTTATCTAGTCGCGAAACCATAAGACTAAGTAAAAAGTAAAAACTAGAAAATGTCAACAACTTAATTCTATTATAGCGAGCATTTGTATTATATGACAATTAGTACAAAAATATTGACAAATAGGATAACTTGTGCATTGGACAATAAAGATTTAATTTTTTTGATGATAACGATTGAAAATTTCGTTGGTTCCTAGAAAATTTTTGTCTAATTTTGGGAACTATAATTATAATAAGACTATCAACTGGAATTAGGACAATAAGTCCCGTCCCAGAGCGGTAAAGTGTAGGGTGTGTTAGGCGGCTACTAATTCGGTCAAAAATCAAATTAATAATCCGCTAATGAAAGTCAATTTTAGAAAAATAGAAAAACTTTGATTTTTTAAACATTAACTTATGAAGGATCAACGGTTGATTGAGTATTGGCAATTAGCATCCCCTTGAGAATTAAATACACCATTTCATCCAAATCTTCGGTTTGAAAAAGACGCTGATTTTCTGACTCCGTTAGTCCATTGTTTAATCCTTTAAAACTGGCATTACTAAAAGTCTCCACAAAGGCTGGGTAATCAATCACTTTATGGGGCTTCCCTTGGTTAGACTGTTGGTTATAGAACTCAATCATATCCCCATATTCTTGGCTATGAAAAGTTTGGTACACCTGCGTTAGTATTTCTGGGTTTTCTTTCAACAAGCTCTCACCCACTGCCTTGGCACAACCACCAAATGCACCCAAAACAAATAGAGGTTTATGATAAGCGATCGCCAGGGCTGCTTCTTCAGCAATTCCTGGAAATGCCCCCTTGTAATCTGTAACTTTACCACCAAGAATAATTCGAGCATCAATTCGCTCTGCCATTTGCTCCCGCATGGCTGTCAGACAACGGGCCCAAACATAACGATTAATCGCACTGTTCGGCTCTAGGTAAGTTTTTTCGTCAATGTTAAAGGGTGACTGTTTCAGATCTTGAGGTAGAGGAATTATCTGAATTGATACTTCATTTTTGTGTTGAGCTTTCCACTTAACAGTTGTCTCAAGATGTAATGGCCAGGCTAAGAAGTTTAGGATCTTCTCTGCTCGTTCTGTTGCTTGTTCATTGTAAGCTTTGACCATCTCCACTAAATCTAGAGTAAATCCACCAGGACGCAGATCGCCGCCGTAGGCAAGACTAGATCCTTGAGCAAGCAGATGGCGACTAATTTCGATCAGCGCCCTTTTTTGATGGACGGTACTAAAGCCGAGTCGTTGCAAATCGGGACTGTCAGAAATTGAAATCCCAATTACCTTGCCAGAAAGAGGTTTTTGTCTTGGTTGTCCTGTCATTTTTTTGGTTCTCCTCTGATTTTAGGGTGTTGGCTGGGAGGGAGTCCAGGCTTTAATCCTGGGATTGAGAGAGTTAAGTATTCCCATTTCATCATCTGCCAAAGGTGGATCTGGATAGACAAGAAAACTGTCTGCTTGAGGTTGGCTAACTTGCCAAGTTTGGACTTGAGTTAATAATTCAGGAGCGCAAGGGATAACCACCGCTTGCGATGGTATTCTGCAAATCTGCTTTAAGGTTTCTACATAGCCGGGGAAATAGCTATAGCGCAGTACCTCAAGCAAAATTTTAGTAATAATAGTAGGAATCGTTTCAATCCCTTGCCAGCGTATTGTTGGCGTATTGCCCAAATAGGGAAAGCTGCGCTCTTCACCGGTATTGAGGGAATTAATCAGCAGTGCAGGAACTTGATATTTTTTAGCCAGTAAAATCTCCCAACGGCAATAATAGCGGCTGGTGTAGGCATCTGTTTGGCAGATTAACAAAGCAGAATCCTTGATACCAGATTGAATTTCTTCTCTAAAATCGTAACCCGGGGCTATATCTTTCGTATCAAAAAAGTTATCGAGGCTATTATCTTTGAGAAGCCATTGACGAATTTCCTCAACGATTTGAACCCCATCTCGCTTGGCATGACTGAGGAAAAGTTTAACAGGAGCAGCGGATTTTCCCAGTTCTGTCTGTCCTTTTGATTGAATTTGTTTCAGTTGTCGGCAGCATTCATGTAGTACCTTTCTTAATAGCGTGTTCTGCTGATGCTCGATGTTATCTATCTGGTAGATTTTGATAAAGTTAATGGGAGAAATTTTGTCACTCAACTTGAAAGCATTTCTGGTTATGGCAACAGGGTAAACTCTGTGATGGGGAAATAACTGTGAGGCATTTTCGCTAACTGATTCAATATAGTTCTGCCAATTCTCATCCACAACCATCTCGTCATCTACTAAGACAAATGTGGCCGAGTTAAGGGAGTCATTTAAAATAATTGGTCTAGGGATGTTAGTGTCTGCTTGAAAGGGGACTGAACGAAAGTACATCGGAATCCCAAGACCTCGCAATAGGGGATGTTCTGGATCTGCACAGATATGTTGAAAGAGATACTTTGCCAACTCCTCTCCCCTGGGAGAATCGGGATGCCAAGCAAGATAAATTCTAAAGTAGGGACGGTACTGAGTCGTCATGGGACTAAGTTGGGGGAGTAAATAAGACTCTACTACCATCCTAACCCGCAATTGCCGAAACTTGTGCTATCATGGGATGACCTAGTAATCAATTTAACCTTGCTAAGGAGAAATCATTATGGCAAGAAAAGTATTTGTCAGTTATTCTCACAGGCTAGATCAGCAAGCAGCAGATGACTTCAGAAAAATCTTTGCTGACGAACGTGATGTTTTTATTGATAAATCAATTCGAGAAGACATCGGTGACTTGCAAGCCGAATCGATAAAAGCTAGATTAAGCTCTCTGATCAAAGATAGTACCGTTACAGTAGTGCTTATTGGGCAAGAAACAGGCGGCAGAAGTTGGGTTGATTGGGAAATTTATCATAGTCTTAGAAAATCCTATGGGAATACAAGAAACGGGCTATTAGGAATAAAAATTCCCGATAAAAATCCTTGCATTCCAGAGAGGTTATTAGATAATATTCCCAATATGGGATTAATCATTGACTGGCCGAGAGATTATAGAACTTTAGAAAATGCGATCGAGGAAGCATATCAAAAATCTATCTATGGTACACCAAATCTAAGCAGACCGCTAAGACAAAGAAATTCCTATAGATAGAAAATGAAACTGATTTACTGTCGTAATTATCTAAGGCTTATTTTCCCACTCAGGAGCTAAAGTTGACAACTTTTGCAAGAGAGATCAAGGAGAAAATCAAGGATTTACAATCTCGGTTTCAGAACAGTCCACTGGGTTACGGTGGCCATTGCTTTCCAACCTAAAAACTTGCCGACTGGTTCGGCTTTTTCAATGCCAATTCGCAGCAGTTCCCCTCCTAATTTACTATGCCATTGCAAGAGAACTAATTCGCTTTCAATTGTAACAGTGTTAGCAACAAGACGACCCCCGGGGCGCAGGGCTAACCAACAGGTTTCCAATAGGTGGGGTGTGGTGATACCGCCACCAATAAAAATAGCGTCCGGTTGCGGTAAATCTTCTAGGGTGCTCGGTGCGATTCCGGCGACGATTTGCAGGTGGGGCGTTCCCAGGGCGGCGGCATTATCGGCAATGTATTGTAATCTGGTGGGATGATGTTCGATCGCAATAGCCTGGCAACGGCGATCGCTACGCAGCCACTCAATGGCAATGGAACCACAACCTGCCCCCACATCCCAGAGCAATTGTCCGGGTAAGGGAGCCAATCTACTCAGCGTGATAGCACGAACTTCTCTTTTTGTCAACTGTCCGTCATGATGGTAGGCAGAATCCGGCAGTCCTGGAAGGCGCGGCGCCAGGGTGGGGGGATGGGAGGAGATGCAGCTAATGGCGATGACATTTAGAGCCGCCAGATCTGTAAACTGCCAATCGTTGGCGATGCCTTGAATGTGGCGTTCTAGGGTTCCCCCTAGATGTTCTAAAACCGTGATGGGACTCTCGCCAAAACCTCCCTCCCGGAGCAGCCGAGCAGCGATCGCTGGAGTCTGGGCATCGGCACTCAGTACCAGCAGTTTAGCGCCGGGATAAAGCACCCCATTCAACCAAGCCGGAGGCCGACCGCACAAACTCAAAGTTTCCACTTCACTCAGAGGCCAACCCAAACGACTACAGGCAAGACTGAAGGCAGAAGGAGAGGGAATAATCGTCATTTCCTCAAGGGGAATCTGGCGGGTAAGGGTGACACCAATCCCGTAGCACATGGGATCACCACTGGCCAAAACACAGACGGATTGACCACGACGGCGGATAATCTCGTTAACAGAGTCTTGAATAGGAGAAGTCCAGAGCAGTTTTTGCCGTTGATCCTCTGGGGGTAACATTGCCAGATGACGTTCACCACCGACGATAACTGATGCTAAAGAAAGCAGACTTCGCCCCACTGAACTTAACCCTTCTAAGCCATCTTCACCAATTCCTATGATCGATAGCCATTTCGACTTACAATTGCGATCCGCCATATTAAAAAAAATCGCTACTATTTCATTATCTGCCATCAGGCTCTATCCTTCAAACAAGATATAATCGGGTTAGTGCCAAGTTAATTAAGATGAAAAATTATGACCACCACTGCCGATGATGTTTGGAAATTATTAGCCGAATTAGCAGAAGCTCAAA
>NZ_CAIP01000109.1 GCF_000297435.1 Microcystis sp. T1-4 | reverse complement strand
GAACCTAGAAGAGCCAAAGGGGGAATAAATAATCAGTCTTTAATAACCGGATTTATTTTCAGCATATCCCTAACACCCTTAAAAACCGACACCCCACACCCACGAAAAGCTTTTTCAGCAGACCCTACTTGGTGCTGTGTATAGAGAAGTTGCGAATTGTTAACCTTAGCTTTGCTAGGAAAATAAAATGTGATATTGTGACCCCAAGGCCGTGAAAAATGGCCCAGTTTTCAGTTTTTTTAAACATCAGGTCGCCACATTCTACAGCTATTTTCGCTCAAAAAAAAACGATTTTCTAGGCATTTCCATGACTTATCTTGTTGAACATCCTTCTACAACCTTTTATTCCTATACCGATACGGGGGTCGATCCCCTGAAAACCGCCCACGGAGTTTATATCACGGTTCACGGACATTTTTACCAACCACCGCGAGAAAATCCCTATCTAGACAGAATTGAACGGCAACCGAGCGCCCATCCCTTCCATAATTGGAATGAACGCATCCATCACGAGTGTTATCGTGCCAATGCTTTTGCACGCATTTACAATGACCGGGGGGAAGTAATCAAAATAGTCAATAACTACGAATATCTCAGCTTTAACATCGGGGCCACCCTAATGTCATGGATGCAATACCATGATCCCGAAGTTTATCAACGCATCCTGACAGCAGACCAAAAAAGTTGTCAACGCTTAAACGGTCATGGTAACGCCATCGCCCAGGTCTATAATCATATCATTCTGCCCCTAGCCAACAAACAGGACAAATACACCCAAATTCGCTGGGGAAAAGCCGATTTTCAGCATCGTTTCGGCCGTGATCCCGAAGGAATGTGGTTAGCGGAAACAGCCATTGATTTAGCCACAGTGACAGCTTTAATCGATGAAGGGATTAAATTCACCATTTTAGCCCCTTCCCAGGCCCTGCGCTGTCGTCCTTTCCCTAGCGACCATGATCCCCATCCCCAATGGCACGCGGTGGCCGGAGGTCAAATCGATCCCACCCGTCCCTATCGCTGTTACATCCCCGATGGTCGTTATTTGGATATTTTCTTCTACGATGGCCCAATTTCTCGCGATATGGGCTTTAATGATGTCCTAGCCAGCAGTGATTTTCTCGTCGGTCGTCTGGGACAGGCAATTAAAGGGGATCATCGTCCCTCCCAGTTAATCAGCGTCGCTACCGATGGGGAAACCTTCGGCCACCACAAACAGGGGACAGAGAAGTGTCTTAGCTATGCTTTTACGGAATCTTTCCCTAAAAACGGCTGGACAGTCACCAATTTTGCCCATTATCTCAGTATTTGCCCCCCCACTTGGGAAGTGGAATTAAAACCCGTGACCGCATGGAGTTGTGTCCATGGCGTAAATCGTTGGCAGGATGACTGTGGTTGCGGGGGAGGGGGAAATTACCAGCAAAAATGGCGTAAACCCCTACGGGAGTCCCTAAATTGGCTCAGAGATGAGTTGATTAAGGTTTATGAGATTCAGGGACAGGAATTTTTCCGGGATCCTTGGCAGACAAGGGATGACTACATTGCCGTTATTTTAGATCGCTCCCCAGACGCGATCGAACATTTCCTCGCTTTGCATCAAAGTCGCAACCTGAGTAAAAGCGAGAAAATCGATGCTTTGCGTTTATTAGAAATGCAAAGACAGGCTTTATTAATGTTTACCAGTTGTGGCTGGTTTTTTGAGGAAATTTCTCGACCTGAAGGCACGCAAATTTTGAGATATGCTGGCCGGGCCCTGGAATTAGCTGGAGAAGTAGCTGGAATTCAATTAGAAATGAATTTCCTCAGTCGTCTAGCTTTCGCCCCCAGTAACGTTAAGTTATATCAAGATGGGGCTGATGTCTATCGACAATTGGTCACTTCTGCGCGGGTGGATTTGGAACAGGTGGCGGCCCATTACGCTATTAGTTCCCTATTTACCGATTATCCCAGTCATCATCGGATTTATTGTTACAATGCCCGTCAATTAGATTATCAAAAACAAGCGATCGGGTCTTTAACTTTAGCGGTGGGACAGGTGGAATTAACCTCGGAAATTACCCAAGAAAGTGAACATTTTGTCTTTGCTGTTCTACATTTAGGAGGTTGGGATTTTTACTGCTGCATTCAACCTTTTAACGGTCGGTTAATCTATACCAATCTTAAGGACCATCTCTTTGAATCTTTACAACAGGCCAGTGTCTCAACCATGATCGTAGAAATGGGGCGCGGATTGGGAGAAAACTTTTTTGCTTTACCCCATCTTTTTGCCGATGAAAGACACCGGATTATGCAGAAGGTGACAGCCGAAACTAAAAAACGTCTCGATCAATTATACACCCAAGTTTATCGGGATAATTACGGCATTTTAGCGGCTTTCCAACGGGATGATCTGCCCGTACCTCAAGAGTTACAGGTAGCGGCCGATATTGCCATTTCTCACCGTTGTTTACAGGTGATTAATGCCCTAGAAAAAGATTTTGAGCAGCGGCAAGCGACGGAAAATAATCTCGATCAATTATTGGCTATTGCTAAGGAAGCCAATCATTTACACTGTCAATTAAATATTCCCGAAGCGCGTCAAACCTTAGAAAGTTTGCTCTGGCAATCTCTTGGGAAATTATTACACGATGGCGATCCTTTAACTGCGGAGGAGGATACTCGCCTAATCACCCGTTTAATTGAAGTTAGCCAACAATTAAACCTAGGATTATCCCTTGATCGCTCTCAGGAATTATACTATTATTATTTCCACGAGCGTCTAGTTCCTAATTCTTTGCAGTCCAATTCCATAGATGCTGCCTGTCCCTGGCCGATGACTCAATTAAAATGGTTATTACTATTAGGACAGGTGTTAAAAGTTGATGTGAGTATTTGGCTGTAAAATCAGTCAAAGGGTGGGCAATGCTCACCCTTTGATTATTGGGTAGGTTAGGCGATGATTGCCCCGAAACTCAGGTTAACCCAGAGACTAAACCCTTAGATTTATAATGGATCATAAGTCTCTCATCGAAGGTTTACATGACTATCACGCCGATTTATACCGCCTCAGCCAGCACAGTAACCCAGTATCCCGATGCTTTTGGGCGTTTTGGACGCTACGGGGGCAAATACGTCCCAGAAACCCTGATGCCAGCCTTAAGTGAACTAGAAACGGCCTATAATCAGTATAAGGACGACCCCGATTTTCAAGAAGAATTAAATCAACTGCTCAAGGATTACGTCGGCAGACCTAGTCCCTTATATTTTGCCGAACGTCTCACCGCCCATTATGCCAAAGCTGACGGTACTGGGGCGCAAATTTACCTAAAACGGGAAGATTTAAACCATACCGGGGCCCACAAGATTAATAACGCCCTTGGTCAGGTTTTATTAGCCAAACGCATGGGTAAAAAGCGAATTATCGCCGAAACTGGAGCAGGACAGCACGGCGTGGCCACCGCTACGGTTTGCGCTCGTTTTGGTCTAGAATGCGTGATTTATATGGGAATTCACGACATGGAACGCCAAGAACTCAATGTTTTCCGCATGAGACTGCTTGGCGCGACGGTGCAACCCGTGGCCGCCGGGACGGGAACCCTGAAAGATGCCACCTCGGAAGCGATTCGCGACTGGGTAACTAATGTGGAAACCACTCACTACATCCTCGGTTCTGTGGCCGGTCCCCATCCCTATCCGATGATGGTGCGCGATTTTCATGCGGTTATCGGTCAAGAAACCCGTCAGCAAAGTCTGGAAAAATGGGGCGGTTTACCGGATATTCTCCTCGCTTGTGTGGGCGGTGGTTCTAATGCTATGGGTTTATTTCATGAGTTTGTTAAAGAAGCTGGCGTGCGTTTAATTGGTGTGGAGGCCGCCGGGGAAAGTATCGCTTCTGGAAAACACGCCGCCACCCTAACCCAAGGTCAACCGGGGGTTCTACATGGGGCCATGAGTTATTTATTACAAGATAACGAAGGTCAAGTTATCGAGGCTCACTCCATTAGTGCGGGGTTAGATTATCCCGGAGTCGGGCCAGAACATAGCTTTTTAAAAGATAGTGGTCGCGCTGAATATTACAGTGTCACGGACAAGGAAGCATTAGAAGCTTTTCAACGAGTTTCCCGTTTAGAAGGGATTATTCCGGCCCTAGAAACTGCCCACGCTTTAGCTTATTTAGAAACTCTTTGTCCGCAAGTAACCGGTAGTCCTCACATTGTTATTAATTTCTCTGGACGGGGTGATAAAGATGTGCAATCGGTGGCTAAATATTTATCGATGAATGGTTAACCTTTAGCCTTTTCAGTGAGCATTTATCAGATTTTAGTATTAAGTGATCCCCCCCTGGCCCCCTTAATAAGGGGGGGCTGACCTACTTATTAAATGACGGTTTCTTGCTGTTTTTTTACTTTTGACCGATTACTATTTACTGAGCAATAAAAATGCTACCCACTCCCCATCTTCTCACTGATAACTGCTTACTGTTTACTGATAACTGATCAATCAGAGGGATAAGCTATTGTGCATCTAAATTTGATATTCGTTTTGAACCGTTGCCCTGACTAACCCGGAAATTCGCCAACAAAGGGGGAAAAATGCCAGGGATTTAGTCTTAAATCAATACAGTTGGTCAGCGATCGCTGGCCAGCTGCTAACCGTCTATGAAAATCTAGCCTGCGCTATCGATCGTCCCCTGTTCGATCGAAGTCACAGACAGATGAAGATTTAGGCCATCAGGATAATCAGCACTAAAAACGCCAGTAGGGTTAAACCTGATTGCAGAAAGACGGGAAGTGCAAAAGAATTCATAACAGTAGCTCACTTTTCTAGGGATGGCTCTATTCCCAATATACGCTTTCATCTCCGCTAATTCCTCATATTTTTGGCTGCAATGTCATCATCCCATCATTTATTGATCCCAGGAGGAGAATTTGAGCTAAATTCTCGGCTAAGACCTATTTTAACCACCTATCCTGAGATTAGCTGCATCTCCCCCCCCTTGCCCCCCCGACGTCGGGGGGGCAAGGGGAGGTTCTTGCCTCATCATTTAAACTGGGTAGGGAGCATTTTAATACAAATGTACGGAACTTGGTCACTCCCCACCCTGTTAACTTAAGTTTCAGCGTCGTGATTATAATTAGGGAGTGATAGACAATTCTTAGGCAATAGGATCACATCAGTGTTGATAAATCATCTTTTCTTCGGCGCTTTCCTACCCCTTGATACTCTCCTGTCCACCCAGGGGATTATGGTTATGCTTCTGGCCGCTTATGCTTTAGCCATGTGGATGTTTCTAACTAGCGCCCCAAAAGTTCATACAATCATGGTGACAGATTTGGAGACAGCCCGACAATTTTATGAAGGACTTTTAAATTTACCCACGGCCGATGTCCCCCTCCATTACTATTACAATTATGAGCAGACGATGGGCAATAATATGATTGACCCATTTTATATGTCTAGTAATCCGGCTGTGACTACTGCCAACCCTTCTTTGGGAGATCAACCCCAGGGTTTATGGTATCAGTTAAAGAAAAATACTCAACTGCACATCGTTGCTGGGGCAACCGCGGGTTATAAGGATCGTCATCGTCACGTTTGTTTTGATCACGATTGTTTAGAACAAATTCTCATGCGGGTGGAATCACGACGCTTAAAGTATAAAGTTCGTCGCAATAAACCTTTAAATTTTTTGGTCAAAGATAATGCTGATCGCGTAATTGAAATGGCCGAAGTCTCGAATTAGTTAACAGTAATTAGATTGGGGGCAACCATAACGGTAAATGACTAAACTTATGAATGATCAACTGCTCACAATCATTTTAATTTCTTTAGGGGTAGGTATTGGTTTGGCCATTCTACTCCTAATTTTAGTCAAGTTAAGACGCCGCAACCAACAGGTAAATAGTATTGTCGATTATCACTCTCTCATCGGTTTAATCGCAGTTGTTCACATCCCCTTCGATAAAAATAGCAAGGGGAAAGTGCGAGTTAATGTCGGGGATAGTCTGATCGATGTAGTAGCGATAACGGAAGGGCAAGAACAATTTAATGTCGGTGATCAAGCATTTATTCTCAGTTGCCGAGACAATAAAGTTTTAGTCATTGCGGAAAAGTATATCAGGGGCGATTTTTAATTTCTTCTAGACCAAAGGGTAACTAACTATGAATAGTCAAAATAATTCCTATCTTATCCAAATCAATCCCAATCAATACGACAACAATAATAACACTGCTGGCAATTTATTATTGAATAGTGTTCCCATTGCTTTATTGATATTTCTGGGGATCGGTGCGATTTGGTTTATCAATTCTTTTTTGTGTATTTGTAAACCCAATGAAGTAGTCATCCTGAGTGGGATGAAACGCCGATCAAGAGATAGACAAGATGCGGGTTATCGAGTGCTATCGGGGGGGCGGGCGATTCGTATTCCAATTTTAGAAACCGTTAAACGCATGGATGTCACCA
This sequence comes from Microcystis sp. T1-4, assembly GCF_000297435.1. Classification (GTDB taxonomy): domain Bacteria; phylum Cyanobacteriota; class Cyanobacteriia; order Cyanobacteriales; family Microcystaceae; genus Microcystis. The sequence goes on along the minus strand of NZ_CAIP01000109.1, from coordinate 16,838 downwards.
CAACCCCGATCAGAATTGAGATTAAAAATGCCTATTCTAAGGGCAACATTCCCCTGAATATAGTGGCAATTGCTAACGTGAAAGTTAGTTCTAAACCTGAAATAGTCGGCAATGCGATCGAACGTTTTTTAGATCGAGATCGAGAAGAAATTATTCGCGTAGCTAAAGAAACTTTAGAAGGAAACTTGCGGGGTGTAGTCGCAACAATGACCCCCGAACAAGTGAACGAAGATCGCCTAAAATTTGCCGAAAGTATTACCAGTAACGTCAGTCAAGACCTGTTTAAACTCGGTTTAGAAATTGATACTCTCAAAATTCAAAATGTTGCCGATGAAGTGGATTATCTTAACTCCCTCGGACGGGAAAGAATCGCTTTAGTCATGCGTGATGCTGAAATTGCCGAATCAAATGCCCTCAATGAAGCTGAACAAATAGTTGCGGAATGTGAGGAACAGGCCACCGTGGCTAAAACCCGCGATCAAATTATCATTTTAGAGCAAGAAAACGAATTGAGAAAGTTAAAGGCCAAACTGGAACAACAGGCTAAATCGGAAGAAGAAATAACTATCGCCGCCGCTAAGGAAAAACGTGCTATAGTTGAGGAAAAATTGCAACAGGTTAGGGCAGAATTGGAAAGATTACGTCTCCAAGCAGATAAAGTTTTACCCGCAGAAGCGCAGCAGGAAGCCGAAACTTTCCGCGCTAGAGGAGAAGCGGCAATTTTTGAAGAAAATGCTAAAGCTGAAGCCTTGGTTAACGAATTATTTGCAGAAGTTTGGCAAAACACTGGCAGCGAAGCAGAGGCAATTTTCTTGATTCAACAGTTAGAAACTATCCTAGAGGAGGCGATCAAAATTCCTAGACGATTACACCTCGAGCGAGTTAATATTGTTGATAATGGTGATGGTAAATCCCTGGCTACCCTGATCAAAGTCTATCCCGAAATCGTCAATCAATTCCTCGCCAGTGTCCATCAAACCCTCGGTATTGATGTGGTCGGAACTCTCACCAATAAAATTGATAAATAGGGTTTGCGGCAAAAAGTTTTTCGGTGGGGGTAGGGTCTGGGGTGTGGGGTTTTACCGATTTTCATCTGCTCAATTACCTAATTTTCAGGGAAAAAGTACCTGAATTTTCCCCCTGATCACTCCCAGACGAGGCACTTTTGGATTTCAAAAAGGTCTAAAAGTTTTATCCAACAAGGTTTTTAGATTTATTCAGCAAGCCCTACTTATCGTTTTATTGCTAATTATTCTGTTTGTCTTCGGCCAATGAAAAGAGCGATCGGCGGCTAGAGTATTTCTTTGATCATGGCAACTATAACCCCCCGCACCCCAGAAAAGCCCATCCCTTCGCCGCTCTCTTGGCAGATCCCCCTCAATCCCCAATCGAGTAATCAATAGCTAGATAAAGCATAATAAATATAAATAACAAAAACCTTGACAAAATCGGGGGGGGGTAAGATTTGGGCAGATTTTAAACAAATTCAAGTCAGAATATGTCCCTAAAAAAATCCTTCAACAAACCTCTAACCGTCGCCCTCGCCACGGTAGCCACCGCCACCCTCGCACCGGTTGCCAGCGCCGCAATCTTTAACTTCTCCTTCAGTAACGTGGAAAGCCCAGTCTCCGGAACCGTACAGGGGACGCTCACCCTACCAGACGGAGATGGAACAAATTTGGCCGCCACTTCGGTCATCGTGACTTCCGCTCCCGCCGCTCTGGGCTACACACTCCCCTTTGATGTTCTGGCGAATTTTACTGGTGTACTCGGTAATAGTTTTACGGTCAGTGGCGGGGAGATTACCGCGAGTTCATTTTTCGCTGCGGATGGTTTCGGAGGGTTGAGCAACGTTTTGACTCTAAATTTCGATACCGGCAGCTACGGGAATCTATTCAATCTCCCAGGAGTAGGACCATTCAGTGGTGTCGTCGATCTCAATAGTACAACCCTAACCTACTCTCCTGTTCCTGTTCCCGAACCGGCGACGGTTCTCGGTTTACTCTCCGTTGCGGGGGTGGGTTTATTGTGCAAAGGCCGGAAACTGGAAGGGTAATTTTGACCGACTGATCCCCCTGCCCTCCTTATCAAGGTGGGGTTGACTCATAGTAGGGTTGATTCATAGTAGGGTTGATTCATAGTAGGGTTGATTCATAGTAGGGTTGATTCATAGTAGGGTTGATTCATGAATCAACCCTACTTATCAAGGGGGGTGTCTGACAACTTTTAACACCTACCTACTTAACTGTTCAATTAATCCGACAACTTTAGCCTTAATTTCATCGCGAACTCGGCGAAAAGTTTCCATGGGTTGACCATCGGGATCATCAATTAACCAATCCTCGAAAATTTCCTGTAAAACCCATCCTTCCGGCAGATTGACACCGCAACCACATAGGGAGATAACGGCATCGTAATCTTCGGGATTAAAATCCCTAATTGATTTGGAAGTTTGGTCAGTAATATCGATACCAATTTCCCCCATAACTTCGATTGCTCCGGGGTGGACTTTGGCCGCTTCCAATCCAGAACTGGTGACAGCAATTTTACCCGCACCTAAAGTTTTAGCAAAACCTTCGGCGATTTGGGAGCGACAGGAATTTTTTCTACAGGCAAACATGACTTTTTTCATGATTTTAACTCCTAGAAATTGATTTAATTAATAGCTTTATGGGCAATTGTGGCTATTTCTTGGGCGGCTTTTTCCTTCCTTTCACTATAGCGATCGGTCAGATAATCTACCTGATCTCGCAGGAGAATGGTAAACTTATAAAGTTCCTCCATCACATCAATAACTCGATCTCGATAGGGGGAATCTTTCATCGTGCCATCCTCGTTAAACTCCTGATAAGCTTTAGCCACCGAAGATTGATTAGGAATAGTAAACATTCGCATCCAACGACCAAGAATTCGCAGAGTGTTAACTGCGTTAAAAGATTGGGAACCTCCGCTTACTTGCATGACTGCTAAAGTGCGTCCTTGGGTAGGTCTAACCGCACCAATACTTAAGGGAATCCAATCAATTTGGTTTTTGATAATGCCGCTAATATTGCCGTGAAGTTCAGGAGATGACCAGACTTGACCCTCAGACCATTGACTTAATTCTCGTAATTCTTGCACCTTGGCATGAGTATCGGGAACACTGCCATAAATCGGCAATTCACGAGGATCAAAAAAGCGCACTTCTGCCCCATATTCAGTGATAATTCTGGCCGCTTCTTCTGCTAATAAACGACTGTAGGAACGTTCCCGTAAAGAGCCATACAGAAAAAGAATTCTCGGTTTGTGAGTCGATTGGATCATGGTGAATAATTATTTGTAAGAACTCAAGCAACGAGGATCAAGAAGGGTGGCTTTTTCTGGGTCTCTGGGAAACCAAAAGGCGGTTTTTTTACAGAATTCTACCAACATTAACATCACAGGTACTTCAATCAATACTCCCACTACTGTCGCTAAAGCAGCCCCCGAATTCAATCCGAATAACATCACCGCAGTGGCGATCGCTACCTCAAAATGATTACTAGCACCAATTAAAGCAGCGGGAGCCGCATCTTCGTAAACTAAATTGAGTTTGAGAGCGGCCACATAACTAAGTAAAAAAATCAGATTAGTTTGAATAAAGAGGGGAATAGCAATCAGGAAAATATGCAGGGGATTACTAACAATTAAATCGCCTTTGAAAGCAAAGAGGAGGATTAAGGTTAACAATAAAGCAGTGATTGCCACAGGACTGAGATAGTGAAGAAAACGCGATTCAAACCAGGCGCGTCCTTTATGTTTAAAAATCCAGTGACGGCTATAGATACCAGCAATAAGCGGTAAACCAACGTAGATTAACACAGAAAAAACAATGGTCTGCCAGGGGACTACAAAATTATTAGCTGCCAGTAACCATTTACCTAGAGGAGCGTAGAGAAAAAGCATCGCTAGGGAATTGACTGCTACCATAATTAGGGTATGACCCTGGTTACTGTAGGAAAGATAGCCCCACATCAAGACCATGGCCGTACAGGGAGCAATTCCTAGTAAAATAGCTCCAGCAGTGTAGGAACTAGCTAAACTTACCGTCTGTCCTCGGATAATCTCCGTTTGACTCAACCAAGGCAGAAACAGCCAGCCGAGAAAAAATTGAGCCAGCGCCACCATGGTAAAGGGTTTGATCAGCCAATTAACCACTAAAGTTAAAATAACTGGTTTGGGAGTACGGGCAGCCCGGAGAGCCTGAGAAAAGTCGATCTTAACCATGATCGGATACATCATGAAGAAAAGACAGATGGCGATCGGAATAGAAACGTTATAGATACTCATGGCATCTAAAGTCCGCGCTACGTCCGGAAATGACCGACCGAGGGCAATTCCCGCCAAAATACAGAAAATAACCCAAAGGGTAAGGTATTTTTCAAAAATACTAAGGCTACCGCCAGCTTTGGCGGCTTTAGGATTGATTTGATTAGTCATCGCACAAAGGTGGAAAGGGAATAATGGGAGATTGGGTAATCCACCTTTATTATTTCAAAAAAAGTTGATATGTCAAGAGGAAAAGCTAGTTATAAAGCTTTAATATTTCTAAAAATCTTGATTGGTTACTGATTTTCCTCGCAGAAACGAGCGGGGACGAGGGAACTAAAACGACGATATTCCGATAGATATTCTTCTAGGAGAAGAAATTGAGATAGATTTAGGCTGTAGTAGATCCAACGACCCTCTTGACGACTGCGGACTAAATTGGCTTCTTTTAGCGTTTTTAGGTGAAAAGATAATTTAGATTGGGCGATATCGAGATGATCGCGCAATTCACAGACGCATAATTCCTGATGTCGCAACAGTTGCAAAATTTGCAGCCGTAGGGGATCCGAGAGTGCCTGAAAACCAGTATAAATCTGGGTTAACGAGTCGGGAGATGTGGTCAGAGAGTTGAACATTGAGATAGTCCCTCGGTGGGAAGGAAATAGGAAAGCGGGAAAATTCAGAATTGCAACAAAACTTTATGTATTTTTGTATCGAATCAGGAAAACCAGCGAATCATCCCCTGTATGATAGACAATGGTTTTGACCAGAGACAATGGTTTTGACCAGATTAGCCTTTTAAATCATTGTAAACAGGTTAGGAGACATCATGGAATTATTTGCGGCTCTCAATTTAGAACCCATTTTTCAACTCACCTTCGTGGCGCTAATCATGTTAGCTGGCCCCTTTGTCATTTTCCTACTAGCTTTTCGTGGTGGCGACCTATAAAAATCGCCTCCCCCCCATTGTTATTCGTGCTTTTTTTGACTTCTCTCCTCTTTAGGGAGAGATTTTTTGTCTAAAAGTCAGTCATCAGTCATCAGTTATCAGTTATCAGTCATCAGTTATCAGATGTGAGTTTTCAGTTATCATGCTGAATCTGGTTATTAAAAACTGATTATTTATTCCCCCTCGTGCATGAGTGCCTCTCCTTATATGTAGCCTATACTGTATGAATCAGTGTTATATTGGTAGCCAGGATGTGGGAAAAAGGCAAAGAAACGGTACAGACAATGAAGTTTATTCACTGGAAAAAGCAGCAGTTATTGATGATTTTTGTCCTAGGGCTGGCAATTTCAGTCGCGTGGGGGACAATTTTGCCTGTTTTTACTCAAAAGCTTCCTGCACCTAATCCCTGTAACCAACTTAGGGGAGATATTCAAAATCGGGCAAAACAAGATGCAAAAGCTGACCAGTGGAATTTTTTCAATACTGATAAAAAGAAAAAGACAATTGGTGATATTTTAAATTTGTATAAAGAGGTAAATTCTCAAGCTTCTTGTTTTCCACAGGATGAATTATGGGATATCTATGAACAACAATATGATAGTAATAAATATCCTGCCTGGATACCTGTGCTTGTTATTCTTGTTTTGGGTGGTATTTTGGGGACTGTTATTAGTGATACCTTAAAAAAATGGCTCAATCAGTCTTTAGATGCGATTAGTAAATGGATTTATAAAACCTTTGCTGGAACACCATTATTTGAAAATATTGCTCTTAAAAAGTATCGACAAGCATTAATTGATAAATATCAAAAACTTAATATACCTTTTCGTCCTCATCGTCCCCTAGAAATGCGGGAGATTTATGTTTCTTTAAAAGCTTTTAAAGCGAGCGATCGCTCTTTGATTGAAGCAGAAAATGCGGTGCAAAAATACCGCCGCTTAGTGGTTAAAGGTGCGCCTGGTTCGGGGAAGTCCATGTTATTAAAATATCTAGCACTTTCCTATTCAGAAGGACGATTCAAAAATTTATCGGATCGTCCCGTGCCAATTTTACTAGAATTGAACCGCCTTAATGAGGCTAATTTGACAGTAGAAAAGTTAGAACAACATTTAGTAGAAGTTTGCGATCGCCATAATTTTCCCAAAGCTAATCGTTTCATCTCTCAAGGTTTAAAAGACGGACGTTTGCTGCTGCTTTTAGATGGGTTAGATGAGGTTAGTAGTGGCGTTCGCTCTTCTGTTGTTCGGTGTCTTAAGGACTTTTTAGAATTAGAAAAGTATAAAAAATGTCGAGTAATTATTACCTGTCGGACGGCTGTTTATCATAATGAGTTTGTCGATAATACCGAGGAAACTTTAGAGATTGACGAATTTAGTGACCAACAAATGCGCCGCTTTTTGCAAGCGTGGAAGTCGGAAATGCCGCCAGAGAAATCAGTAGAACAATTGATTCAAACCTTGCGAGCTAGACCAAAAATTATGGCACTGGCGCGGAATCCCCTACTGTTAACAATCATCGCCTATCTTTATACTGATACTCCCTTCGTTTTACCTCATTCGCGGGCCGAATTTTACACTAAAGCTACTGATGTTTTATTAGAATTGCGCGATCAAGAAAGAAATATTGATAATCAATATAGGGGTGTCAACAAGCGGCGAGTTCTGCAACATTTAGCACTCTATGCTCAGAATAGTGCTAATCGACAACAGCAAGATCGCCGCAGTCTTCTTGATTCCGAAGTATGGGAACAAGTTAAACAAGTCTTACCTTCATTAAATCTAGAGGCTAAAGATGCTAATTCTATCGTTGATGAAATCGTCAAACGCAGTGGATTATTGCTTCGCATTGATGGCGGACAGCGTTATTATTTTCCTCATCTCACTCTACAAGAATATTTCGTAGCAGCAGCTTTAACAAACAGACAAGATGAATTAATTCAAAAATGGCAAAATGCTCCTAGCGACTGGCTAGAAATTGTTAAGTTATGGTGTGGATTGCCAGACAACAGTAGTACGGATTTAATTGCGGCGGTATATCAACAAGATGCACTGACAGCATTTGAATGTTTAGCAGATGCTCAAGAAGTAACACCAGAAGTTGCTCAGGAGATTATAGATTATTTTAAAACACAATTGAGAACCGATGAATCAATTTGTAGTGCTTTTGGCTCAGTCGCGGCTGATTTTCGTCCTAGAGGGAAAGCATTATTTGATTTTTTAGTTGCTAGTTTAGATAATTCAGCCAGCCAAAAAGCAGCGGCTCAAGCCTTATCCGCCACTAATTTACCTCAAGCAGTAGAAAAATTAGTTATTTACTATGATCCCAATCAACCCCATTTTATAGAAGTGCGAGAAGCGTTAATCAGAATGGGAGGTTTAGCAGTCAATCAACTAGAATCTTTAGCTCGAAAAGGCTCTATAGAAGCAATGGATGATCTAGTTAAAATTGCCATACCAGAAGCGGCTGAGGCACTTGCAAGATTGCAGGAAGATCCGAACTTAAGCGGAAAAGTAAGTTTTCGACTTGCAGCACTGTTGAAGGAGTTAGAAGATAGTCAAGCTGAACGCAATCGCACTCTATCATGAAGGAAAACTAATGCTATTCAGATTCATTCGCCGACTAAAAAATCGAGCCGTCAAACAAAAGCGCCAGCCACAAGAGGTAATCGAAACGGACTTAAATTGGATTTGGCAACCTTTTGAAAATTCAAGCAATTTTCAGTTCTCTGCTACTGTCAAGAAAGTTGCTGCTGCAATTATTGAAAGCTCTGCTGATGATATTCCTAAAATCACTTTTGAAGTCGATCCTCGGTTAGTCATTCCTTTATGTGCGATTCAGTTACAAGATGAAATTAATCTGACTCAATTAAGTTCTTTAAAAAATGAATTGGAATCAGTTACAGTTGAAAATTTAGACAATAAAATAGAGTTTGTTGATCGAGTTTTAAGTAAAATCACTCCAAAGCAGCGTTGGTTATATTTATTTAATAGTCTGACACCTGAATTAAAATTTGCCTTACTGTTTCGCTTAATCAACTACCGCCTACCCACAAGAAACGACTGGCGCAATCTTTTTGAAAAGATAGAATATCAGTTTAAAAAAGGCCGAGAATATCTAATTGTTTTAACTGTTGTCTTCTTGCTTTCTCTTGCATCTGTAATTGAAATATTCGCTATCATGTACAGTCAGCCAAAAAGTTGGGTTAATGGCTTGATGGCAATCACAATTGTTGTTGTCTTGTCTTTTTTAATAGTTTTATGGCAAAAATTTAAGGCCAAAGAAGAAAAATCAGAGCTATCAGAGCCAACTTTATTGATGCAATTGAGCTTACTGGGACCCTGGACGTTTTGCCGAGAATGGTATCGACTACTCAGAAAAAACCTAGTTTGGGAAGGAATAACAGCTTTGTATGAGGCTGTGGTTGGGGCTGGGGCTGTGGCTTGGGTTGTGGCTCGGAATGGGGGTTGGGCTTTGACTTGGGCTTTGGCTGGGGTTGGGGCTGTGGCTGTGGTTTGGGCTGGGGCTGTGGTTTGGGCTGGGGCTGTGGCTGGGGCTGTGGCTGGGGTTGTGGCTGTGGCTTGGGCTGTGACTGTGACTGTGGCTGTGGCTGTGGCTGCGGCTGGGGCTGGGGATGTGGGTGTGCCTGTGGGTGTGCCTGTGGCTGCGGCTGTGAGTGTGCCTGCGATTTTGGCTGTGACTGGGGATGTGGCTGTGGCTGTGGCTTGCGCTGTGGCTGGGGCTGGGGTTGCGGCTATTGGCTATGGTTTGGGAATTTGGTATCTGGCTAAAGAAAAAACAGATTTAGGATGGGTGCGATTCTTGTCGATATTAGCTTTTCCCTGGTTTTGTTGGTTTCCCATTGTATTTGGGTTTACCTCTTTTGCTCTGTATCATCGCCTATCTTGGGAATGGCGATCAATATCCCTATTTTGGCTAGTTATCTTCGGATTTTGTACTGTCCTTTGGGTGCGAGGTAAAGAATTAGAAGAAAAAGCCCGCAACCCCCTCAGAGGCGTTTTAGATGGGCAGTAATAGTCGCCCAAACAGTAATAAACTTGACGATGTTATAGAAATTCTTCTACTGTTGAGATACAGTGAACAGTAAACAATGAAATGATAACTGATAAGGGACTTGCGCTTTGATAATGTACCTTTTGGGCGAACGCAGTTCGCCCCTACATTGTGGGCAAAATCCGTTACTGTAGGGGCGCAAAGCTTGCGCCCTCCGATCGATTGGGATATTATTCCCACGCAAGTCCCTAAGCTGTTCGTAATTTAAATTGCTTGTTGAGACGAGGCAAAAGGCAAGAGGCTTCGGCCGTGAGCTCAGCCGAACGGCAAAAGGCAACAGTAAAGGGATTGGGGGAGGTTCGGCTAATCTAAGAATAAGCGGTTTAAATGCGTCTTAGCTTAACTGTTTACTGTTTACTGAAAAGCCCCCATTGCCACTTCCCCACTTCCCCACTTCCCCACTTCCCAATTCATCATTTATAATTCATAATTCACAATTCCCACTCCCCCTCTCCTAACAATCGACTGCTAAGATCGAACAGAGCGATCGATCTCTCGCTCCCACGATACCTGATAAAACTATCTATGATCATTAAAAATAACCCCCATTATCGGGCTGTAATCGGCTTCTGGGTGGCTTTCCTTGTGTTTTGGAGTTTTGGGAGTTTCTCACCCCTTCTTGCCCAAGCGAAAGAGGAACCAGCCGATGTACAATCGATTACCCCCTACCTTAAGCAATTTCAACAAAAAATTACCGAATTTCGCCTCGATAACGGACTAAAATTTATTATCCTAGAAAATCGCGATGCCCCAGTTATTTCCTTTGTCACCTATGCGGATGTGGGAGGTGCCGATGAACCGGACGGTAAAACAGGAGTTGCTCACTTTTTGGAACATTTAGCCTTTAAAGGCACAAAAACCATCGGTACTACCGATTATCTTAGCGAGAAAAAAGTCCTCGATCGCCTTGAAGCTATAGACAAAGAACTGCAAGCGGCCAAAAAAGCAGGTAAAAGCGCAGAAGTGGCTAAATTAACGGAAGAATTTCAACAAGCGAAGGCAGAGTCCGAGAAATTCGTCCAACGCAACGAATACGGGCAAATCGTCGAAACTCAGGGGGGAGTCGGTTTAAATGCCACCACTTCCAGCGATGCAACTAGCTATTTTTACAGTTTCCCGTCGAATAAATTGGAATTATGGATGTCTTTGGAATCGGAACGATTTTTAGAACCGGTCTTCCAACGGGAATTTTACAAAGAAAAAGACGTAATTCTAGAAGAAAGACGGATGCGGACGGATAATAGCCCCTTGGGTCTATTAATCGAAGCTTTTCTCGATCAAGCTTATACTGTCCATCCCTACAAACGTCCCGTTATCGGCTACGATCGAGATATTCGCAATCTGGAACCCTCAGATATCCAAAACTTTTTCGATAAATTTTATCCTGCCAGTAATTTAACCATAGCTATCGCCGGGGATGTGGACCCAGAACAGGTCAAACAGTTAGCTAAGGTTTATTTTGGTCGTTTTCCCGCTAAACCAAAACCCCCCCAGGTGACGGTAGTGGAACCGGAGCAAACCAAAACCAAGGAAATTACCCTAAAATTAGACTCGCAGCCTTGGTATTTAGAAGGATACCATCGTCCCGCCCTCAATCATCCCGATCATGCGGTTTACGAGGTTATTGCCACTTTAATGAGTGAAGGAAGAACTTCGCGACTGTATAAAGCTTTAGTGGAGGACAAACAACTTGCCCTCGCTGCCCAGGGATTTAACGGCTTTCCGGGGGATAAATACCCGAATTTGCTGTTATTCTATGCTCTCAGCGCTCCTAATGTCAGCCTGGAGGAAGTAGCGCAGGGTTTAAATTTGGAGTTGGAAAGATTGAAAAATGAACCGGTTTCGGAACAGGAATTAGAACGGGTTAAAAATCAACTACGGGCAGCCCTATTAAGAGGTCTTGATTCTAACATGGGCATGGCGCGATCCTTGATTGAATACGAGGTAAAAACCGGCGATTGGCGTAATTTATTCGCCCAATTAGATGCTTATAATGCTGTCACGGCAGCTGATATTCAACGAGTGGCTAAAGAGACTTTTACCCCCGGAAATCGCACTATTGGCCGAATTTTACCGAAATAGATAGATGGGGAAATGGGGAAAGTGGGGAAAGTGGGGAAAGTGGGGAAAGTGGGGGAATTTCAACTAAAACCCCATCACCCCCCGCAACGCGCACGCAGTGACCACCCCAACATCCTAACACCCCAACACGCTAAAACCCTAAAACCCTAAAACCCCAACACCCTAACACCCCAACACCCCAACACCCTAAAACCCTAAAACCTAAAACCTAACACCCAAAACCTCAAATAAATATAATCATGAAAAAACGCTTACAATGGCTAGGTTTAATCCTGCTCACCCTGATAGGTGTCCTAGCTTTTCGTTCCCCGGCAATTGCCCAAACCCCGCGACATTTTACCGATTTAACTTTTCCTCCTCTTCCTGAAGTGACAGTTCCCCAATACGAGCGCTATCAACTAGATAATGGTATGGTGGTTTATTTAGTGGAGGATCGGAGCTTACCTTTAGTGAGTGGTACGGCGATGATTCGGACGGGAGGAAGATTAGAACCGGGGGAAAAAGTCGGATTAGCCGATATTACTGGAACCGTGCTGCGTAGTGGTGGCACGGCAAACCATCCTTCTAATGTCTTAAATCAATTATTAGAACAAAGAGCAGCCCTCGTAGAAACCTCGATCGATCTTAACGCTGGAACTGCTAGTTTTAGCGCCCTTAGTGAAGATTTAGAAGCAGTTTTTAATCTCTTTGCTGAGGTTTTGCGTTCCCCAGCTTTTGAAAGTCAGAGGGTGGAATTAGCTAAAGTTCAGGAAAAAGGAGCGATTGCTCGACGTAATGATGATCCCAGTGATATTGCTAGTCGGGAGTTTAAAAAGCTAGTCTATGGTGATAGTAGCCCCTACGCTCGTACTGTAGAATATAGCACTTTAGCTAATATTGACCGTCAGGATTTAATCGATTTTTATCGTACCTATGTCCGTCCCGACCAAATAATTTTAGGAATTGTCGGTGATTTTGATTCTCAGTCGATGAAAGCATTAATCAATAAGACTTTTGGTGATTGGAAAAATCCCGCCACTGCCACTAAAATTGTCACCCCTTCGGCAACCCAAAAAAATCTTCAAGGTGTCTTTGTCGTCAATCAACCCCAATTAACCCAGAGTAGCGTTTTATTAGGTCATCTTGGTGGTCGTTTGGATAGTCCCGACTATCCCGCTTTAACGGTATTAAATGAGATTTTAAGCGGTTTTGGTGGTCGTTTATTTAATGAAGTACGTTCCCGTCAAGGATTAGCTTATTCTGTCTATGGTATCTGGAATAGTCGTTATGATTATCCCGGTTTATTTATTGCGGGAGGTCAAACTCGCACCGATGCCACCGTACCTTTTATTAAGGCAATTTTAGGCGAAATCGAGCGCCTTCGCAATCAACCCGTTACCGCAAAAGAATTGGCAGATGCTAAAAATGCTATTCTCAATTCTTTTGTTTTTAAGTTTGAGAAACCTGCTCAAAATTTATCGCGATTGATGACCTATGAATACTATGGTTATCCCCAAGATTTTATCTTCCGTTATCAACAAGCGGTAAAAGGGGTGACAATTGCCGATATTCAACGAGTGGCCCAACAATATCTACAACCGAATCAAATTGTGACTCTAGTAGTGGGTAATGAACAGGAAATTCAACCTCCTTTATCCAGTTTGGGAACTACGGTTAAAACTGTTGATGTCACCATTACACAACTATAAATAAATCTAGGTTGGATGGAGCTAAACTAGGTGAAATCCAACCTAGAAAAATTAGATAAATATAGCACGAGATATGACTTTACAACTCACAATCAATTATCCTGAAAATTTACCCGACTTTCTTCAAAAAACCCGCGAGGAATTCGAGAGAGAAGCAACCTGGGCTATGGTAGTAAAACTCTTTGAGATGAAACGTATTTCGTCCGGTATGGCTGCCAATTTATTAGGAGTGGATAGGGTTAATTTTTTATTGAGATTGACCGATTTTGGCGTAGGGATGATTGACTTAACAGAAGAAGAACTATTATCAGACTTTGAAAATGCCTAAAACTGAAGGTGACGTATTGCTAAATTACAGCCCTTCTCATAAAAAAAAGTCTAACCTAATTTGGTATTGACTCCTGACTGCTGACGACCGACTCCCCAAAACGAAAACTTCCTATCTCACCATTGAGATAACTGCTGTAACTATTTTGAGATAACTAAGGCTATCATTGAGGAAAGTTACTGTTGAGACTCCTGATTAGTTTATTAATTTTTGTGTTAAGTAGCTAGACAATTAAACCCTTTAGAGATAGGGTGATCGTAGCTGAGTTTGCTATTATATAGTTTTGTAAATAAATATCAAACTCAAGGGTTTTTGAAGATGGTATGTCGCTAAACTGAAAGTATAAAGTACAGAGGTAAAAATACTTATGATGCTACTACAAGATGTTGCGAGAACCTCTAGAGAACAAGCATTAATTCTGTGGTTTGAAGAAGTAGACAGCAAAGATGTGGGATTAGTCGGTGGGAAAAACTCCTCCTTAGGCGAAATGATCCAACAATTAACCCCGAAAGGGATTAATGTACCCACAGGATTCGCCACCACCGCTTACGCTTACCGTCACTTTGTCGAAAAAGCCGGACTAGACGCACAATTAAGACAAATTTTCCAAGATTTAGACGAAAATGATGTGCAGAACTTGCAAGAAAAAGGTAAACAAGCGCGCACATTAATCCTCAATACACCGTTCCCCGATGATTTAAGTCATGCGATCGCTATTGCCTATCGCCGACTCTGTGAACGTTATGGCGATGATCTCTATCATTCCATTGATGTGGCCGTTCGATCGAGCGCCACTGCCGAAGACTTACCAGAAGCGAGTTTTGCTGGACAACAGGAAACCTACCTCAACGTGCAAGGGGTGAGGGGAGTTTTAGAAGCTTGCCATAAATGTTTTGCCTCTTTATTCACCGATCGCGCTATTTCCTACCGTCATCATAACGGTTTCGATCACTTTTCCGTCGCCCTTTCCGTCGGTGTCCAAAAAATGGTGCGTTCAGATCTAGCCACCTCCGGGGTGATGTTTTCCATCGATACGGAAACAGGGTTCAAAAATGCCACTTTAATCACCGCAGCCTACGGTTTAGGGGAAAATGTCGTGCAAGGTGCCGTTAACCCCGACGAATATCTGGTTTTTAAACCCACTCTTAAAAACGGCTACAAACCCATCCTCGACAAACGCCTCGGCAGTAAAGCCATCAAGATGATCTACGATGATGGAGGATCGCGTCTAACCAAGAATATCCGAGTTAACAAGCTAGAACAGGATCAATTCTGCATTAGCGACCAAGAAATCCTCACTTTAGCCCGTTGGACGACCCAAATCGAGGAACATTACTCGCAAGTACGCGGAACCTACACCCCCATGGATATCGAATGGGCAAAAGATGGGATCACGGGAGAACTGTTTATCGTTCAGGCTCGCCCAGAAACCGTACAATCACAAAAAGCAGCTAATATCCTTAAATCCTACGAAATTAAAGAAAGAAGTCAAGTTTTAGCGGTGGGACGGAGTGTAGGTGCGGCAATCGGTCAAGGAAAAGCCAGAGTCATCCTCAGTGTAGATAAAATCAACAACTTTAAACCGGGAGAAGTTCTCGTCACCAATCGCACGGATCCCGACTGGGAACCGATTATGAAACAAGCAAGCGCGATCGTTACTAATCAGGGTGGTCGTACTTGCCATGCCGCTATTATCGCGCGAGAAATGGGCATTCCGGCGATCGTGGGTTGCAATAATGCCACGGAAACGATTAAAACTGGTCAGGAAGTCACAGTTTGCTGTGCTGAAGGGGATGAGGGGAAAGTTTACCTCGGATTGCTACCCTTTGAAATTATTGAAACTCCCCTGGACAATTTGCCCCAAACTCGGACAAAAATCCTGATGAATATCGGTAATCCCGAAAAAGCCTTCGCTTTTGCCGATATTCCTGCCCAAGGAGTTGGTTTAGCACGTCTAGAGTTTATTATCGCTAACCATATTCAGGCCCACCCCAGCGCCTTGCTGAAATTCCACGAACTGGAAGAAGGGGACGTAAAAGACCAAATCGCCGAATTAACCAAACACTACGAGGATAAACCCCAATTTTTCGTCGATAAATTGGCCCGGGGAATTGCCATGATTGCAGCCGCATTCTACCCCAAAGATGTAATTGTGCGGATGTCCGATTTTAAATCCAATGAATACGCTAATTTATTGGGTGGCAAACCCTTTGAACCCAAGGAAGAAAACCCGATGATCGGTTGGCGCGGCGCTTCCCGTTATACTGATCCTAATTATCGCGAGGCTTTTGCTTTGGAATGTCGGGCGCTGAAAATGGTCCGGGAAGAAATGGGATTAACTAATGTGATTCCGATGATTCCTTTCTGTCGTACCCCCGAAGAAGGGATGAGAGTCCTCGAAGAAATGGCGAAAAATGGTCTCGAACGCGGGGTTAATGGTTTGCAAGTTTATGTGATGTGTGAGTTACCAAGTAATGTAATTCTTGCCGACCAATTTGCTCAGGTGTTTGACGGATTTTCGATCGGTTCTAATGATTTGACCCAATTAACCTTAGGATTAGATCGGGATTCTGCCCTGGTTGCCCATCTTTTTGATGAACGGAATGAGGGAGTTAAACGCATGGTGAAAATGGCCATTGAAACCGCTAAAGCCCAAAATCGCAAAATCGGTATCTGTGGTCAAGCTCCCAGTGATTATCCCGAATTTGCTCAATTTTTAGTGGAATTAGGCATCGATTCTATCAGTCTTAATCCTGATTCTGTCCTCAAGACTTTATTGATGGTGGCAGCAGTGGAGCAAGGACAATAGTTTAGTGATAAAGGTGGGACTTGCCCACCTTTTTTTATCTTAGTATGTTGACAATATTAATCGAGTCTATTTAATTGCTAATTATTATATATAGCGTTTCCTGTTCGCAAGAGGTACATTATCGATGTTGAAAAGCTTAATCAGCAAAGGTTTAACTGTGCCTCACAGGTGTGAGAAACGTTATATCATCAGTTTAATCATAGAAATGGTAAGGGAGGTTGAAAACCCTCGATAAATGGCTTTTGTATAATAACTTTTTTGGGATAATTGGGAGAAAAATTAACCTCTTGTGGAACTTTATCAATTAATTTTTGATCTACGGTATCAAAATAATCAAGCTTCATCCTAATCGCTGTAGCGAGATGTAGTGCATCAAAGGGTTGTAGTTTATAACTCCTAATCAGATAACGATTGATTTCCGATGTCTCTCGTTCAAATCCTACTAACTTTATCCATTCATTAGAAAATAGGTTGTTAATAATATTTTCCTGCTCTAAATCAGATAAATCTCGTTTCGCTTTTAGAGATTTAATATAAACAACTTCAGCCATGGTAAAAGCCGATGTATAGAGTTCAATATATCCCTGTTCTGCTGCCAGTAAAATATTCGGCTCTTCTAGGTTC
>NZ_CAIP01000110.1 GCF_000297435.1 Microcystis sp. T1-4 | reverse complement strand
GGATTGACGCATATTGCTCCAGGTGTGCTGATCACTTTAATTTTTGAACTCGAACAGAGACTTTTCAAGTATGCCCCAACCTATAACCTAAGCCATCTAACTATTAATTATACAGAAACTTTCCGAATAACCAAAGTAGGAATATATGGAAACTTTCGACATATCACCCCGTTTTGTAGATTCCTGACAATCAGCTGAGATACAAAGAACTTTTCAGCGACCATAGCACGAATTATAATTCTTCAGGTAACTGAGCAGACTAACTAAAAGTGGCGATGGCGGAGCAAATTCTTTCTCTACTCTTGTACTTAATTATCATTTTAACGGCTTTTTGGTTTATTAGCCCCCAAAAAACGCCCCGTAGTCATCCCGCCTATCATCTTGCCTGTTTACTAGAAGATGCTCCTGAAAGCTCTTTAAAGGGTCAATTTTATCCCCTGGCTACTCCCTTGGCTACCCCGATCGCCTGTACTGTTCCGCAGGTGTGGCGCAGTGTATATAGGCAGTCTCTGGCAAAACCGGATGTTAACTATTGGCAATGGCGCGGTATGCCCGAAAATGAGCAGTTTTGTCGGGAATTAGGGGAATTATTGCGGTTAAATCCAGCTAGAGGTTACGCTAAGGAAATTCTGGAAAGTCTCGCCTTGGCTCAAGATCCTTTTTATCATCTCTACTGGGATCTAAAAGCGATCGCTAATGGTAACTTTAACACTATCGGGACTAATAAACTAGCTGAGGGCAGATTTGCCAGGCGAGATTTGCGAACTCATCAGCAGATGCGGGGGGATTTTCGTCAATGGCATTTACAAGCTTGTCAACAGTTGGGAAAAGAGCGGGTTAAAGCGGTTTATCGGGTGTGTTATGGGTCAGATTGGTCATTAATCGCCCAAATTCTCTATCCTTCGCCCCGTTCCTTGGCCGTGATAATTATAGAGTTGCCTAATCCCGTTTGGTGGCGAGTTTTGGGGATTACTCCTTTTACCACGACTAGCCGGATTGAGAATAATTATAAAACTCTCTTGTGTTATTGGCATCCCGATCGCAATTCCCATCCCAATGCTACAGAAATCACTGCCCATCTTAATCGCGCTTACGATTGTTATCAAAGTTTTCTGGAGATGAGTAGCCAAGATAATGCACCTTTGTGGACGAAAATCCGTCGCTGGATTCCTTAGACTTGACTCTAGTTTTTCCCTTGACTTTTTCCTTAACAAAAGAATGTTAGTCTAGGAACAATTTAGGACCACGCTTGCACTCTCAGGGTAATGAATCTAGTGCTTTTAAACAATCGCTACCAAATTGTTAGCACCCTTGCTAGGGGGGGATTTGGGGAAACTTATATCGCTATCGATACGAATATGCCTTCTCAACGGCGCTGTGTGATTAAAAAATTGCAGCCGGCTATTCAAAGTGAGGGGATGCCAGAATGGTTAAAAGAACGTTTTCAGAAAGAAGCAAGCGTTTTAGAGGAATTGGGGGAACAAAATCGCCAAATACCCCGTTTATACGGTTATTTTGCCCAAGATAATCATTTCTATCTGGTGCAGGAGTGGATTGAAGGGGAGACACTAACCCAAAAACAGCAACGACAGGGAAATTTATCCTCCTCAGCAGTGCGGACGATTTTAGAGAATTTACTGCCTGTTCTTGATTTTATTCACAGTCGCCGCATTATTCACCGGGATGTGAAACCCGATAATATTATCTTAAGAAATAGTGATAATTTGCCCGTTTTAATCGATTTTGGGGTAATGAAAGAGGCTGTCGCCACCTTACTCGATCCTACGGGAAAAAGTGCCTATTCGATCGCCCTTGGCACCCCCGGTTATATGGCTTCGGAACAGGCTGCCGGGAGACCGGTCTTTTCTAGTGACCTTTACAGCCTAGGCTTAACGGCGATTTTTTTATTAACGGGAAAAACTCCCCAATATCTAGAAACTGACTCGCGTACGGGGGAAATTCTCTGGCGACAGGAGGCAGAAAATGTTAATCCTAATTTAGCTATGGTAATCGATCGAGCGATCCGTTTTCATCCCCGGGATCGGTTTGCTACTGCGAGGGAAATGTTAGCAGCTTTGGCAGAAATATCCCCCGATTTGTCCACCCAACCGACCATCGCGGTTTCTCCCCATAGTCCCCGATTAAAGTCCTCTACACCCCCAAAACCAACCGTCTCCCCCACTGTGGTTATTCAACCCAATTCTGGGGAAAAAAAGAATCCTTGGCTGTGGATTTTGCTGATTTTTGCGGTGACAATTGGGGCTTTTGCCCTAGGATATCGGGGATTTATGGCTCTTTTACCCAAAAATGAGGAAATTGAACCATTACCAACCCCTGAACCTTCTCCTAGTCCTGAAATCATTCCTCCTCCCTCCCAAGATTTTCCCCCTATCCGACGACCTTCTCGTCAACGGACTCCCATTTATTCCCCGACTCCCACTCCATCCCCTACTCCTACCCCAGAGGTGATTCCTACTCCAGAAGCGACTCCAGAATTAACTCCTAGTCCCACCCCAGAAGAAGTAATTCCTATTCCTGTTCCTCTTCCCGAAACGGAGCCAAGTCCTCAAGTTTCTCCCCTTCCTTCTCCCCTTCCTTCTCCTTCTCCTTCCCCTTCTCCTTCTCCCTCCCCTTCCCCTGTTCCAGAGGTGATTAATCCCCCGGTTAATGAGGATAAAATTGAACCGATCGCTCCTCCTGTTTTATCACCTTCTCCTCTTCCCACGGTGGAAAATAGTAATTAATCTAAAAATACGGGTTTTTCTTTAAGCTCTAGCACAAAAAATTTGATTAGCAGTGAGGTTTAACTCTGGAAAAATCCCTGAAATAAGACGTTGATCCTGTTTAAATAAATTACCTTGATATTCTCCATCTATTAATTGATAGATAGAAATGGTGGGTTCTTTGGGGCTGCCGATATATCGGGCCGAACCTTTGGCTAAATAATCGATAATCCAATATTCGGCAATTCCTAATTGTTCGTAGTCGTCGAATTTTTTCAGATAATCATCTCGCCAATTGGAACTGACAATTTCAATAATTAATTTAGCTGATGTTGCCAGAGAAATTGAGGAAGCGGTTTCCCAATAGAGATCATTAACTAGATTTTCTCTGTCTAAGATAATAATATCGGGTAGATAACCTGTATGGGGTCGAAGGGGTTTTACTGCCGCAGTATTGGGGATAAAATAGGGCAATTGCTGCCGATTTATCTCTAAGAATAGGGTTCCAGAAACAAATCCGCCAATTTCTTCGTGTTTTCCGATCGGTCGCATCATGGGCAATAATTTTCCTGCGATTAATTCGTATTGTTGTCCATCATCGGGATATTGATTGATATAGTCATCAAAAGTCAACAATTGGGGGATAGTTTGGGTTGTGGTCATGGCAGTTAGGGGAATTAAGAGAGATGATTTTTCTAGATTCTAACTCGATTAACGACGTTGCCACCAAGTCAATCCAGCTAGGGTAAATCCTACTAAAGGCATCACCACCATCGCTATCCAAAAAATAGCGTTAGCTTGCAGGGGATTTAAATTGATTCTTCTATTTTCTGGTTCCTTAGCCCGGATAGATAAGGTGGCTGTTTCACCACTGGCTAACCACTGCACAGAATTTAAAAATATATCTCCGTTTAACTGTTGTTCAAATAGTCCATCGCTGGCAAAGCTGGCATTACCAATCACGATTAATTTACCTTTTTTTCCCGTCAGAGCAACCCCTAGATCAAAAGGGCCAGCTAAATCTTTTTCAGGGTTAAACTGGAGATTCTGATCATTTAAATCACTCTCAGCCCACATTTTATCATTAGTAATCATTAAAGATATGGCTTCAATTCCTTCCACGGGGACGGTAGCGATGGGACGAGCAAAGGGAAAGATAGAAATACCGTTAGCAAAATCGCGAGTAATGGGATGATTACCGTAATTGGTAATAATGGGACTAGCCGGACCTAAACCAATGATTTCCCCGGCACCGGAAGCATCAATAATAATCCGATTATCCAGTTTCACACCCCAAGGGGTTAATAAGGGTTCTAATCCGGTTTCGGTTTGAGGGTCAATCATTAATAAAATTTTGCCCCCTTGCTCAAGATAGTTTTTTAACGCGGTGACTTCCTGGGGAAATATTTTTCTTTTGGGACTGGCAATAATAATGACATCGGCATTATTGGGAATGGTGGAACGTTCTACTAGATTAAGTGGTTCTACTTGATAACCTTTTGCTTCTAAACTATTGACTGCTTGTCCTAAACCCCCTTGAGGTTCTTTGATGGCATTTTCTCCATGACCTTGCAGAAAGTAAGCGGTTAAAGTGCGATCGGTTTTAGCGGTTTCGATGGCGTTACTCAGTTTCGCTTCGGTGAGACTTTCCTCTTCACTAATAGTTTTCAGGGGTTGTTTTTTTTCACCATACTGTAGATAGACTCTGGACAGATTATCATCGGCTAGTTTTTTGAATTCCTGAGCGATATTGGGTTTTTTCTCTGGGTTAACTATTTCGTACTGAAATTGGGGGTTTTTGCGTTGATAATTGGCTAAAAGTTCCTCTTCGTTGCCACTGATTCCCCGGGTTGAAAAAATCCAGACTTTGACTGGTTTTGACAGATTGGTTAATAGTCTTTCGGTTTGGGGGGATAAACTAAAGATTTGGTTTTCGGTTAAATCAACTCGATAGGGATAACGGAGGGCAAGAAAGTTAATTAAACCGATAACGCTGAGGACAATAATAGTAGTAATGAGGGTTTGAGTACCGGTGCGGGTACTTCTTTTTTGCCAAAATTCTTTGGAAGTGATTACTAATAACAACAGCCACCCTAGAAACAGAATAGCCCCGGCAATTAATAACCCCAGAGAGAGGGATGACCATTGACCGGAGATTAACCCCACGGTTAGGCCGGCACTAGCCAGAAAGAGGGCGGGTATATAGAGAAATTTACCGTATTTTTGCCAGGATATCATAGTTAGTTTCTTTGATAACGGTCCGCTTCGATCGATTGAGTAGTTAGGAAGATTCCCAGCAGAATATAACTGAGGAGGATGACTAAACTACTACTGTCAAAAATTCCCCGCACGAAATTGTTAAAGGGTTGATACCAAGATAGATGGGATAGTAATTCTTTCAGGAAAAATCCGATCTGTTCTCCCACTTCTCCTCCGATGCGATCTCGAAAGAAGGTTTCGGCATTGTTAGCAATTACATCCAGTATCCAGATAAATAAGATGGTGATAAAGGTGATGATGTAAGCCAGGATAGAACTATTGGTGAGGGAAGAAATAAACATTCCGATGGCTAGGATGGCCGCTGCCAGTAAAATTAATCCTAGATGAGCCATTAAAACACTGGCTATATTCACCGGGGGAACTGCGCTACTAAAAACTACTATTTCGTAAACCCAGAGGGGGGTAATCATCACGGTAAAAAAGGCCAGCACTCCCAATAATTTACCGATGGCTATACTCCAATTAGTCAGGGGGGAAGTGGCTAAAAGTTCTAGGGTTCCCTGTTTTTTTTCCTCTGCGTATAATCCCATAGACAGGGCTGGCAAAATTACCAACAATAAAGAGGATAAAATAATGCCGATGAAAGTGGTCATAAATTCAGATACCGTATCTCTGGCTACCAGAAATCCCGATTGTTCCTGGATACTAACATCGAGAATAATGCCGTAGAGAAGGGAGTTAAAGAAAAATCCCGCTACTAACCAAAATATCCCCATAATTATATAGGCATTGGCGGCGGTAAAATAGCTTTGAAATTCCTTGCGAAAAATCGCCCAGATATTATTGATCATGCCTCTCCTCTTGGTGATTACTTTCCCCGCTGCCGATTACTTCCAGAAAGATGTCTTCTAGGGTTTTACGGGTGCGACGCATTTCTAATAGGTTATAACCATTGTTGACAACTATTCTAGCAAGTTCTGCCCCTAGGTTTGTCCCCGCTTGACCAACAATTTTAAGCAGGTTATCGCCGACTTTTGCTGCTTGTTCGACTTGCGGCATTTGTTGAAGGATTTCTAGCAGGGAATCCCT
This sequence comes from Microcystis sp. T1-4, assembly GCF_000297435.1. Classification (GTDB taxonomy): domain Bacteria; phylum Cyanobacteriota; class Cyanobacteriia; order Cyanobacteriales; family Microcystaceae; genus Microcystis. The sequence continues at coordinate 13,321 of NZ_CAIP01000110.1, read as the reverse complement.
ATCACCCTCGATCTCAATTTCATAACTGGAACCGGCAGGGGTAGCGGTAGTAATATTATTGGCCACGATGCGACCCCGATTAATAATTGTCGCTCGATCGCAGGTAATACTCACTTCTGGCAAAATATGAGTGGAGAGAATAATTGTATGTTCTCCCGCTAAACTTTTAATCAGATTTCTCACTTCGATAATCTGTTTCGGATCCAATCCTACTGTCGGTTCATCTAAAATAATTACCGGTGGATCATGTATGATCGCTTGGGCAATTCCTACACGCTGTTTATAACCCTTGGATAACTTGCGGATAATAACTTTTCTTTTTTCTAGTAACTGACATTTGCTTAAAACTAAATCTACCCGCGCTCTTCTATCCCCCGATGAGATGCCTTTAATCCGTGCGACAAAATCGAGAAAACTTTCCACGGTCATCTCCGGATACAAGGGGGGATTTTCGGGAAGATAACCAATGCGACGACGCACTTCTAAGGATTGTTGATGCACATCATATCCTGCTATCCTTGCTGTTCCTGTGGTGGCAGGAATATAACCGGATAAAATCCTCATAGTGGTGGTTTTTCCGGCTCCATTTGGTCCTAAAAAACCGAGAATTTCTCCTTTTTCTACGGTAAAATCTACGTCACTGATTGCCGTGGCAGAACCATAAATTTTACTCAGATGTTCGACTTCAATCATAAGCTTTATCAGTTATCAGTTATCAGTTATCAGTTATCAGATGGGAGTTATCAGTCAATAGTGTTAAGTGACAAGTTTGGGGCTTTCTTTTCACTGATTACTGATTACTGCTCACTGATAACTGATTTTTCCCAGACTATGATCGCGATTAATTTCTACCACTAGATCTGCTTGTTTGAGCAGGGGTGGCAGAAATAATTGCGGATGTAAACTTTTCCAAAAATACTTGACAAATTCCTCGATTTCTGATGGTGTCATACCTCCTTTTGTTTCGGCCGCCTGTCGCCATTGTAAACTGTAACGGTAGTCAAGGGGATAAAGAATCAGTAAGCGATCGATTTTTGACCAGAGGGGTAGATATTCTCGCAATCTTTGATTATTATCCCTGGCGAATTGTCGGTCTTCTTGGCTATTAATCGGATCGGGGGCATGATCAAAGACTGTTTCTTCTACTGGATTCATGCCCACAAACCAACCCTCGAAAAAAAGAATATCGACTCCCTCCACTTGTTCCGCTGCAATTCTATCCCCTTGTCCTTGATGCAGGGACTTGTCAAAACGCGGTATTAAAATCGGACTTTCTTGCTGACAAACCTGTTCTAAAACTTTAATTCCTAATTCTATATCATGAGTACCCGGTGGACCACGCCAGCGCAATCTTTCATCTTTTTGACGCAATTTTATTCGCTCATTATAGGTCTTATAAATATCATCTAAAGAGAGATTATTTACTTTTAAATCAAAATAGGCTAAAATAATCGACATTATGGATGTTAAGGTGGTCTTCCCCGTGCCTTGAGGAGCCAAAATGCCTTGAATCAACGGTTTTGCGTGGCTGCGTAGCTCTAGCGCCCAGGGAATCCACAAGCGCCAACAGCTGATCAAAATCTGATTTTGCTGATTTATCCCTAACTCCTGACATTTTTGCCAGACTCGCGGCCAGAGAATCGTTAATAGTTCCGCCCTTTCCTGTAGGATCAGAGGGTTAGTCTGCCTAAAATTTAAGGATTCGATCGCTAGTAATTCTTCTAGATCCGCCTCAGTTAAGGGATTTTTGTCGATTAATCCCTGTAAAATCGTCAAAATCTTCATAGCTGTTATCAGAATTAGGAAAAAACTGTCCCAGTGATTCAGGAGTAATTCTCTGGGGTTAGCCACCCATACCAGCAGATTAATCCCGCTCAAGATTTTTTTTGAGAGTGTTTTTTAGGGTTATTTGCCCAAAAATGAAGGGTTTGCAGGCAGGCACGGATTCCCACTCTACATATAAGTATATGTCAAGTTCCCTTTTCAGTCAAGGGGTTTGGCTAAAAATCTCTAGCTTGGTCTCCAGTTTCCCAATCGGTTAGACTAAGAATTATTCACATTACTTAACAAAACAGCCGATGAATACAGCTGCCCTGACGACAAGGCAAAATTGGCAATGGCAAGGACATTCGATACACTATGTGCAAGCGGGTACTAGAGTCGCAGGAAAACCCCCTTTACTATTAGTCCACGGTTTTGGCGCTTCCACCGACCATTGGCGAAAAAATGTGTCAGGTTTAGCCTCAGAATGGGAAGTATGGGCGATCGATCTGCTAGGATTCGGTAGATCAGCTAAACCGGATATTGTCTATAGTGGCAATCTTTGGCAGCAACAATTAAACGATTTTATCAAGGAAGTTGTGGGCCAACCGACGGTTTTAGCGGGTAATTCTCTGGGGGGTTACGCTTCTCTCTGTGTGGCTGCTAATCATTCCGAGAATGTTCGGGGATTAATTCTCCTCAATAGTGCCGGTCCCTTTAGCGATACAGAAAGCAATCGTCAGCCTAATTTAGCACAAAAACTACTGCGATCGGTCTTGCTGCAACCTTGGGCCAGTTATCTCTTATTTCTCTATACCCGTCAACCCAAAACTATCCGCAAAACCCTAGAGAAAGTATATCTCGATCGCAGTGCCATTACTGAGCAGTTAATAGAAGATATCCGTCGTCCTTCCCTGGATGCGGGAGCAGCCAAAGTTTTTGCTTCTGTGTTTAAATCTCCCCGGGGGGAAAATGTGGATATTCTCCTGCAAAAGTCAAGTTGTCCCCTGTTGATGTTATGGGGTGAGGGGGACCCTTGGATGAATACTCGGGAACGCGGGGCCAAATTCCGTCAATACTATCCTTCTCTGACAGAATATTATCTAACTGCCGGTCATTGTCCCCACGATGAAATTCCCACAGAGGTTAACCAGTTGATTAGTGATTGGGTGAAAAACTTATAGGTAGTTAGGGATCGGTTATCAGGTTTTTATTTTTTTGAAGCTTATCTAACCTAAAAAAAGAGGGTCTGTAGGAAGGCACGGGTTTCCATTCTATATATAAGTATCTGTCAAGTGCGGGGATTTGTCAAGGATTTTTTTGAAAAAATCTGCCAGAATTTCAGGGGAGAAAATCGGAATCGAGGATTTGTTCGGGACTATAGGGGCAGCTTTCGGCAAAGATAGCGGCCGGTAATTGGCTTTTTTGTCGGACTCGCTTCACTGCTTTGGGGTAAATAACGGCGATTCTGGTTAAAAAATAGTTATAAAGGGTTTTTGACTCCAATAAAAGTTCTAATTCCACCCGAAAGTTACCGATTTCGTCCTGCCATCCCCGCGCACATCTTTCTCGTTCCTCCGGCCAGTATTGGTAGAGAAGCAGATGAATGAGCAATTGTAGGAGATAACTATCTACTTTATGTCTCTGTTGGTTCCCCAATGCTTCGATTTCTTCTTCGAGATGTTCCCAATCTAATACATCTGTCTGTCTTTGTCGCAGTTGTTTGGCCGTTTCTTCTAACCAAGCAGGATAGTCTTGTTCGTATAAGTCTTTAGTTGTCATAACCTATCCTCTTTAGCACTGGTCAGGTATTAGGTTTTTATTTTTTTGAAGCTTATCTAACCTAAAAAAAGAGGGTCTGTAGGAAGGCACGGATTCCCATTCTATATATAAGTATCTGTCAAGTGCGGGGATTTGTCAAGGATTTTTTTGAAAAAATCTGCCAGAATTTGGCCGGTAGGATAAGAGATTGTTTCACCTTTGCCTGTGAGCTACAATAAGCAGATGAGCAAGAGGATAGGATTACAGGAGTTTTGACAATGCGGTTACTACGGGTTCAAGTTCCTGACTTTCGAGTGTTAAAGAATATTGATCTTAGTTTCGAGAAAGACTTTTTTCCCCAGATATTCCCTATCGGCAGTCAAAATGGCGGTGGCAAAAGTACCCTTCTACAATTAATTTTTATCTTGCTTCATTGTTCTGGTGATCCAGAAAAGATAGAATATGTGGTAAATGTACTCCATCGATGTCAACTAGAAGATGAGTTAGACCAGAAAACCCTAGCTATTTTTGAAATTCTAACCGACAATCGGGAAGAAGTAAAACTAGATTTTTTTATTTGCAGAGATGCTTATATAAAAGACTTGGTATCTAACCTTGCTGGTCAAGAAGAAGATTTAGATACTGTTAACGTTGATGATTTAAAAAAATTACAGGACATTAAACAAAAAATCAAAAAGCTAAATGGCCAACGTGAAAGACTCAAAAATATTCAAGAAAAACTTACAACATTGAAGCTAGAAGATGAAACAGAAAGAAACAAATTAATTCGACATTTATTTACCCCAGAAGAACTCAATTTTTTATTTGATTTAGACATAATATCAACAATAGATAGATACTTAGATGAATATCCAGCAAATTTTTTAGAGGTAATAATAAATTCTATTCAAGATAAACTGGGAATGACGAATGCTCAAATATACATTGATGCTCCTCAATCTCAAACATTACTTCAGCAAACAAAAATAATTAAAAATATTTTAGGAATAAATAGCTTAATATATCTTTGTCAAGCCAAAAACGAGAAGAATCAAGAGATATTTTTGTTGTGTAAATTTAGTCAATCAACCCAAGAAGAATTTCAATTATTCATGAAAGAATTATCCTCAAAAATATTTTTAGCTGCACCTTCAACGCAAGTTTTTATCTTTTTACCCAAAGCTACTAACAAGAGTCTTTTTCAGATAAATCAAGGGAATCCAGACTCTAGTAACTATTATTTAGCCATGACAGATGTTAAAAAGAAACTTAGCAACTTATTTACCTACGATTTTCTGCCAGTTGAGCTATTAATTAATTACTTTATCATGGCTCGTGATCAAGATTTTGCTCAAGCTATAGAAACTGGTGAATATGGAAATAATTATCAACTAATACGGCAAAACTTAAATTCAATTTTATCCGACAAAGAAATTAATTTAGATAAAGATATATCGGGGATTACCTTTAAATTCAAAGGAGACACAAACGGAGAAGAATTATATCCAGAGGATTTGAGTCATGGGGAACTGAAGCGATTAAGTATCTATCTGTGGCTAAAGTATCGTAGGATAAAAGATGCGATTGTCTTGATGGATGAAATTGAGATTGCTCTCCATCCCGACTGGCAATATAGAATTATTGAGGACTTGCAGGAATGGGAACCTAGCAATCAATATATCTTAGCCACTCATTCCTATGAACTCTGTCAAGCTTTAACTCCCGCTCATGTTAAAGAGATAGAACCAAAACTATTGAAATAAAGATGGAGAAACTAACCCATGAGTCTTAGGGAAACGGAACTTTTAGAACATTGTCAATTTATTCTGGCAAACCGTCAAATTCTTAATAAATTTGTTATCCTCTGTGAAGGGGAAATCAAAAAAACTGCCGGCAGGTTATCTCCTCAATCCTATCGAGCTATGGAAGATTTTCCCGATGCTAATTTTTATAAAGCCTGTGTTCCTAGGGATTGGAGACAACAGATACCGACTTTTTTTAACTGTGGTGATAGAAATGATGTTTTAAATACTTACTTTAATCTTTTGCGTTTGCATGAAGATAACCCAGAAGCTTCTTATTTAAATCCCCAGCAACTGTTCGCTATCGTCGATTTAGACTTACAAAATAAACGTTTAGATGATTCCTATCCATTTAAGGATTTAGAGCAAATTTTTGAGGACTTATATAAAAAATCACTGATTAAAGTCAATCGGGTTGGACAGCATAGAATTTGGGTGACGGGATTGATTCATAAAGAGTGCTATTTTATTTTTCCCGATACTCATATTCAATCAATTCTTAGCGAACATTCGGCTGTTTATCAAAATTCCGCTGCTAGGCTAGAAAATATTTATCTTGATATGGCAGATAAAATTAAGGATGATGCCGATTTAAAAAATAATTTTTCCAGAGTTAAAGGGAGAATCTCTCATTGTCAAAACCTAGAACTATCGGAAGTGGAGAAATTACAGCTATCTTGGCAAAAACAATATCAAGTTAGCCACGACAATAGCCAATCGGAATTAGTGCTGGCTCTGTTGACTATCAAAAAAGCGAAGCAATATTGGTTAGAAGTTGAACCCCCAGAGGACAATACATCACCCCCAGAAAGATATAGAGAACAACTGGCACTACAAATAGGAAGATTTTATGCTCACAATAGCGATAATCCAAGCTGCCATATTTCCCATCTCCTAAAACTGCTGAAGCTAGAACTCAACCCCAGGGAGCAGGAATAAATTTAATCGCATTATTTGACCTAAAAAAAGAGGGTTTGTAGGAAGGCACGGATTCCCATTATATATATAATTATCTGTCAAGTGCGGGGATTTGTCAAGGGTTTTTTATTGAGATTTTGTTAATCATCTCGAATACCGTGCATCATGGATTAGTAAACGCTCCGAAAGATTGGCAATATTCCAGTTTTCACCGTTATGTTGAAGAAGGAATTTATGATCAGATGTGGGGAGCTTCAGAAAAGCTGATCTTTGATAGTGATATTGGTATGGAATAAAATGTAGAAGTGAAACCCAAAAAATTCAGGAAAGAAATAAGGGCAATGTTGGGTTTCGTTACCTCAACCCAACCTACAGATCTGGGTACTGGCAGTGCGGGACGGTGCTATGGCGATTTGATTACCCTATTCAGAAATCTTTGTCAAGTACAATTTATACCAAATTAGATGAGCTTACCCTGTAAAGTTCACGAGGATTTCGGAGTATTTTTTTGTAAGGGATTAGGGTTCTTCGGTTTGTCTTATACAATGGACGGGGTTATAAGGAATGAAACCTTTATAGAGACAGACATTGCCGCAATTTTTGTCAATTGTTTTTTATCTAGAGCGAACTAATCAATTAAATCTCTTGCCAGATAAGGATTGAGTCGATTTATGCCCCCCTATCGAACCATACCAAGTCCCGAAGAGCCCTTTTTCCCCGAAAATTAGGTAATTGTGGGGTGGATTGAAGACTTAGTGCTACACTTCCCGAAAAGTCGATTTTATTTGAGCTTGTTGTTAGGAATCCACTTAAAAGAGGTTGTTTAATCTGGCTAATATGCTCTTGGGTATGATATGGGAAAAAGTTCCAGCGATTGCGCTAAAATGGGGGAATATGCCGCAAGTTTCCACCTGTCGTTACTCTGAGGACTGTTAGACAGAAAGTTTCTGTATAATATGTAGCTAGACAGAGTTTGAGTCAAAGAATTAAGACAAATACAAGGTAGTTTTTATGATTTGCAAACTTTTGAGTGTTTCCATGCTGGCTACAGTTCTTGTAGCAGTCGCATCATCAACTCCTGTTCAAGCCAAGCCAAAAACTTATAAATGCGAAAGTTATAAAACAATGGATGGTCAATGGCGATATCGTATTTCTCCTCGACTTCAGGGTAGTTTTGGCAATACTCCAAATAGTCAAAATTTTATGAATTGTTTTATTCCAGTTTCTAACAAAAAGTGTAGATACGATAACAATACTGGAGATGGCTGGCATGAATGCGGTAAATGCAAAAAAGCTCCAAATGATCCCTTCAATTTTTGTCTAAGAGAAGGCTACGGTGAAATCATTGAAGTTCCTAACAGAGGTCGTTATCGTGCCTTTAGGACAGGAACTACTATTGTTTTAGATTAGGACAATGGGAAGTGCGATCGCCGCTCTGGTAGGGTGCGTTCCCTAATGCAAGTCCTGCTACTCCAGCGATCGCTTTTGGGGAACGCACCATGCACATTGATGGCAGCTGTCAGTGGGATGCCGAAGAACGTAGTGCGATCGCTGTCATCTTGTTGATTAAACTTTAAAACTGCCATTGCTTGGGATAGGAACGCCAAGAGCGATCGCCGATCTTGTCATTTAGGTCGAGGTAACAAAACCCAACAAGCTTTGTTATAATATTTTTGTCATAAAGCAAGACTTATAAAAATAGATTTATGCCAGAAATTACTCGATTTTATGGAATTATCATTAAAATCTTTTTTGCCGATCATCCACCTCCCCATTTTCATGCGATTTATGGAGAATATAACGCCCTATTTAATCTGGAAACCTTAGAAATCATTGAAGGAGACTTACCTAATAGAGCCACAAAAATGGTTGTAGAATGGGCAACAATCTATCAATCAGAATTATTGAAAATGTGGAACACTCAAGAATTTAATAAATTACCACCTTTGAAATAAAACAATGCTTTATCCCAAAATAAAATCAGCCGAAATCATTGAAAATTATACTCTATTGGTGCATTTTTCTAATCATCAAGCTAGAAAATATAACTGTGAAAATCTACTAGAAAAAACGATGTTTTCTTCCCTTAAAAACTATGCTTTCTTTAAAAACTTTCAACTTGATCCATCAGGTAGCGGAATCGTTTGGAATGATGAAGTTGATATAAGCGAGTATGAAATTTGGATCAATGGAATTGAACTATGATTGCCGATCTTGTAGTGCGATCGCTGTTATCTTCTTGATTAAACTCTGAAATTGTCATTGCTTGGGATAGGAACGCCAAGGGCGATCGCTTTTTGGGAATGAAGAGAGGCGATCTCTCTTTGTGAGTTGGAAAGTTGTCATCGATCCGCGATCGCGGATGTCATTATTGCCCAAGCAGAGTAAAATAAAAGTCTGTATTGAAAAAGGGGAAAGTAACAATGCCGCCAACAATGCAATTTAGTCAAATCTTAGAAATGATTGACTATCTCTCTTTTGATGAACAAGATGACTTGATCAATATTGTTAAACATCGGCAAATCGAAAAAAGACGAGAACAAATTGCTCAAAATATTTCTCAAGCTCGACAAGACTATCAAAATGGTAATGTTTTTCGAGGAGATGTTGATTCCATTATTGCCGAACTAAACAATGATTAACTTGGTTTTTAGCCAATCATTTAAATGCGCTTTCAAAACAAGGATTAAACGACAACCCGACTTAAAATCAAAAATAGAAGCCAAATTGAGACTACTCGCTGACGATCCCTATAATCCAATATTACGCACCCATAAACTAAAAGGGAAATTATCAGATGCTTGGGATTTTTCTGTTGAATATGATTGTCGAATTATTTTCAATTTTGAATCAAACCCTGAAACCCAAGAAGAAGAGATCAACCTAATTGATATTGGAACTCACGATGAGGTTTCTTGAATATGATTTTTTATTATGTTAGTAAGGTTTCGGAGTTGGCGATCGCTTTTTGATGATGGGAAAGGGCGATCATGTATAATCCAAAATATTATGAACTAGATACAAAATCTCGATAAAATGGAGATAGAATGGGACAATAATAAAGCTGCTGCCAACTTGCTCAAGCATAAAATTGATTTTGAAGATGCAAAAAACATTTTTCTAGATCCCAACTGTCTGGAAAGAGAAGATAAACGTGATTATAATGAAACTAGAATTCAAGTAATCGGTATAGTTAATCAAGTAGTTTTATTGGTCGTCTATACCAAAAGAAACGGCAGATACCGCATTATTTCAGCAAGGAGAGCCAATAAAAATGAACGACGACAATATTACCAGAGTCAGACTTGATCCCGAAAATGTTAGTCATGGTAAGACAGATTGGGAAAAAGTTGCAGCAATGACTGAGGAAGAAATTGACAAAGCAGCCGAAGCAGATTCGGACTGTCTCCCCCTATCTCAACAAGAATTAAATGAGTTTCGCCGTACATCAATCACAGATGCCGATCTTGTAGTGCGATCGCTGTCATCTTGTTGATTAAACTTTAAAATTGTCATTGCTTGGGATAGGAACGCCAAGGGCGATCGCTTTTTGGGGATGAGGAGTGCGATGCCGAAGAACGTAGTGCGATCTCTGATCTGGTAGAAACCCAACATTACTTTTTCCCAAATTACCACCCAATATCTGAGTTATAATCAATAATATCCATTCTACACCTTAATCAAATAACTTAACTTATGTCTGCTACAATTCGTGAAGAACTTCACCAACAGATTGACCGATTACCTGATGACATTGTTGAAAAAATTGCCAACTTTACCCGATTAATTTCCCCTGAGCCAAACAACATTTCAGAACATACTAATTGGCAAGATGAAGACTGGCAAAAATTTTCGTTAGAGCAATTTTTCAAAGAAGGAGATGAAATTGAATATTCCCTAGCAGATGCTCAAGAAATTTATCAACCATGAAACCAGGTGATATTGTTCTAATTCGTTTTCCTCAAGCAGACTTGAAATCAGGAAAACTGCGTCCAGCTTTAATTATTGCTATTTCACCAAGTCGCCATCGTGATTTATTACTTGCTTTAATTTCTTCTCGTCTCCATCAAGCTACTCTAGGATTTGACGAAATTATTAATACCTCAGATTCTGACTATATTACTACTGGACTTAAAGTGGCTTCTTTAATTCGACTAGGACGATTAACAAGTGTCGAATCATCTGTAATCAATGCACGTTTAGGAACTATCTCACCAGAAAGACTAATACGGATTAAAAATCTTTTAATCAATTGGCTAAGAAAATCAAATTAGTGCTGTAGGGTGCGTTCCCTAATGCAAGTCCTGCTAATCCAGAGATCGCTTTTGGGGAACGCACCATGCACATTGATGGCAGCTGTCAGGCAGTCGTAGGGTGCGTTCCCTAATGCAAGTCCTGCTAATCCAGAGATCGCTTTTGGGGAACGCACCATGCACATTGATGGCAGCTGTCAGTCTAAGTGCGATGCCGAAGAAGGTAGAAGCATGAAACCCAAGGACTGATCATGTTACGCTACCGCTAACCCGTCCTACAAATAATTTTGTCTCCCTCGCTATTTTCTAGACATCTTTCTCCTTGTCCTTTTTCCCTTTTTTAAGAAAAGGTAGAGCACCTAAAACCACTCCTGTACCCAGGATAGTTAAGAATGGTTCAGGCACTGGTTGATACAAGTGATCGCCGTTAATCTTCCAGTTCGATCGCATATTGTTCGATCCAATCGGTCAATCTGGCCAAACCCTCCTTATATGTTTCGAGACCACCCGCAAGACCGAGAAAGAAACTGACCGTTTCTGCTTCGCTGGCGTTCAAGCGGTAGCCGTTCTTTCGCAAAAAAGTTGAAACGGTGGCCAGAGCTATACGTTTATTACCATCGCAAAAGCAATGATTTTTGACAAAACCGTAGCCATAGGCCGCCGCTAACTTAAAAATCGATGATTCGGGTTCGTACTGAAAAAAGAATTTTGGCTTATTGACAGTGGACTCTAACAGGGTTGGGTTTAAAACTCCAGGAGTCCCCCCGGTTCGAGCGATTAAAGTTTCCTGAATCACCCTAATCGCATCGCTCGATAACCATTTCGGTTCCTCGATCATTATTTGGCGAGTTCCTTGAAGGCGTTGCGGTACTGAGAGTAAGTATCTTCAAAAGCTTTCATGGTTTCTTCAAAATCGGGATCAAAGCCAGAAATTCTGTATCCATCTGGCGATTCCGTGATATAAATCTGATCTCCTTCCTCTACGTTTAGTCGGGATAAAACCTCTTTCGGTAAGATCACACCTATGGAATTGCCGATTTTTCGGAGCGTTAGACTTGTCATAACCTATGACCTTCCGTAGTTTATGTTATGACAAATGTTATAACATAACTAACTGCCCAAAGAATTATTTTAAAGAAAAAGACTTCCGATCGTGAAAGCCGCTCTTGTAGGGTGCGTTCCCTAATGCAAGTCCTGCTACAAAGCGATCGCTTTTGGGGAACGCACCATGCACATTGATGGCAGCTGTCAGTGTGATGCCGAAGAACGTAGTGCGATCGCTGTCATCTTCTTGATTAAACCTTAAAACTGGGGTCTCTTTGAGTGTCATTAGTGCGATCGCTTTTCTTGTCAACAGTTCTAACTCATGCTGATTTTGATATAATAGCCATAATTGTTTGACATCTTAAGAGAAAAAATCATGATTAGAGCGATTAAACAGAAAGGAATTGTTGGCAGAGAAGGAAAAATAGAGCTTTATTCTACGGAACTAGAAGAAGGAACAGATGTGGATATTATTATTTTAGTATCTGATCCTGAACCCGATACAACCGAATATCTTCTTTCAACAGAAGCCAATCAGCGTGAATTATCCGAAGCTATTGACAGAATAGAAAATAAAGAAAACTTAGTGACAATTACCGTAAAAGAATGGCGTGAAAAATATAGTATTTGATCCGAAAGCTTTTAAACAATTCAATGAATGGGCGATAGAAGACAAAAAACTCTATAAAAAAATCGTTGATTTAATTGACGACATATTGCGCCATCCCTTCTCTGGAATCGGTAAACCCGAACCCTTAAAACATCAACTCAAGGGTTATTGGTCAAGACGCATTAATGATGAACATCGCTTAGTTTATAAAATTACAGAAACAGAAATTATTATTATCAGTTGTAAATTTCATTATGACTAGGCTCAATGCGATCGCTGTCATCTTCTTGATTAAACTTTGAAATTGTCATTGCTTGGGATAGGAACGCCAAGGACGATCGCTTTTTGGGCAGCAGCAGGAGCGAGTGCCGATTTTGTAGAGTTCGTCCCATGTACCTTTTACCCTTTTGAAAGTGTTTTAATCTCTGGGACTTAATCTAATTAAAAATCAGGCAATTTGTTCGGAAATACGGGGCTGAATTTGCTGAATAATCTCCTCACGGTTAGATAAAGTCTTCAGATCATAAATTACTTGAAGACTGAGCCAGGAAGCAGCATCTCCGCCAAAATAGCAGGCTAATCTTGCTGCCGTATCAGCCGAAATAGAACGACGTTCTTTAACAATTTCATGAATACGAGATGCAGGAACCTTCAAGGCTAAAGCTAAAGCATTCACGCTCATATTTAGAGGAATCAAAAAATCTTCCCGCAGAATTTCTCCTGGGTGAACGGGTCGCATTTGATTAATAGGACGGTTATTCATAATTAATTATTTATGAGTGATAATCAACAATTTCAACATCAGTAGATCCATTATTTGTCCAGATAAAACATAATCGAAACTGAGAATTAATCCGAATACTATATTGTTCTTTTCTATCGCCTTTTAAAGCTTCAATTTGATTGCCTGGTGGAGAGCGCAGAAACTCTAAGGTTTGAGCCGCATCTAATTGAGTCAACTTCCGAATAGCAGTATCTTTGAAACCACGAAAACGAGGCGGATCTCCTCCTTCAAAAAGTAATCGCGTATGCTTGCATCGGAAAGATTGAATCATATTCAAATGCTATTCCGTTTTGCGTAATATGTCAAGCAAGAACATCAACTGATACTAAATCCGTTGAGTATAGGTAACATATTAGGATAGGCAAAAGGCAAGAGGCAAAAGGGGGGC
>NZ_CAIP01000111.1 GCF_000297435.1 Microcystis sp. T1-4 | reverse complement strand
ACAGACAAGCCGTGAACCACAACAAGCCAGGCGTTAAGGCGCATAAGTGCCAGTCGGGTGCATACAGTTATTAGCTGGCTTCTGGTATTACCAGCCACTGATTGTCTGAGATTTGCAAGTTTTTGAAACAACAGCGAAACGCTTTGCCTATCGGGCTGCAGGCATACACTCCGATTTGGCAATCGTCGGCTATCTTGTGTAAGTGTGTGATCCGCATTTGCAGCCAAGCCTGCCCATCATAAGAATTCTCTAGCAGAAAATCGCTCCCCCGTTTACTGATGCGATACCACATTTCGCGGTATCGTGAAGAAATGTCTTGCGTTGCCCAATCAGAATATCCCAAATTGGTCACCACAGAACCAAGCCGACTAGCTTGTTCGCTTTCATATTCCGTGGAAACTTTTATCCAATTCTGACTGTCAATCCGCACCATTAGGCCACATTGATCATATTTTTCCCGAGGCTGAAATTCTACTTGGGTCATTAGGGAAAAATCGCCAACTTGTCGCATCAATAAGCAATGCCCATCGTCTCTTTGAAAACCATAGTGTGTGTTTTGCCAAAAATCAGTTTTTTCATCTGTAGAAATTTCCAAGCCATTACCCAAACGATAATGCGTCGGCTCGTTGAGCCAGTAAAAATCATCTGACAATGCTGGCTGTAAAAAGTTTTCACTAAGTCGCATAATATCGCTCCTAATCAGATACATCGTGATATTACGAGGCCAGCTAACCATTGATTATACAGAAACTTTCCGAATAACCAGAGTAAGGATATGGGGAAACTTTCGACATATCACCCCATTTTGTAGATTCCTGACAATCAGCTGAGATACAAAGAACTTTTCAGCGACCATATCACTAATTCTTCAATCTGACTGCACTTCGTAACAAAAATTTACAATTATTCGACGGCACTCGCACTCCCGTCCGTCGCTGTGCCTAGACGTTTTTAGCTTATAATCATTCAAATCTATCGCTGCAGCGGTAGGACTCGCATGAGGGAACACACCCTACCAGATCTGCACTGAGTTCCGTTGTTGCCTTGTTAGGATTAGGAGGATTAGGGTTAGTCTCTAGCCTGACCAAGCGAAAATAGAAATAGTAGGGTGAGCATTGCCCACCTTACCGCTTTTGCGGTCATAATAAATCCGAATTAGGGCGAACTGTAGTAGAATAGAAATCGAACCTCTTAAGCAGGGTTTATAAGGATGTCCAGACGAGACGATCTACATTTATCATTACGTCATACTTTAGAAAAAGAGGGTTGGAAAATCACTGATGATCCTTTAATTCTAACCTTAGAAAAAACCTTGCTTAAAGCTGATTTAGGAGCAGAAAAGTTTTTTGCTGCGGAAAAAGAAGAACGTAAAATTGCCGTAGAAATCAAAGACTTTGATACGCCTTCAGTTATCAGTGAATTAGAAAAAACAATAGGACAACTTCAATTATACCAATGGGCTTTAGATTCACAAGAACCTGAAAGAAAACTTTTTTTGGGCATTAGTCAAGCAGTTTATTTAAAACACTTCAAAAAAGCTATTTTCCAACTGGTTATTAAACGTAATAGAATCAATTTAATTATTTATAATCCTCAAAAGGAGATAATTTGCGAATGGATAACACAGTAAATTATGCCGATATTCTGACTCAAGTTATCAGAAAAGAGTCGGCGATGCAACCTCGATTACAAACCCTTAAAATTACCCCAGTTTGTGATCCAGAATCAGGCAACTTTTTAATAATTATGACTGGTTGGGAAAAAGAAGCATGGATTAATACAATTTTATTTCACGCTCGTTTATTGAAAAATAAAATTGTCATTGAAGATGATAATCTTGAAGAAGGATTAACAACCAATTTAATTCAAGCTGGGATTCCCCCAGAAGATATTATTACTGGACTTTCCCTAGAGTAAGGCAGGCATTACCCACCTTAGCGATATCGCAATGAATGTTAGGAAAAATTATCTAAATGCTTCAATTCTATCTAAATAGACATTAACTAATTTATGTTCAATAACCAAAGCTTCAAACTCTGGCCAAATACGAGCTAAAAACTGATGAAATTCTCGTTTTCGTATATTGCCAAAACGGAGATGTACTACTTTTGGTGGGGAAAAATCTAGCATTAGTCTATCAGAAAAGTCTGTATCTTTCGTAACAATAACCAGTTTTTTATCCTTTGCATATTGCCAAATTTCCGTATCCCTTGGACTTCTACCTAAAAATGATCGGTAAAGATGGAGTGAAGAGGATTTTAGCTGGTAAATTTTCATCAAAGAAAAAACCATTCATGCAATTTTTCTGACTTCATAGTGATTCGCCATCAATCTTGCTGCAAATTGCATACAGGCATAAATATCTTCTCGATTCAGAGAAGGATATTCTTCAAGGACTTCTTCAATAGAATCCCCTGCTCCTAAAAATTCCATAACTGTTTGCACCGGAATTCGGGTTCCAGCTATAACAGGTCTTCCATTACAAATATCTGGATGGATATGGATACGACTTTCCATTAAGGTTTTGTTACCTCTTTGATGACCTTAAGTAAACTTATTATATCCTTTCATAGTAACAGGTAAGGATGTTGGGTTTCCTTAAAATCGATCA
>NZ_CAIP01000112.1 GCF_000297435.1 Microcystis sp. T1-4 | reverse complement strand
GCCAGCAGTTTTCTCCTAAGTATTAAATCGCTCAACCCAACCTACAAGCTGAAGAATAATAATTCAATTTGTATTTGTGCTACTTTAAAAATATGAAAGCAACGATCCGAAACGTTAAAATTAGCGAAATCCCCACAGCGATCGAGCAGTTAGGTTTGTCTGCTCATGCGTGTGTCGATTTCACAATCGAGAATCATGAGATGACGGGAAACGAAGAGGAAGAAACCACCCAAGCCTTGATGGAAGTGGTGAATGAAATTCGTGCTTATGCTAAGAGTCAGGGATTGACTGATGAGAAGTTGGAAGAGCTTTTAGTAGATGAATCGTGAACCCATAGTTATCGATACGAACGTCTTTATAAGCTTCGCCTTAAGCAGTACGACAACACCAGCTTTGGCTGTAGAATACGCGATTAATAACTTTATTATTCTGCAAAGTCCCGCAACTATATGCGAGTTGGTCACAAAACTTCTTCTCCCAAAGTTCGAGAGGTACATTACACTGGAGCAGCGCCAACAACTGCTAGTAAGAATCAGCAATTCTCATTTTGAAATAAATAGAGCATTAACCCCGATTTTGGCATTGAAAATATAGTACGAAAAAACTATTAAGGAATTATTCCAGAGGATAAACTTACTCGTTATCTTCTCGTATTCAGAGACAAAGATGACAAATCAAAATTTTTAGCACAAGCAGGATTTCCTCTCGATAATGCGGCCAGTTTGCCAAAAGCGATTATTCAGCTAATTACCGTAGAAGATGCGATCAAAGATGGTAAAAATGAATACGGTATCTTTTATCGAGTTGAAGGAATGCTAGAAGGAGTTAACGGAATCAATTTAGCAGTGGTTACAATATGGATACTGCTATACATTGACGACTGTTTTCAGTTTGTTACTCTCAAGCCCCGAAAGGATAGATAATTATGGATGTTAGATTATACGATCATGTGGTTCTTTGTCTTGATGTTCCCGAAGACAATCTAAAATCGGGAGATGTGGCAGTATTAGTGGATTTAATCCCCCATCCTAGCAATGGCGAAATGGGAGCAATTTTAGAGGTTTTTAACGCTCTCGGTGAGTCAATTTCAGTAGTTACTGTGCCAATTTCGGCGATTAAACCCCTACAAGCAAATGAAATATTTACCGTCCGCTCTTTAGTGAAAGTTGAGTAATTTAAAATCAAAGAGAATGTCCCTATCGCTACAATCTCAACTATCGATGAATCTCCTGAAAGATAGCAAAAAAATTTGTTTTATTGACCTCTTTTGTGGTTTGGGAGGGTTTCGAGTGGCGATTGAACAAGTTTGTCGCCAAAAAAACTTAGAATCTGATTGTGTTTTTTCCTGTGATATAGATAAAGACGCTCGGGCAATTTATCAGGCTAATTTTGGCGACCAACCCCAGGGAGATATTACCGAAATTGCTGCCCTAGATATTCCCAATCATGATATTTTAATGGCGGGATTTCCCTGTCAACCCTTTAGTATTTGTGGTGATTTAAAGGGTTTTGAAGATACCAGAGGCACGCTATTTTTTGAGATTGCCCGTATTTTAAAAGTCAAACAACCCGCAGCATTTATTCTGGAAAATGTCAAGCAATTGCAGGGACATCAACAGGGAAAAACCTTGCAAGTTATTCTCGATACTCTGCAAGATTTAGATTACTATACCGATTATCGGGTTTTGAATGCGCTTAATTTTGGTTTACCGCAAAAACGGGAACGGATTTTTATCGTTGGTTTCCGAGAATCGCGGCGTTTTATCTGGCCAAAACCAGCTTTATCTAGAACAAGTTTAACGGAAATATTAGAGGAAAATGTCTCGGATTTTTATTATGCTTCCGCCAGAATTCAAAAAAGTCGCCTTCTGAAAAGAGAGGGAAAAAAACCTTATAGTGAACCGACCATCTGGCACGAAAATAAAGGAGGTAATGTCAGTGCTTATCCCTATTCCTGTGCCTTGCGAGCGGGAGCATCCTATAATTATTTGTTAGTGGAGGGGAAAAGACGTTTAACAGAAAGAGAAATGCTACGTTTACAAGGGTTTCCCGATGATTATCAAATTGTCGGCAGTTATCAAACTATGCGAAAATTAACGGGTAATAGTGTAGCGATTTCCTGCGTAGCTGCTGTGGTTAATTCTGTAATCGAGTCTTGGTTAGATGTTGAGCAAGCATCAACTAATTCATTCTCGTTCAATCGAACTACTCAATTAAGTTTATTTTCGACTCAGGAGTTTTAGATAGTGGTAAGTATTCAAGACGCTTTTAATTGCCTATATAGACAGTCAAACCCTAAGAGATTATAGCTTGTTTGAGTCCTAATTTATGTCTCTAAAATTAGCTGACCCATTGCCTTGAGAATTTGGAGCAGATTAATTGCTGATTCAGGATACATTAAATTAACTTCTGGCATTATTTGATAAGTGGGGTTAGTTTCTTGTCTGAGATAGACGAACATAGGGGTAGGTAGGCGTTAAAAATTATCAGATGCCCCCCT
>NZ_CAIP01000113.1 GCF_000297435.1 Microcystis sp. T1-4 | reverse complement strand
TCCCTATGCTCTCCACGCGCTCTAGAACCGAAGAGAATTAATAGTTTTAAATTCGGTAGTTTTTCGACAATAGCCGTAATTTTTTCTACTAGCCTATTCATATTTAGCTCCTATCAAAAAAATGGCGAGAATCCGATGGAGATATCGATCGATCTCCGTAGCGTCTGTCTATGTTTATTATCAAATGCGGAGGAAGCAAAGAGCAACTAAATCCCAGAAAAAGTGTCCGTACACTTTAACATACTCATCTCTTGGTAGCCTCAAACGGCATCAACAGATCCACGCCTCACCCCCTTTACCTTTGAACCGATGAGCGAGAGAACAACAAAGCCGATTGACCGCTCGCTATAGAATAGGGTGACAGGGAAGAATGAAGACTACTCTCGTCACTAATCGGATAAATACTAAATCCTGTTTAAAAAGTATAGGAGAGTGGGGAGTGGGGAGTGGAAAGTGGGTCTTTAAACTTGGATTGGGAATTAATCGCACAAAAACAGATTTGGTATCAGTTTATACTTTATTTTGATCAGAAAAGCTGTATAAAACTGGTCTTCGCTTAACCCGGTCTATCGATTGTGTAAAACCGTGTGGGTAGCAGGAATAGGATAGCCCGCTTCACCGAAGGATTCATAGATAACCTTATTAGTGTCAAAATAGACCTGCCAATAGTTATCGTTACTGCAATAGGGACGTACTGCTAAGAGAAGTCCGGAGGGATTAAATTCTAAAATTTCCACATCGGGAGCGGGATCAGTCAAAACATTGGGGATACGGCTAATTTTATCCTTTAACAGAGCGATCGCTTCTGGGACATTTACCCCGTGACTTAATTGAGCGGTCAACTCCACACGACGATAGGGATTAGCGGAAAAATTTTGAATACTCCCAGAAAAAATGCTGTTATTGCCGACTACAGTTTTAATGTTGTCAGGAGTGTTAATAGTAGTGGCAAATAAACCCAATTCGTCCACCGTGCCAGTTATACCTCCCGCAGAGACAAAATCGCCCACCTTGAAGGGACGGAACATAACTAGAAAAGCCCCGGCGGCAAAATTGGCCAACAGCCCCCCCAAGCGGCCCTGATCGCAATACCAGTAGCGGCTAAAAGTGCGGCAAAAGAGGTGGTTTCAACGCCAAAAAAGCCCAAAATCGCCACGATCAGGACAACTTGCAGGGCAATGAGGATGAAAGAAATGATATATCTAATGATGGTAGGATCGACGTTGCCCTTAGCCAAACTGGTTTTGAGCAGATTAATCGCTAGATTAATTAATCATTTACCGATAAACCAGAGTAGGATCGCCCCGATTAATTTCGCCCCGAAGCTGATCGCTAAATCCCTGATAAAGTACACTTGATTGCTAACTTGAGCCGGATCCATAGTTATTATCCTCGCAAAGAAATCAAGCTAATTTACACACAGATTATAGGGGCGAGAGCAAAAACCGAGAACCATCTCAAGGAAAAAACCCGATTTGCTGATGGGGGGATTTTTCAGTGAACAGTAAACAATAAACTGAAAACTTACATCTGATTACTGATTACTGATAACTGATTACTGATTTGACATTTGGGCGGTGATTACGGTGAGATCGATCGCCCTTTCCCCCCTTCTGATTCTGAGGGGTAAAGATTGACCGATTCCAGTTTTTTCCACCATTTCCTGTAACTGACCGCCATCGCTAACCGGTTGATTATTAGCTTTGACAATCACATCCCCGCGACGGATGCCGGCTTTTTCGGCGGGGGTATTGGGTAGGACTTTCACCACCAAAATTCCCGACACTTCCGGCACGATCATGGGAGAATTGGGGTTTTGATTATTAGCCCGGGCTAAATCGGGAGTTAGGTTAACCATCTGCACACCGATATAGGGATGGGCCACCTTTTGACCTGATTCTAGGGTCGCTTGTAACTGCTTGGCCCGGTCGATGGGAATGGCAAAACCGATGCCCATGGCATCAGCACGAATGGCCGTATTGATGCCGATGACTTCCCCTTGGGCGTTGAGTAAAGGACCGCCGGAATTGCCGGGGTTAATAGCGGCATCGGTTTGGATAAAATCAATGCGTTTATCGGGAATACCCACCTTAGCCGCCGAGCGCCCGATCGTGCTAATAATTCCTAAAGTTACCGTATTATCTAGACCGACGGGATTGCCTACTGCGATCGCCCAGTCCCCCACTTGTATGGATGAGGAATTGCCGAGGACGGCTACAGGTAAATTTTCCCCTTGGGGATTAATTTTCACTACGGCTAAATCAGTGATCTCATCAGTACCGCGTACTTCTCCTTTAAAGCTACGACCATCTTTTAAAGTTACCGTTACCTTATCGGCATTATCGACCACATGGGCATTAGTTAAGATTAAACCGCTGCCATCGATAATAAAACCCGATCCCTGGCCCGCCACTCGCTGCTGGGTGGGAACACGAAACTGTTCCCCAAAAAACTGCTGAAAAAAAGGATCATCAAAAAAGGGGCTATTGGGACGAGTAATGATCGCTTCGGTGTCAATTCGCACCACTGCCGCACCTGTGCGGGCCACTGCCTTAGCGACAAAACTTTCCGCCGTCATCTCTGGGGGGATTCTGGCCAGATCGGTGGCAGCAGTGGGCAGATTTTGAGCATTTACCGCCGCTAAACTGCTAAAACCGAGCATAACTCCCAGAAAAGTTGCCAAAGCGTGGGTAATAGTTCGCCGTAACCCTGTAGGAAGTTTCATACTTTGATCTCTGATTCTGATGTTTTAACTATTTCTGTCTATCGGTTGACAGACCGACTATTAAAAATCTAACAAATCCATCGCTCCGATTAAATCCAGAAATAAGCTAAGACGTATTTAAATCGCTTATTTTTAGATTAGCCGAATCTCCCCCAATCCCTTTACTGTTGCCTCTTGCCTCATCTCAACAGGCAATTTAAATTACGAACAGCTTAACCAATGAGTTGACACCAAATCCGTCTGCTGGCGGATTTGGTGATGGTTTGCCGTTTACTAATCTCTGATCACTAGGGGCGATTGCAGGGTAATATTTAAATCTCGATCAGGGTTAACAGAGTATAACTGCGCGGAACTACCACCGACAATTCCCGCCGTCGGTAAACCCCATCCTGCAAGGGTTCCCACGGCTGCCCCCGCTAAGACATCGAGAACTTCAATCTTGCGATCGCCTGTGAGAGCAGCAATCGCTGTGGCTGCCCCCGCACCGGCGACGGTTCCCGCTAAGATATCTTGAGTTTTTGCCCCTTTACGCACGGTTTCAGTGGTAGTAATTAATCGCGAAGTGGCATTGAGGGGAATAGTACGATTACCCCCATCGAGGGCAATTTCATCGGCAATAAAGCGCACACCTCGGCCTGCCGCTTCTAAAGTACCCTTAACTTCACTTCCCGCTGCAATCACCACACTCCCATTCCGGTCACGAATATCTCTGGCTACGGTTAAAGTCAGAGGAATAACATCACTTTTAGAAACTAAAATTTTATCGGCTTTCTCGTAATTCAAAGGGATAACTGTTCCCGCCGGAATCGAGATTTGTTGAGCGATCAGACGTGGCCGATTAACATTACTTTGAGCGAGGACGGGAAAAGTACCGGACATCGACCCCATGAGCAGGGTAATTAGTAAAGCTGTGCCGGCTCTAGTAACAGGATTGATAGACATAGCGGTTATCCTCTCAAAAAACAACAGTGAACCTTCTCTGTTTCTAGATTATTTTTTTCTGTCTGTCATGTCAGTCCCCTCCACAGGGAATTTTTTCCCTCTCTATAGGGAAAAAAGTAGAATGGGAGAGTTGCCGCATTTTGTCCAGCGACCGCAAAAGAAAGCCGAAAAGCCTAGAATAGTAAAAAACCTTGGATTGCCATCGTCTATGGAACTCGCTGCCGGAAAAATCCTTAGTCATCGCTACCAGATTATCCGTCAATTGGGAAAAGGGGGATTCGGACAGACTTTCTTAGCCTGCGATCGCCAGTTACCCAATCAAAATCGCTGTGTGATCAAACAATTTCAACCCCAGTGCCGGGATGCCGAAACTGTAGCCATCGCTAGACGACTCTTTGAAACCGAGGCGAAAATCCTGCAAGAATTGGGCATTCATCGTCATATTCCCCGTTTATTTGCTTATTTTGAGGAAAATGGGCAATTTTTTCTCGTGCAGGAATACATTGAAGGGGAAGATTTAGCCAGAGAAATTACTGCCGGTGTCTATAGGCAAAATGAAGGGAAAGTGGTGGCTTTATTAACAGAAATTCTCTCAATTCTCGAATTTGTCCATCAGAAACAGGTGATCCATCGCGATGTTAATCCCTTCAATCTTATTCGTCGCCGTCAAGATGATCAATTGGTTTTAATTGATTTTGGTGCTGTCAAACAAATTAGCACTCAAGTGGTTAAAGAAGGTAAAACCGTTTCTACAGTCGCTATCGGAACCCCCGGTTATTTCCCCAGTGAACAGGCCCAAGGTTATCCGCGTTTTAGTAGCGATATCTATGCCACTGGTATTATTGGATTACAAGCTTTAACCGCTAAAAATCCCGAAGAGATTCCACTGGATGATCGCACGGGGGAAATTCTCTGGCAACATTTGGCCATGACTAGCGCCGAGTTTAGTTATGTTATCGAGCGCATGATCCGCTATGATTTTCGTCAGCGTTATACCAGTGCCAGTGAAGCATTAATCGATCTGAGAAAATTAGGTAAAATTCATCATCTCGAGCCGAAAACTACCTATGTGAAACCTCAAGGTCAGGTTGCTCGTCAAGGGAAATCTTGGCTAACAAAAATCTTGTTTGTCTCCGGGACAATTGGCTTAATAGCTGGTGCTTATCTAGGTTTTAATTATTGGCAAAATTCCCGTAATTCTCTTGATTACTATCAACAAGGTCAGACTTTTTATCAACTTAAACGCTATACCGATGCCCTCAATTACTATGGTCAAGCATTAAAAATTAATCCCGATTATCTTGAGGCATGGCAAGGAAAAGCCGATACTTTATTGGCTTTACAAAGATACTCGGAAGCTTTAAATACCTACGAGAAAGCTATTCAAATTAACCCAGATTCCGCTTGGCAAGCTTGGCTCGGTCGCGGAGAAGCTTTAGATAAATTAGGCAAAAATCAGGAGGCCTTAGAAAGTTTTGAGCGGGTCCTATCTCTTAATGCTGCCGCTAGTCAAGCTTGGCAAGGTAAGGCCGATATCTATCTAGAACTGCAACAATATTCCGCCGCCCAAAAAGCTCTGGAAAAATTGTTAACTTTTCAACAAAATGATGCCAAAATCTGGTATAAAAAAGGCTGGTCATTACAGAATCTTGAGGATTATGAAGGGGCAGTTAAAGCCTACGATCAGGCTCTGGTGATCGAACCAGATAATTCCTTAATTTGGTATCAAAAAGGTAATAGTTTCTATCAATTAAATAGAATTAATGATGCCTTAGAAAGTTATAGCAAAGCTGGACAATTTAATCCCCAATTTTCCCAAGCTCACTATAGTCAAGGGATTATTCTGCAAAAATTAGGCCGCAAGTCAGAAGCTTTGCAGGCATTTACGCAAGCAACTGAGGCCAATTCTAATTATTATCAAGCTTGGTTAAATCAAGGGGCATTACTTCATCAAATGGAAAGATTTCAAGAAGCGATCGTCTCCTACGAAAAAGCTCGCCGTATTTCTTCCCAAAAAGCCGAAGTTTTTATCGGTATCGGTAACGCTTGGTATCGTTTAGGCGACTATTCCCAAGCCATAAACGCCTATCAACAGGCGATTCAAAGACAAAAAGATAACCCCGAAACCTGGAAAAGTTTAGGCAATAGTTGCTTTAAACTCGGTCAATACGAGCGAGCGATTCAAGCTTATCAAGAATCACTGCGTTATCGTTCCAATGACCGAGAAGTGCAAACACAAAAACAACTGGCAGAAACTCGCTGGCAAGAACTTCAGCAATCTCTCCAAAACCAAACCCCGAAAGTGGATAGTGAGGAACCAGTTCCCTAACTTCCGCTCTTTTTCGGCAGCTTTATCACTTTTTACCAGTATTTCTCGGCAATAATTCCCGTCCTTGATAAAACTGTTTTATCAGTTCTCCCAAGCGCCAATAAACTGCCACCATAAGGACAGTTAATGCTGTCAGCACTGTCACGGGAAGGAGGGCCGATTGAGCGAAAATTAGGGCTAAAAGTGGTAAAGATAGACCAAGAATAATGGCGATCGCTAATGTTAACCCCCGGAGACGATTAATATTTTTTAAAGCCCCTTGACAAACAGCACAATTTTTGGTATGGGAGTGATAGCGTTCCAGGAGAATCTCTTTTGATTGTAGGGGGGGGAAAGGTTGACCGGCAAAAGGATCAGCTTGGTATTGATTAACCCAATTGCGATACTCGAACACGAATAAATCCGCTTTGGTGGGGAGATAACAAGCTTGACTAAAATTCCGACTATCCCCCCGAGCTTGCAGATAACGCTCTTGATAGTAGAGAAAAATCTGATCATCTTCGAGAATAGCATTTTGATTGATGTGGGAATACCAAGTGGGAGTAAGCTTAATGAAGAATTTCGGCAGCTTAGAGTTAAATTTAAAGGGAAAACGAGCAAAGAGACGACATTCTCCCTGACGGATGGGGGTTGCATAGACAGCTGTTAAAGTCCGTCCGAACTTTTCCGAGGTGAGATCGTGGTAAATTAATCCGGGGGCGATAAAATTGCTGTATTGCTGACCTAATTGACCTTTACGCGGTCCTTCGGGCCAAATTCCCTTAAATCCCTGACGATTGGACTCGATAATTTCTAATTCCATAGGAGCGGCATTGGCCCGATTACCGATGGTGAGATGATGGGTATAGGGAACATGACTAGAATCAATAATATTTTCGATTAAAGTGACGGCCGAGTAGGGTAGATCTCGGAAGGTATCCAAACAAATCCAAGCATCAGCATCCTCCTCCAGGGGTTCAATAATTGGAATCGCAGTCAGGGGAGCATTTTCGGGATTACCCGCATAAACGAATAATAATCCCTGACGGATAGCCGTGGGTAAAGACCGCACACAAGCGCGTCGAGAGGTGTTAGCTTGACTGTTTTCTGGTTGTTGGGGAATAAATTCACAGTTTCCTCCCCCGGAAAAAGACCAACCGTGATAGGGACATTCTAGATGTCCGCTTTCGTTAAGACGACCTTCTGAGAGAGGAGCGAGGCGATGGGGACATTTATCCTCAAAAACTCGCCATTCTTGCTGATTTTTGTCCCACCAAATCACTAAATCCTCTTCTAGTAGGGTAAAGCGTTGGGGCTGCTTTTTGTCTAAATCTTTGACGTAGTAGATAGGATACCAAACTTGACGACAATCAAAGCGATCGATATCTGTTCCCCCGACGGGATGGGCAGCAGTGCTGGTCAGCATAAATTTTAAAATAAGTTAACATTTCTCCTCCAAAATCTAACAAATTTAATCGACAAAAGGGGACAGATGCCGGTATCTGCTGGGGAAACAAACACTGGCACTACATTTTGGGGTGATAATTAAAGGGTAGTCTCCCATGGATAAAGCGAGAATGGGAGAAGGATCAAGATAAAACTAAGGGGAGTTTACCAGAATGTCCGGAGAAACCGTCACTTATTCCCTAGAAACTATTCTGACCAGGATCGAGGGAAAAATAGATAATCTACAAAGGGACGTTAATCAAAAATTTGACAAGATTGATGAGCGCTTTGACAGAATCGATGAAAGATTAAATAAAGTAGAGATAGGATTAGCTACTTTAACCGAGAAAGTCGTAGGGATGGATAAACGACTCGAAAAGGTGGAAAACGAACAAGTTAAATCGATAGGATTGGTCGCTTTAACCGAGAAAGTCGGAGGGATGGATAAACGACTCGAAAAGGTGGAAAGTGAACAGGCTACCATGATTAAAGCTATTTCTGACCTCCAGGGATTCCGAGGTCTGATTCTGCCGATCATTGTCGGTGCGCTCAGTGCTACTATTGGTGCAGTGATTACCGTAGCGGCAAAAATTTTCTTGATCGGCAATAGTCCCTGATCGAGATAAGATTAATTCTCGTGGTCTAGATGGGGGAGATTGGTGAATAAACTAAGCATTCTGGTTCTGCACGGACCGAATTTAAACCTATTGGGGAAAAGAGAGCCGAATCTCTACGGTAACGTTAATTTAGAGACGATTAACCAGTTTTTAAGCGAAGAAGCTACCCGTTTAGGGGTGAATTTAACTGCCCATCAGTCCAATCAGGAAGGGGAATTAGTGGACTGGATTCAGCAAGCATGGGGTCAGCAGCACGGTATTTTGATTAATGCGGGAGCTTATACTCATACCAGTATCGCCATCCGCGACGCACTATTAGGCACAAAAATGGCCTGTGTGGAAGTACACTTAAGCAATATTTACAAACGCGAGTCTTTTCGTCATCATTCCTACATTGCCGATATAGCCATCGGACAGATTAGCGGTTTTGGGTCCGAAAGTTATCGCCTAGGATTATGGGCCTTAGTCGATTATCTGCAAAAGAATAGAGAAGGCTAATTAGGGCTTGCTCAATAAATCTAAAAACCTTGTTGGGTAAGACTTTTAGACTTTTTGGTTTCCAAAAAGTACCAGATCCCGGAGTGATCGGGTGGAAAATTCAGGGACTTTTTCCCTGAAAATTAGGTAATTGACCCCCTCAAAATCTCTAAAACCCTACACCCCCCCTGCCCCCACCGAAAAACTTTTTGCCGCAAACCCTAATTAGGCAAGGGATTCTACCACTTCTAAGAGGGGACAAAAGGGAAAATAGGGGGAAACCGTCCAACGATAGAACTTTTTGCTGCCGGTGGACTGGAGATTAAAACGCAGGGAAACAAAGGGAAAAAAGGGAGATACGGAACAATTCCAACTGAAAGCTGGCTTAGAAATGCTATTATCGCCCTGCAAAGACCAAGCAGGGTATTGAAAAACCTCCCGGACAAGGGATTTTCCTTCATCGGTAACTTGAGCGCAGCTGCGACTAATGCCCGAAACCAAACAGAGACTATTACCAGTACAATTGTCATTAGAAGCCACGATCAGGAGATCTTCCCCGGTGGTGGTTAGTTCAAAAGTGATAAAATCTCCAGCTTGCCAACGACTAAGCACTTGTCCTTGGGCATTCTGGTAGATAGCGCTGCAGTTTTCGGGATCAAGAAGACGATTACTATCGGGGTCTAAGTAACCGCAAACCTTGCCCATCAGACGAGTTCCATCCTGAAACTCATACATCCAATCAAAGGTATCGGTTTTAGCGTCCCTTTGATTGTTTTTGTTAACCAATAGTAATCGATCGCTGACCACGGTTATTAATTCTCAATAAAACTAAGCTTCCCTTAATAACAAAGGTATCACTAAATACTAATTTCCCAAGGAAAAGATTTATTAATCTTAACTTGTCGGCCCCGGGGGAGAGTAAACTGGTCAGCTTAAATCAAGGCCAAAACCTGCTATCTTATGGGGAGACAAAAATTATCTAGATCTTGTTTTAGCGAGTGGTAGTAAGGGCATGGCGTACAAGCGGGTATTATTAAAACTGAGTGGGGAGGCCCTGATGGGCAATCTCGGCTATGGGATCGACCCGATGGTGGTTTCCGCTATCGCCCAGGAAATCTCCGAAGTGGTTGACCAAGGCATCCAATTGGCGATCGTGGTCGGTGGGGGCAATATTTTTCGCGGGGTGAAAGCCGCCTCGGCCGGCATGGATCGGGCTACGGCCGATTATATTGGTATGATAGCAACAGTCATGAACGCTATGACCTTGCAGGATGCCCTAGAACGAGCGCAAGTACCGACCAGGGTATTAACGGCGATCGCTATGCAGGAATTAGCTGAACCCTACATCCGCCGGCGGGCCATCCGTCATCTGGAAAAAGGTCGGGTGGTGGTTTTCGGTGCGGGATCGGGTAATCCTTTCTTTACCACCGATACCACGGCAGCCCTGCGCGCTGCCGAAATCGATGCGGAAGTGGTGTTTAAAGCGACGAAAGTGGATGGGGTTTATGATTCCGATCCCTCTCACAACCCTAATGCGCGACGCTTTCAAAGTCTCACCTACGGTCATGTGCTGACCCATGATCTGCGGGTGATGGACGGAACTGCGATCGCTCTGTGCAAGGAAAATAATATCCCGATAGTCGTTTTCGATCTGTCGGTAGCAGGTAATATTGTTCGCGCTGTCAAAGGTGAACCCGTTGGAACATTGGTAGGAGGATTCTGTGAAGTTAGCTGAAGTTCAAGACCATATGCAGAAAACCGTCGAATCAACCCAGAGAGCTTTTAATACGATTCGTACTGGCCGGGCAAATGCTTCTCTTTTAGATCGGATCGTGGTGGAGTATTATGGCATGGAAACTCCCCTCAAGTCCCTGGCGACCATTAGCACTCCCGACGCAACCACGATCGCCATTCAACCCTTCGACCGTACCAGTATGGGGGCGATCGAAAAGGCGATTTCTCTCTCGGACGTGGGTTTAACCCCCAGTAATGACGGTCAGACCATTCGTTTGAATATCCCTCCCCTCACTAGCGATCGCCGCAAGGACTTGGTCAAATTAGCGGCGAAATTAGCCGAAGAGGGAAAGGTGGCTGTCCGCAATATTCGCCGGGATGCGATCGATGCTATCCGTAAACAGGAAAAAAGTCACGAAATTTCTGAGGATGAATCCAGGGATTTACAGGATCAGGTGCAGAAATCCACCGATAAATTTATCGCCAAAATCGAGGATTTATTAGCGACAAAAGAAAAAGATATCATGACCGTTTAAGTTTTTTTCTCCTAATTGATAGAACAGGCTTTTTGTCTGTTCTATTTGGCTTTTTGTCCCTATTTAGGGGCTGCTGAATAAATGGGAAATATAGACGAGGTAAGGGTTTTATACTAAATCCGCTGAGTATAGGCTATTTATGAGGACAGGCAATAGGCAATAGGCAAAAGAGGGAATAAATAATCATTTTTTAAAAATGGATTTGGTATCAGATCAGAATATGAAAGATGGCATGCAATCCTTGCTATCAAAGTAATTTCAGTTCCAAGCTGATTCGGATCATCTTTCAATTTGACAACGCCTATTGGAAGATTAAACGTCCGAAGTAACCGTGAGCGGCGATGCTGTACGCTTTTTTTATGTTAATGGATTCTTTAAATCCTTTTATAACCCCCTATTATTCGAGTTCTTGATGTTCAATAACCAACTTAATTCCCTGAATAATTAATTTGATTTTTTCCCGAGAAAGTCTTCCGATAGACTCCGTTAAAAGACGTTTATCAACCGTGAAAACCTGTGAAACATTAACAACACTGGATTCAGGTAAATTCCCTTCACCCTCATTCAATAAAACATTACCAATGGCTTTTGCTCGTCTCAAATTGGTTGTTAATGGACACACAATAACCGTCCCAATTTGTGACTGATTCAGAGCATCATTTTGCACCACAACACAAGGACGAAGGCTCTCCCAGCTTTGGTGGGTAAAATGTATTCTAAGATACATTTCTCAAGAGCGAGGGGGTGGAACGAACCACAAAGACACAAAGGACACAAAGATCGATCGATCCTATGTCAATTAAACTTATCACACAGAACCTAGAAGAGCCGG
>NZ_CAIP01000114.1 GCF_000297435.1 Microcystis sp. T1-4 | reverse complement strand
CCCCATCGCTACCAGCGCCGGAAATTTTTTTGAGAAAAAATCCAGAAAACACTTGCATTATTGAGGGACTTATGATTATAATTATTAATTGTGAGTAGCCTTCCTCGGTAGCTCAGTGGTAGAGCGGTCGGCTGTTAACCGATTGGTCGTAGGTTCGAATCCCACCCGGGGAGTTAATCAAAAATAGAAGCGGCAATAGTTTTTTATTGCTGCTTTTTGCTCTGACTAGAGAATTTCTGCGATCGCATTTTCTGGACCGACTAAAGAAATGTAAGGATTTTGAAAATATTTGCTGGCTACCGATCGCGCTTGTTCGGGAGTAATCTGATTAATAGAATCCAGGAAAGTGCGATCGAATTCAATCCCCAAACCTAAGCTTTCATACCAACCATATAATTGAGCGATTTCGGCGTTAGTTTGTTTACCGAGAGCATATTGACCCAATAACTTATTTTTAGCTGACTGTAACTCCTCCTCACTCAAAGTTACTTTATATAACCTTTCTGCTTCCTGACGCAATCCCGACAGGGCCATGGCGGTGTTTTGGGGTGCAGTTCCCATATAAATGACAAATTGGGAAGAATCGAGACGGGTGGGATAAAAAGCGGAAACATCGTAGGCTAATCCCCGTTTTTCTCGCAATTCCACGAATAGACGACTAGATAACCCATTCCCCAGATAGGTACTCAATAATTTTAAAACCGCATAATCATCCTCTTGTACAGAAGAGCCGGGGTATCCTAACATAACGATCGCCTGTTGACTAGCTTGGATGGTAGTTAAACAGGTGGGCTGAAAATCAAAAGCGGCTGGGGGTAAACTAGATAAAGGAAGATCGGGAATTGACCAACTGCCAAAAATTTCCGTCACTGCTTTTACTGCTTGCTCTAGGGTAATACGGCCGGAAAGACTAATTACCAAGTTATCGGGACGGAAAAAGCGACTATGATAGGCCAGCAGCTCCTCCCGTTGCAATTGCGAAACCGTTGCCTCCGTACCCAATAAAGACATACCATAGGGATGATCGGGGTACATAGCGGCGCGCAATTGATTAAAAGCCACATTAAAAGGCTGTTCCAATTGAGAGCGAATGCTTTGACGGGTGAGATTTTTCTCTAATTCGATTTCTGGGGGGGGAAAACTGGGAAAACGAATAATTTCCGCCGCTAGACGCAATATATCTAAAAAATCCTTTGTAACAGTCTTTAAACTAACCACAAAATAATCCGTCCCCGTGTCCGCACTTAAACCGGCCCCCGTGGACTCAATGCGATCAGCAATTTCTAGGGAAGATAACTTTTCTGTACCTTTGGTGAGCAGCACGGCTAAAAGACGAAATAAACCCGCTTTTTCGGTTTTTTCCCACCGAGTACCCGCATTTTTGAGAAAAATCCTCCCTGCAACTAACTCCACGGCCGTATTTTCCACCACTAAAAGGGTGATGCCATTTTCTAAGGTTAAGCGGTGAATGGGGGAAGCGGACATCTTTTATTCACAGGGTTGCATTATTGTAATAGCATATCGCTCCGGGGAGAGATACTGACGAGCCAGACGCTGGAGATCTGACGGTTGCAAACTTTGGATAACTTGGGGATAGATCGTGGCTAGATCGGCAGCTCTCAGGGTTTGATAATATCCATAGAGTCCCGCTAATTGGCCCGGGGTTTCTGTGGAGAAAATATAATCGTTAGCTAATAACTGTTGAGTGCGGTGTAATTCTGCGGGGGTGACGGGATGATCGTGCAGATGTTGGAGATGTTCACAGATAATACCTTCAATTGTCTCAGTTTGTGGGCTAGATAGCCAAGCGCCGATGGTAAAGAGACTGGAATCCCGTTGCAGGGAAAAATTACTGTTAATATCGAGGACGATTTGCGCTTCTTCCCGCAGCTGTCGCACTAACCGCGAACAGCGTCCTCCGGCAAGAATTACCGATAGCAAGTCTAATCCAAAGGCATCTTCTAGGCGATCGCATCCTGGTCCAGTCCATCCCATCAAGAGACGAGAATGTTCTAGGTGGGGTAAATGTACTTGGGAACGACGAATTTCGATCAGGGGGGGTTCGGCAGCCACCAGATGGGGAGGGGATTCCGAGGGGACGGGAAATTCCCGAAAAGATTGCCGGATAATTTCTAAAGCTGGTTGGGGTTCAATTCCCCCGATAATCGCCACACACATATTTTCTGGTTGATAATAGGTGCGATGGAAACAGCGCATTTGATTGGGGGTTAATTGCTCTAAACAGGGTTGATCCCCTAGAATAGAGCGTCCGTAGGGATGGTTTTGATAGATACTTCCGCAGAGGGTTTGGTAGGCAATCCAATCGGGATCATCATAACAGGCCCGTAATTCTTCTAGAACTACATCTTTTTCCCGATAGAATTCCTCATCGTCAATCTCAGCATGGAGGAGAATTTCGGCCAGATGGGGTAGGGTATGTTCAATTTGATCCACACTGGTGGTGAGATAGAAGTGTGCGTAATCGTGACTGGTGGCAGCGTTGGTCATTCCGCCACAATTTTCGATTAAATAGTCAAAGAGTCCGGGGGGGAGTTTTTTTGTCCCCTTAAAGATCATGTGTTCGAGAAAATGGGCCATACCTAACCATGGATCAGGTTCAGCGATCGCACCTGCTTTCACCCACACATCCACCACCACCACAGGAGTCACGGGTAAATACTGATGAATTACGGTTAAGCCGTGATCTAATTGCCATACCTGAGCGGGAAAAGAACTCGTTTGACACTGCGCTATCGACTTGATCAATGTCCGTTAACCAGATTTTTTGTTAAATTCTATACTTATGCTATCTTATCCCTTGCCTGCTCAACCATTACAAAAATTTTGTCATGATTTCTAGACAATTTCCCCAAATATCAGCCTTATCGGTGATCAGTGACTCGGTGATCAGATCTGAGTTTTCGGTTCACTGTTTACTGTTTACCTCTCCCTAATTACTGTTTACTGATAACTGAAAAACCCCCTATGACAGAAAATAGAGATAACTTCAACGAAGCTTATAATGCACTAATTGAGCGCATTGTCAATCTAACTTTAGAAGGAAAAATTAGGGCTAAATCACAGGTTTATAACCTTTTAGCCGAGGGAGTAAAAAATGGCACAGGAGAAATTTTTGAGCGTTGTTTAACCGAAAAAATCATCGTTACTCGCTCACAGTTAGAAACAAAAATTAAAGCCACTAGGGTTTTGCGGGCCATGGAAACGATCGAAAGTGAATGGGAAAAATATCAAAAAACCAATCAGCAAAATTCTCTCACTGCAGCGGCGATCGATAATCTGGTGAACATTGATCGAGAGGATCGTTTACTGACGTTAGTGAATTTAATTGATCCCAATCAAAATAATGCTTTAACCCTAGAACAATTACAACAGTTAGCCAAGCATTTACAGACAGTTGCTCAGCAGCGGGGAGAAGCGGATCTATGGCAAATTGCCACGGGGATTAATCTGGGGTTAAATACTTGGTCAAATTTATCGAATGATCTCACCAGTTGGCTCTATGAACAAAATCGCAATCTTGGTTTTACTAATGATAATGAGCGAGTGAATCCTTGGCAAATTTGGGCAAGTAAAGTTAATCCCTCCTGGTTAAAACGAGTCTTAGAAAGTTTAGCTAATCAACAAGCTTTTGATTCTCTCCCTCAGGATTTAACTTTAACCGATTGGGTAGAAACTGCTATTGTTTTTCAATATATCCAAAGAGGACTAATTAACTTTTTTGATCAGCGTATCTATAGCGAAAGATTAGGAGCCAAATTATCCATTTCTACCTTTCTCACCTTTGCTTTAATTTGGTCACTGTTAACGAATAGTTTCGAGCAAGTTAGTAAAAATTCCCTCTATAGTCGGGGCTGTTTTCAGATGGCTTTACAAATTCTGAGAACCTTTGCTCAACGGGATTATTTTCCTTTATACGGGGGAATTTTTGCCTCCTTTTCTGGTAGTTATCTCAAGGAGGCCTTAGATTATTTATCAATTCCTCTGCGTTATGTGGAAGGTACGGGAGAAAAGGCGAGAATTTTAACTTTAATTGCCTATTCTAATCGCATTCGTGGCGACTATCCACAGGCCAGAGAATGTCATCAACAAGCTTTAGAAATTGCTCGTCAACAGCAGGATTCTGCTTGTGAAATAGCTAATTTAAACCATTTATCTCGTCTCAATGCTATCCAAAAAAACTATACAGAAGCGATTAATTTAAGTCAGAGAGCTTTAATTTTAAGTCGTCAACAGGGTAATAGTTTAGGACAGGCTAATGCTTTAGCTAATTTGGGTTATAGTCAGGTACAGGAAGCGCAACAGTTAGAGAGATATGATCCCGAAATTTATCAAAGTTCGATCGAGTATTTACAGCAGGGATTAAAGTTAGCCGAAAGTCTCCAAGATTGGCAGAGTAAATCCCTTTGTTGTAGCAGTTTAGGTTTAGCATATCTTGTCCTTGAAAGAACCGAAGAGGCGATTAATATTCTCCTGCAAGGATTGGAATCGGCCAAATACTACGGAGATCTATATCTGCAAGGGTTATTACTAACTTATTTAGGCGAAGCTTACTATCAAGACAAGAATTTTGAACAGGCAATTTATAGCGGTTCTCTAGGAATGTATTGGCTGCACGAAATCGGTGCAGCAGAATGGCGACAAGCTGCTAGTCTATTAACGGTTATTCGCGGCAAAAATATCGCCGCTTTTGAGCGGACTTTCAGTCTGGAACGTTCCTCCCTGATTAAATCTATTGGACTGGAAGGCTACCAATATATCTCAGAAATTCTCAGCAAATATCAACAGGGTAATTAGTGAATACACAGCCTAAGTTATTAATTAATCTCTCGGTACTTTTTCCCCAACCCACGGGAATCAGTACCTACATTCTTAACCTCTTACCCTACCTAAAAAATTTAGAACCAACCCTACTAACAGCTAATAGTTATCCCGACTTTAACTGTTATTCTATCCCCAAGGGTCTCGGCCCCGATCAAGGAGCGAAAGGTCATTTAAAACGCTTACTCTGGACTCAGTGGCAGTTACCGTCAATTTACCGACAATTAAACGCCAATTTACTCTTTTCTCCCCTCCCAGAAGCGCCAATAAATTCTCCCTGTCGCTTTGTCGTCATGGTCCACGATTTAATTCCCCTGCGGTTTCCCAGTCTTACTTCCCCCCTAACCCACTATTTCCGTTATTATGTGCCGCAGGTATTACAACAGGCAAAACATATCATCTGTAACTCTCAGGCAACGGCCAAAGATATCACTGAATATTATCAAATTCCCGCCGATAAAATTACTTCTATTCCCCTAGCCTACGATCATCATCACTTTCGCCCTATGGAAGATAATAAGCCAGAACATCCCTATTTTCTCTATCTCGGTCGTCCCAATCCCTATAAAAATTTACCGCGTTTAATCGCCGCTTTTGCCCAACTGCCCCCAGATTTAAGCGATTATCATCTTTGGATTGCCGGCAGCTTTGATCGCCGTTATACCCCCAATTTACAACAACAAGCGCGAGAATTGGCAGTCAGCGATCGCATTAAATTCCTCGATTATATCCCCTACGATGAGCTGCCCAAAGTGATCAGTCAAGCCACTGCTTTAGTCTTCCCCAGTCTCTGGGAAGGCTTCGGATTGCCCGTTTTAGAGGCTATGGCCTGCGGTACACCGGTCATTACCTCAAATTTGTCATCTTTGCCAGAAATCACGGCAACAGCGGCAATTTTAATCGATCCCTATCGAGTCGAGTCCCTAGCCGATGCCCTAAAAATTATCGCTCAAGATCGACAATTACACTCCAAATTAAGTAATCTAGGCAAAAAACAGGCCGATGAGTTTAGTTGGCAAAAAACCGGTCTAGCTACAGCCGCCATCTTAAATCAATATCTAGGGTATGCTTAGGGACTTGCGTGGGAATAATATCCCAATCGATCGGAGGGCGCAAGCTTTGCGCCCCTACAGTAACGGATTTTGTCCACAATGTAGGGGCGAACTGCGTTCGCCCAAAAGGTACATTATCAAAGCGCAGGTCCCTTAACTGACAGGGTTTCCCGTCCAGATGAAGTATAACCTGATCGGTCATCTTCGGAAAAAGAAAAATAATTTGACAGATCGGCAGCATTTGCTGTAGGATTGATGATCGTGACCTTAATTGGAGAGATGGCCGAGCGGTTGAAGGCGCAGCACTGGAAATGCTGTTTAGGGGTAACTTTAACGAGGGTTCGAATCCCTCTCTCTCCGTTCCCAAAGCACCTCATAGGTAGTCTTGCACAATACTTCGTAACAAAAATTTACAACTCGATCATAAGCGATCGCACTCCCGTCCGTCGCTGTGCCTAGACGTTTTTAGATTATTATCATTTGCTTGAATCAATGTGCATGGTGTGTTCCACAAAATCGATCG
>NZ_CAIP01000115.1 GCF_000297435.1 Microcystis sp. T1-4 | reverse complement strand
AGATTAACAGTCTCTGGGATAATTCTAAATATTGCAATAAATTAGGATCAAGTGTCCCTAAAAGAGGTGCATCCGCATCACCAACTCGCAAAATATCTATAGTAGAATTGATACGTTGAACCGCTATTTTTAGCTTAGGAGATAAATTTTCATCCAGCAAAAACCGAATTTTCATGCTTTTTGTAAATACTCCTGCTCCTTTTTAATTTTTGCTTTTCTTAAACGATCAATTAAAGGAGATGATGTTTCTAGCCACTGTTGATAATGTTGTTCCCGTTGTCTTTCTAGCTTGACAAGATAGAGATCGATTTGTGCTTGATTGTGATAATAATAGGTCAAAGTGGCATAAATTTTTTCTAAATTTAGAGTTGGTAATTCTTGGAGAATTTCTTGAGGACTATAACCTTGTCGATAGTATTTCAGTACGTCCTCAATGCCAATACGATGTCCTTTTAATTGAATATTATCTACTGCTACAAATTCAAAATAATCTTCTAACTGCATAGGTTGTTACCTCCTAAAACATCAATACTATCCTAGCATATTATTAAAAATGTGCCGCAAAATTCAAATTATTCACCGATTTTAAGCCTATCTGAATATTCAATTTAACCCACCTAGTTTAGATGGGTTAAAAAGATAAAAATAGATTAAGATTGACGTTTTAAAGCAGAACTAATTCCTAATACTCCTAAACTCAATAATCCTAGCACTGATGAAGGTTCGGGGATAGAAGGAGGGGAAAGAGCTATCACCGAGACATTATCCAACGCAGAACCAGCAATGCTATTAGTTAAATCGATAAACTCAAGGGTAGTGGTTGTACTGTTAGCGGTAAAATCCCAAGATTTTGATAGCCATCCCATATTTGAATTGCTTTTTCCTGTTGTATCAAAAGAAAAATCAGCAGAACTTCCTCCCGCACTCACTCTCATGTCTTTAATAATAGGACTTGCGTTGGGATTACCCGCCAGATCAAAAGTCACCCGATAAGTCCCACCGACAGTTGTGTTAAAGGTTTGCTTAATTCCACCAGGACTCGCTCCTGCAGCTAGATCCAGACTTCTAGAACCATTAGAAGCTTGCCATAATGTACCGATATAATCGATTGATCCTTGGCTAACCGTCCATCCTGTAATTACCGTGGAACCAGCATTAATTGTTTGAAAAACACCAGGGTCTCCACCGTTCTCAAAACTGCCATTTTGAATCAAATTTGCTGCTTGTACAGGGGTGACTATCAAAGCACTTACCCCAAGGACAGAGGAAGCAATTGAGAGTTTTAATAAGCTGTGCTTACCCCCCCCCGAAAATCAATTAGTTTTGCTAATCTTTGAGTCATTACTAAAAACTCTACTTTTACAAGAACGGCCTCATCATAGCAGAGAAAAGCTTATAAAATAAATGAAAAAATGATTAACTTTTTGGCTCTTCTCGACTTTGTGTGACAATTTTTGCTTATATATAGCGTTTCTGATTTACAAGAGGTACATTCCCAATCCTGAACAGCTTAATCAGCAAAGGTTTAAGTGTGCCGCACAGATGCGAGAACCGCTATAGTAGCGATCGATCTTTGTGTCCTTTGTGTCTCTGTGGTTGGTTCCACTCCAGCAATTCTCATTTTGAAACGATTTTGCGTTGTTTCAGCGATCTAGAGATTCGTTAAGAATTATTAACCCCTCTAGGTGCAGGGGTTTTAATGTCATGAAACCTTAAAATGAGAATTGCTGGTTCCACTCACTCGCCCGCAAGAATGTATCTTAGAATACATTTTACCCAATAAACCTGGGATATCCGAGAGACTTGTGGCCAGATATAATTAAGGGGTATTTGGGGGAAGAAATTGGATTATGGAAGAACTTTTAGAATTAAAAGCTTTGCTCTTAAAAGGTGATATTAAAGGTTCACTGGCGATTGTAGAAGACCTTGAAGATATGAGCAAAAATGGGACTATTAGCACCATTCGTAGTTATGCTGTTATCTTATTACTGCATTTAATTAAACAACAGGCAGAAAACAGAACCACTCGTTCTTGGGATGTCTCCATTCGCAATAGTGTTAGAGAAATTCAACGCCAAAATAAACGCCAAAAAGTGGCAGGATATTATTTAAGTGATCAGGAATTAACAGACACTTTAAACGATGCTTATCTTAATGCTTTGGATGCCGCTTCTTTAGAAGTCGAAGCAGCTTGTTATCAATCGGAGCAAATAGAAGCTATAATTGACAAAAATAAACTGATTAGTGATGCTTTTCTTCTGATCAAAAACGTTTCTCCCTAGAAAGATTATGACCAATTCAATCTCTCAAGAACAAGCCCAAGAAATGTTACGTCGGTTAAACAAAAATCGTGACACCGTGCTTGATTTATATAAAAATCAATACATTGCTTATAATGAAAAAAGAGTGATGGCTCACGGTGAAAATTTACAGAATGTTCTGGAACAAGCCAACACAACCAATCAAGAATTTGTCATTTATCTTGTTCCTCGTTGTCGTTATTCTCTGCAAATTTTACCCCTTCAAGTTTAAAGTAGTTTAAGATGATTTTGACAACGGCAAAATTCTATGAAAATAACCCTTTATCAACCGACATTATCGTTATTATTGCTGCTGTTGCTATCCGGTGGTTGTGCAGTCAATCAGGAAAAAGGGAAAACCACCACTCCGCAAGCGTCTCCCCTAGCAGAAATCGTTCCTTGGCAGACCGTCGAACGGGTTACTATTTTAAAAGCCGATCAGGATCCCATCTATGCTTTAGCCATTAGTCCCGATAACTCCCTGCTGCTGAGTGGTAGTTTTGACGGCACTGTTAGGGAATGGGACCTAAAAACCCAAAAACCTCTCAGGACTTGGCAACTAGGTGATACTGTCAATGCTATCCAATTTAGTCCCGATGGTGAGACTTTTGTAACTGCCGATGCCGGGGGAAAAGTGCAACGCTGGAATACGCGCACGGGAAAATTAGAAATGACCTATCCTGGCCATGCTTTTCTCGTTACCGATGCCGCTATTTCTCCCGATGGCAAAATTTTGGCTACGGGTAGCTGGGATCGTACTGTTAAACTCTGGGATTTTCAGACGGGTACACTGTTAAAAACCCTGCGCGGCCATAATCATCCGATTCAGGCGATCGCATTTAGTCCCGATGGTAAAGGAATTGTTAGCGCCGATTACGATGGTTTCGTTAAACTGTGGAAAGTGAGTACCGGTCGCTTTATTCGTGCCTATGCGGGTAATTTATTCCCCGTTTATCGGGTGCTTTTTTCCAAGGATGGTAATACCGCCGGTACTGCTAGTCAAGACGGTTCGATCCGCGGTTGGCAAGTGAAAAGCGGCATCGGCACCACTACTATTCTCGCCCATAACGACGCTGTTACCGATATGGCCCTGCTCGATGGGGGCAAAGTTTTGGCCAGCACTTCCGGGGATGGAACCGTCAAATTTTGGGATGTTAATACCCGTCGGCACTTGAATACTCTCAAGGGAAACGTCATCTTAAGGATGGTTGCCAGTCGAGATGGTCGTTGGTTAGTCACTGGAGATCGGGACGGTGCGATCGCACTGTGGCGGGGAATCTAATTGACTATAATTAAGACTAGAGTGTTTTCTAGGGCGAAATATAGCTATGGCAGCAGTGATTTTAAACTTAGATACAGTCAATCTCAGCGATGAGCAGTTTTACCGTCTCTGTCAAGTTAACCCAGATTGGCAACTGGAAAGAAACGCCCAAGGAGAATTAATTGTGATGCCACCTGTTGGGGGAATTAGCGGCAACCGAGAGGCCGATTTTATTAGTTTACTTTGGTTGTGGAATCGTCAAACCGGATTGGGTAAAGTCTTTAGTTCAGCGACGATTTTTCGTTTACCGAATGGCGGAGATCGCGCTCCCGATGCCGCTTGGGTGAGTTTAACTCGTTGGCAAGCACTGAGTCGAGAAGAACAGGAGAAATTTCCGCCTATTTGTCCCGATTTCGTCATTGAACTGCGCTCCCGTAGCGATTCCCTCCCAGAAATTCAAGCGAAAATGCAGGAATATCTCCACAGTGGTTTGCGATTAGGTTGGCTAGTTAATCCTCAACAACAACAAGTGGAAATTTATCGTCCTCAGCAACCCGTAGAAATTATGGAACTACCCGCTAATTTAAGCGGCGAGGATATCTTACCTGGTTTTAGTCTATTTATCTCTATTTTTGACTAAAATATCCTTAAAACCGAGGTACGATCAGACCTCTAGTAAAAATCAAAATAGGAGTCAGTAGTCAGTAGTCAGGAGAATTAAGAATCAATAATAATCAATTAAATGGTCTATTTACAGATTTTAGGCAATTTAATCCTTATTTTTACCGTTTTTGAACCCTCTGAACCCGGAACTATGACTGCTATCGCTTGATCAGGTCTGGGTTTAGCCGGTGCCGCTACCCCTGGTAAACTGCCAGAAAAAGCCAAAACCAAAGTCTAAATCATCTAAAATTTCGGTTTAACACCAAAACGGCCCGTTTCGGGTCGGGCGCATCTCAATTTTGAGGAACTATCTAGGGCCTGCTGAATAAATCTAAAAACCTTGTTGGATAATATCTTTAGGCCTTTTTGAAATCAAAAAGTGCCGACCATCTATCCCCAAGAAAAACTTTTTCAGCAAACCCTAACTATGACCACCGATACTGTCACCACTCCCTCGCCCAAAAAACTCTGGTTAGCAGCCCTGAAACCGCCAATGTATAGTGTGGCGATTATACCGATTATTTTGGGAACAGCGATCGCTTATCAGGAAACAGGTCGATTTTCTCTGCCGATTTTTGCCACTTTTATCCTCTCAGCTATTTTGATTCTCGCTTGGTTAAATCTCAGCAATGATGTTTTTGATGCCGATACTGGGATAGATGTCAATAAAGCCCATTCGATCGTTAATTTAACCGGCAATAAATCTTTAATTTTCTGGCTAAGTAATCTTTTTCTATTAGTGGGCATCGCTGGTATTTTTGCTATTAGTTATGGGCGAGGCGATTGGACTATCCTAGAATTAATTGCCCTCTGCTGTTTTTTGGGCTATACCTATCAGGGGCCTCCCTTCCGTCTCGGTTATCAAGGATTAGGTGAAATTATCTGTTTCTTTACTTTTGGACCCTTGGCGATTGCCGCCGCCTACTATTCCCAAGTCGGTGCTTTTTCTCTCTCTAGTCTAGCGGCTTCAATTATTGTCGGGATTACCACTTCTATCATCCTTTTTTGCTCCCATTTCCATCAAGTCGACGATGATCTCAAAGCGGGTAAAAAATCACCTATTGCCCGTTTGGGTACTTTAAAAGGTTCTAAAGTTTTAACCGTAGTCACGGTTCTCGTTTACGTTTTAACGGTAGTTTTTGTGCTGCTGCAGGTTTATCCCCCTCTCACCCTTTTAATCTTTCTTAGTCTGCCTTTCGCTTGGCAATTAGTCAACCACGTTAACCAAAATCACGACCAACCTCAGCTAGTCAGTAACTGCAAGTTTATAGCGGTTAATCTTCACTTTTTTAGTGGCATTCTCTTCTCCCTTGGTTATTGCCTTGCTTCCCGTTGATCAACCCGATTTTTTTTCTTAAAGTCCTTGACAAAACCCCATCACTTGACATATACTTATATTCATAATGGGAATCCGTGCCTGCCTGCGAACCCCTCATTTTTAGGTGGGATAGACAAAAAAAAATCAACTGACTTGAATCAGTTATCAGATTTGAGTTTTAAGTTCAGTGATCACTGTTTACTGTTTACTGAAAACACTTCCTCATTCATAATTCATAATTCATAATTCATAATTCATCGCCACAAATAAAGGTTAGCATGAGTGAACAACCCCTCGGATCGGTTATTCAAGGTTCCCTGAGTGAAGGTTTAGAAATCCGTCTTTATCCGGATATTTCGGTAGAAGATATGCGCGTCGGTAAATTTTTAGTGGTGCAAGGCACTCGCTCGCGTTTTTTCTGTCTCCTCACCGATGTCTCCCTGGGTAACTCCAGTCCCCGGATTATCGCGAATCCTCCCCATCCCGATGATAGTTTTATGCGCGATGTTTTAGCGGGTAGCGGTACTTATGGTACTATTGAACTATCGCCTATGCTCATGTTCACACCGACTGGAGGTAATTCCCCCGCAGTTTCCGACACTTCTTTAGGCTCTTTTCAACCCCAAACCAGCGCTGATTTAGAATTACTGCCAGTTAAAACTATTCCCGCGCATTTTAGCCAAGTTTATGAAGCTTGTGAGCAGGATTTTCGCATGGTTTTCGGTTGGGAAGATGATCCCACCAGAAAGAATTTTGCTATTGGTCAACCCCTTGACATGGACGTGCCAATATGTATTAATCTCGATCGCTTTGTGGAACGTAGTAACGGTGTTTTTGGCAAATCCGGGACGGGAAAATCCTTTTTAACCAGGCTGTTAATTTCGGGTATTATTCGCAAACAAGCAGGGGTTAACCTCATGTTTGATATGCACTCGGAATACGGTTGGGAAGCGATGAAAGAAGGGAAGGAGGTTTCTACGGTGAAAGGATTATGTCAATTATTCCCCGGACAGGTAGAAATTTATACCCTCGATCCCGATTCTACCAAACGCCGGGGAGTACGAGGAGCGCAGGAATTATTCTTAAGTTATAATCAGATTGAAATCGAAGATATTCGTTTAATCGGTCGGGAATTAGGCATCTCGGAAGCTAGTTTAGATAATGCCAATATTCTCTATAACGAGTATGGAGAATCTTGGATAGTTCAGTTATTAAATATGAGTAACGAGGATATTAAAATCTTCTGTACGGAAAAACAAGGCCATGCGGGATCAATCATGTCCCTCCAGAGAAAATTAATGCGTCTAGATAGTTTGAAATATTTAAAAAGTTCTTGTCCCCACAATTATATCGATCAGGTTTTACAAGCTTTAGATGCGGGTAAGCACGTTGTTATTGAATTTGGCTCCCAAAGTAATATGCTTTCCTATATGTTAGCCACCAATATGATCACCCGTCGGATTCATGCTAATTATGTTAAAAAAGCTGAATATTTTTTACAAACTAAAAACCCCGTTGATCGGCCGCAACAGTTAGTGATTACCATTGAAGAAGCTCATCGATTTCTTGATTCTGCTGTGGTACATCAAACTATTTTTGGAACTATCGCCAGGGAGATGCGAAAATACTTTGTTACTCTCCTAATTGTCGATCAAAGACCTTCAGGAATTGATAACGAAGTTATGTCTCAGGTAGGGACAAGAATCACCTGTTTATTAAACGATGAAAAGGACATCGAAGCCATATTTACTGGAGTTTCTGGAGGGGGAAGTTTGCGATCAGTTTTAGCGAAATTAGACTCAAAACAACAAGCTTTAGTTTTAGGTCATGCGGTCCCTATGCCGGTAGTAATTCGTACTCGCGCCTACGATCAAAAATTCTATGCTGAAATAGGTGCGACCGACTGGCGAGAATTACCCGATGAGGAAGTATTAGCGGCGGCCAAAATTGCCAAAGCCGATCTAGGATTTTAAAGGAATTTATTTGGGAGATTTCTCCAATGGTTCTTCTGGAAAGAAGCAATAAAATCCTCAGTACCCGGAATGATACCAAAAATCTCCTCGGATAATTTCAGCAGTTGAGGATTATTAAAAAGACTATAATATTCGGGATCTTCTCGAAAGGTTTGCCAACGATTAAGAACATCCATTTTCTGCGCTTCTTGTTGATAGGATAAGCCATCAAAGGAACTACCACCAGCAAAATCGGCAACTAACTCTTTTTTCGAGTCATCAAAAGGAATTTGCAGTCTTTCTGTAATTGCTTGCCGATAATTGACATCTGTTAACCATTGATTATAGTTGATTCCCAAACGATAGCGATCAGCACTTTTTTGGTAACTTAGATAAACCTGAGCGTATTTTTCCCAGAGAACAGCAATATTTTTTAAGTTTTCTTTGCCCCATTTTTGATAAATGCTGGCTAATACATTGAAAGGATCCCGCAGAATAACTATAGAAAAAACCTCTTGACTTTTGC
This sequence comes from Microcystis sp. T1-4, assembly GCF_000297435.1. GTDB lineage: Bacteria > Cyanobacteriota > Cyanobacteriia > Cyanobacteriales > Microcystaceae > Microcystis. The sequence goes on along the minus strand of NZ_CAIP01000115.1, from coordinate 23,513 downwards.
CTACCCACTGCTCATGATAGCGATCCATCAAATCGCTGAAATTTTCAATATCTTTTTCCTCAAAGCTGACAATTATCGCCTCTTTGGGATGTTGTTTGAGCTTTTGACCATTAAAGCGTTGATCATTTTTTGAATAAGTGACAATTTCTTTATTAAAGAAAGGATTTCTCTCAAAAAAGAAGTATTTTTTCTTAAAATCCCAGTAGTTAATCCCCTTGCAGTCAATTCTTCCTGTACCTTTGTAAATACGAATTTCCTTTCCTGCTAAATAGCAGTGATTGGCAAAAACTACCTGACCAGGTATCTGGGAAAAAATCCAATTGATAATCGCATGATTACCACTTCTTTTAATGCCAAATACTCGAATTTCTTTATTGTTGATTATGGTTGACATTTGATTGATGACACTAGCAAGAGAAAGTAATTTATCTAAAAACTGTTGGTTCCAAGTTTTTGAGTATAAGAATATACAAAAAATAGGTATATCGATATACTAATCTCCACTGGTAGCATGACAAAGATCAAATGTGTTTGTCAATGAGTATTTATACTCAAACAATAATCCCTTGATTCTGAGGACAACTCACAGTCAAGGTAATTTTGTCAAAACCTTTTGTTAGAATCAGAAAGCTCGACAGTCTTAACCCTGGATGAAAACTGGTTTCCCTAACTATGCAACAAGGTGATTTAATCGAGATCGAGATTACCGACCTCAACCATACGGGCGAAGGTGTGGGAAAATACCGAGGACAGGTGATTTTTGTGCCAGATACGGTTATTGGCGATCGCATTCAAACTCGCATCACCTATATCAAAAAAAGTCATGCGATCGGCAAACTACAAACTATTCTACAAGCTTCTCCCCATCGTATCCGGCCCCGCTGCATCGTTGCCGATAAATGTGGTGGCTGTCAATGGCAACACATCGAGGATCAATTTCAGCTTCAGGTCAAAAAAGAGCAAGTACAAGAGGTATTAACCAGAATTGGTGGTTTTACCGATCCTTTGGTTTATCCTCCCCTCACCGGTAATTCTCCCCTCGCTTATCGCAATAAAGCTACCTATCCCCTCGGATTTTCCCCCACCGGCAATGTGCAAGCGGGTTATTATCGTCGCGGCAGCCATCATCTGATTAATCTCAATCAATGTCCAATTCAAGATCAGGCTTTAAATCCGTTTCTAGCAGAGATAAAACAGGATATTCAGGAGCAAGGCTGGTCAATTTACGATGAAAAGACCCATCAAGGACAATTACGCCATTTATCTCTAAGAATTGGCCGCCACACTGGAGAAGTTTTATTAACCCTGATTAGTACCGATAATAATTTACAGGGAATTGAGACCCAGGCGCGGCAATGGCTGGCAAAATACGGCAATTTAGTCGGTGTAACCGTCAATTATAACCCCGATCGAGGTAATGCTATTTTTGGCACTCAGACCACAACTATCGCCGGAAGGGATTATATTACCGAAAAGTTCGCCGGATTAACCTATCAATTGGCTGCCGATACCTTTTTTCAGGTTAATACAGAGGCTGCTGAAGCTTTATTGGCGGTTATTTGTGAGAAATTAGAGCTTAAAGGTGAAGAAATTCTTATTGATGCCTACTGTGGTATCGGTACTTTTACTTTACCCCTCGCTAAACGGGTTAAAGAGGTGATTGGACTAGAATCCTATAGCTTTTCCCTCGATCGAGCCAAGATTAACGCCCAATTAAATAATATTACCAACACAACTTTTATTTTGGGGGCAGTAGAAAAAACTTTACCGCAACTGACAGTTAAACCCGACATTATTCTACTCGATCCGCCCCGCAAAGGTTGCGATCGATCTGTCCTTGATAGTTTGTTACAACTGCAAAGTCAACGCATAGTTTATATCAGTTGTCAAAGTGCAACTTTAGCCAGAGACTTGCAATATCTTTGTAAAACAGGCGATTATCAACTGCTAGAAGTGCAAACAGCCGATTTCTTTCCCCAAACTCCCCACGTTGAATGCGCCGCTTTTCTTGGACAAAAAACAGCGAATATGGTAGGGTGAAATAGGAGGCAAAACCTGACACTTTGGTCGTTTATAGCTGAAAAGTCAACGGTTAAGGATAATAGCATATTAGCAGCCTTTCCAGTCAACTACTTTTTTGATTAATTACTCGCTCAAAGTTGCCTTGATTCTCGATTGGTTTGTAGATCAATCATAAAAATATCTAATCCATCTCAGAGACACAAAAGGGATAAAACATGACTCATTAGGTATGGCAATCATCTAGATCGACGGTTAAGAGACCTTAATCTTTCTGTAAGAGAACAGTCATTGAATATAAGCTAGAGGTAAAGTGCGTGATTGCTATTTCACTGCCCACAAGCAAACGAAGCTGGAACACCATGAGTTTCGCTTCCACCTTGTATCTTTGTCCGATTTTAGATTTACTGACCGCTAGTATTCCGGAAGAATTAGAACCAGAAATTAGATTAGGATTACAAGAAGCTTTAGTTAATGCCGCTAAACACGGCAATCATCTCGATCCCACCAAAACCGTGGTCGTCCAATTTTCTAGCAGTAAAGACGAGTATTCTTGGGTAATTACCGACCAAGGCTGTGGATTTACCCCAGGTTGTCACCATCATGGCTGTAGTTGCGATTGTCCCGATTTTCCCCCCGAAGAAGCGGAAAATGGCCGAGGACTGTGTATGTTATATCAAATCTTCGACCAAGTTCACTGGAATCAAGAAGGAACCCAACTGAAACTTTGTAAGCAAATTAAACAGGAACGCTGGTTGAATTAATGACCATGACCGTGAGAAGGACAGGGAGGCGCAGAAATCGAGCGATCGAGCCAGCCTGTAGCCTGTTGTAGCCGAGGAAGTGCTTCTTCTGGCTGATTATCTAATAAAAACACCAAAGCCGTCCCTAATTGTTCAGCGGCCCGAGCATTACGGTGGGACTTCAGACGATGCCAGTCAATCGGTGCGATCGCCAAACGTTCCGCCAAAATCCGCGCCAATTCCAAAGTAGATAGATCATCAATAGTCTGAGATGAGGAAGAGACAGGGGATGGAATCATAATCAAAAGGTTTCGTAAAACCGTAAAATCGTCTATAACTATAGTTTAGACGCAGGCAATCGGATCGAGTCCATGTCCTTAGAAGAAAACCCATACCCTAGCGATGAATCGGCGGAATTTACCCAAGCGATTGAAGAAGTCGAAGCGGCGATCGCATCACTAAAAGACCGTTATCGACAGATCAACGAAGCAGAACAGCAAAAAAAAGACCTAGAGGCACAATTTAGCCAAATAGAACCCCAATGGCGGGAAAATCCCCTACCTGAACTAGAAAAGGAATTGGTGCAAATTCGCGAACAGATTCAAGAATTAGAGGTAATTTTAGAAAGCAATTTACTTAAAGAAGGGGAATTAAAGCGTCTATTCTGGGAAGGAATCCGTCGCGGACTGCTGGGGGAGGTTTTTTGGCAAATTGTCCGCTTTGGTGGTATCGGAGTCTTACTGGGTTGGATTCTGCGATCCTGCACGGGGTGATTGACTGCACCGGAGTGGAGTGTGTTGCCTTGAGAAGCTGATTAGGGTGGTTGGGTTCCATCCAGACCGATTTGACAATTATTGGCATCAAGCGGCTCTAGAGGATCGCCGTCATAAATGCCTTGTTTAACTATTCCTAGCAGAGAAGCGATAACTATACACTTTCTTTCTTGGTTGGGATAGGGCGCGGCGGAGGCATTGGCGGCGGGATATAATACGATTATCGCTGGACCGTCCGGCGTAGTAAATTTTAACCCCGGCACATGGCCCCGAAAGGAAAACTGCACCCCCGGACTGCCGCTATCAGGGGGAAAATCTGGAAAATTATCCACCACCATAAATATTTCCTGCGGCAGACTTAGGGAACCCCCATTAGTATTAGTCGCCACTAAACAACCCGGTTCACTGGCGCTTATTTGCCGGTAAACCGTGGGATTAGTGCCAATCCCGTTAGTAAAATTAATCGTGCAACTTCTCCCTCGACGGATAGCTTGTTTTTGGGCATCCCGTAGGGCTGATTGTATAGAATCGGTGGCTTCTTGGACTTTATTGCTATTTAACCAAGCTAATAAATTAGGTAGGGTTAAGGCGGCAAGAATTCCCGTAATTGCCAAAGCTATCAAAATTTCTAACAGGGTAAAACCCTGATTTTTATCGACATTTAAACGACGCATCGGGAATCACCTCGACAGAACTTTCGGCAATAACATTTTCTTGGTTGGGGTAATCGTCAGCAGTTTGATCATCAGCTAATCTCACTTCATACTCTATACGAAGACGATGGGGATGAGCAGCCTGGGCGTCGGTACCATCAGGAAAAGTTCGATAGAGAGAATAGTCTTTACCGACAATTTCTCGTGTTGCTACTAATATGGACATTTAAACGACGCATCGGGAATCACCTCGACAGAACTTTCGGCAATAACATTTTCTTGGTTGGGGTAATCGTCAGCAGTTTGATCATCAGCTAATCTCACTTCATACTCTATACGAAGACGATGGGGATGAGCGGACTGGGCTGCGTCATCATCAGGAAAAGTTCGAGAGAGAGAATAGTTTTTACCGACAATTGCTCTTGTCTCTACTAATTGTTTCCCCGTGGGGGTGGTGGGGGGGAGAGTAGTCGTTAGTTGTCTTCTTAAAGCTGTGGCATAACCCTGATTGACATTTGTACATACATCTGTGGTGATGTAGGGGTTGACAGGACTGGAGTTCACATCTAAACTCGAAGCTAAAGCGTTGACATTCTCGAAGTCTTCTTGTATCCAAAAGTTAGCTCTAGCTTGTCTTTCAGCCCGAACTTTATATAAGGCATTCACTGCCATTAACTGTAAGGTTCCTGTTAAGAAAGCGGTAATAGTTAAAATGGCAATGACCACTTCTAACATCGAGAAACCCGACTCGGACGACGGCAGTTTTAACTGTATCCCCTTTCCTCTTGATTTCACTTTTCAACCCCTCCGTTTTTCTTGAAAACTACTGGCTTTTCTTCGATCTTAACTACAGATTACGCAAATGATCGGATATTTCTAACTCTAGTCAGGGAATTAATCCCCCGAAACCCTATTTCTCAAGTGAGTCAGATTGTCTAAACTGTCAATCAGGGGTCGAGAAGGTCGTCACCCACCTCCCTTCCCATTCAGAACCGTACTTGAGACTTGCACCTTATATGGCTCTTAGTTTGACTGTTCCCCTGTTAGGGATACAGCTTGACATTCATTGGTTGTCTATGTATCATCATCGTACTTGACCAGTTAATCAAAGTCAATTACAGATGATTCTAGGCTGCCATCGGATGTCTTTTGATCATCGTGGCAGTGGCGGTGTAATAGTTGAAGGTTTTTATTACCTCATTACTTAGTGAGCGTCGGGGGATGCAATTTCGCCGTTGTCCCCCCCCCGTTTGATGCGAGTTCTTTAACTCCATTAATTTTATTATAGCTTGCCGTCTTGCTATAAGCAGGATATTGGCCTAAAGTTTACAGAACTTTAACCCTCTTACATAATTAGGGTTGGCTGAATAAATGTGAAATATAGACGAGCTAAGGGGTTTGGTGCTTTTTTGGTGAAGCAGCTGCAAGATTTTCCAGCTAGTGGCTCAAAAACCTTGCATCTTGATCGGCGCTTGCGTCCTGTAGGGGCGAAGCATTCGGATAGAAAATCTACGGTTTCAGCGATAGGTTATTGCCCGAATGCTTCGCCCCTACTTTTTGCCGCAAACCCTAAATAGACCATCTTAATTCTCCTGACTCCTGACTACTGGCTCCTGACTCCTCACCTAACGGAAGATTTTTGATTTTTGCAAGAGGTCTTTTATATCCTGTCGTCATGCTAGACTGAGGCTAAGAATAGGAGGAAAGATGAGATGAGAGGAAGACCAGGGGGCAACCCCGACCTAGTAAAACACCAGTTCTCCACAGAGAGAGAAGAGCCTTGCAGCGCCAAACTGACGTTAAGGCTGCCGCCCTCTCAATATGCCAAGCTGAAAGAGATCGATAATTGGCAGGAAAAAGTCAGGGGGGTGATTGCCTCTCTTGTAGAACAGGAATCGGAAACCGACGGCCTGGGCAAGTAGTTTTCTGGGGGGTGGTTTTCTGGGCGGCGGTTGTCTTGGTCGCTAGTGCCACTAAAGCTCGTTCTAGGGTGAGGGTTTCGGCCGTCTCTCCCTCTGGAATCTTAGCGTTGGTCTTGCCGTGCAAAGTATATAAACTCCCTAGGGACCGTCCTACAATCCCACCGATTCCCCCTCGTCGGGATGTTTACCCAATTCTTTTAAAGGTGGTTTGCTGGAACCGCTGGCACTGCCAGTTTTTGTCGGTTCGGTTAATAGGGCCAAAGATCGAGGGATGGTTAGGAAATTGCGTAAAAATAAGATGCCAGCTAGGAGGGGAGAACCGTCACATCCCATTTGGGCAAAGTTTGAGAACGCTGCGTTGAAAGGTGGCAATTGTTCTAGTTCTTTAGCCAAAACCTTAACCCCTTTTTCATAAGTTCCTTCTACCAAATGCACTAGAGGCTTTATGCCCTTCCCAGTCATATTAGAAGCCCAATTAAGATCCGCATCAATTGAACCTAAAATTGCCCCATTCCAATAGTTCTCGAAGACTGCCCAACACCTTTCAATTGGATTATATTTACTATGGTAAAGCCAGTAGTAGATCAGCCGTATTTGCAACTGCTTTTTTTGGGCAAAGTCTTCCATTATTTTGATAAATTGGCTGCGGTTGCTGCGAGTGGCTACTCCTCCGTCTAAATCAATTAATAATTCTTCTAACCCTGGATAGATTACTTGATTTTCTTGCCCCCACAACTCTAAACAATCTACTACAAAATCTGAGGTTTCAGCCGATTTAACAAAGTAAATTCACAGGCGTTCTCCACTGACATCTAGAATTCCTAAAGGGACTAAAACAGCAGTCCATTAACTATCATGGTCATCGGCTTTTAAAGGTTATAAATGGCGGGCTTTGCCATGGACAGATAAATTGCCTATCTTAATGTTGTCAAAAATTTCCTCAGTTTTTGTGATTTTTTTGAGCGGTTTTATTTTTCTTTTTTTTTAAACTATAGCCCATTCGATTCAAAATATCTCCAATAGTTTGACGGGAAGGCAATTGTTCATCTGAATAGCCTTTTTCTTCTTTTAATGCCTCTCTTACCGCTCTGGCACTAATTTTTTTTAAAGCAAAAGTTGATTGAATTTTAGGGTCTTCTTGCCAGTAAATATCCACTAAACTCTTAATATCTTCCTCTAAGTTTGGCAGCAGTTCCTCCGTTTTTTTTCTCCCCCTAGCACGATAGTTATCAACACAAATAATCCCAGTTTCTAGCTCTTTTAATCCCGTTGCTATTGCCTGTCTAGACCATCCCAATTCTGTTTCAGCCCGGCGCGGCGAAGAGTTAAAATAGTCTATGGTTACTTGCGCCATAAAAGCCCTTTTCTTAAAACCTGTCAGCTTTTTTGCCGCATCTTTCAAGCTTGATTTGATTTTTTCAGTCAGTTCAGTTACCATAGTCGAAAGTGGGGGCAACAAGTTGCTTTTCCAGTCTAGACGGTAATTCATTAATACGCAAGTCCCTAACGCTCTTCTGGAACTTTCGCAAATCCCTGACCGAATCCAGATTCTCAAACCCTTGCTTGACAAGCGATCGCTAACTTTTTTTCTAATAAAAACTCAAATTTCGGGTTTCTGTTAGTTAGCGATCGCTTGAAGGCTTACCCCATAATACTAAATCTGGTTATTAAAAACTGATTATTTATTTCCGCTTTTACCTATTGCAAGAGTGCCTCTACTGATATGTAGCCTATACTCAACGGATTTAGTATGAGAGCAGGGCTGTTTCATCCTTACCTGCGCCACTTTAACACCCAAACCGACAAAAGCGACGATAATGATCGCACCTGTCGCGTCCGGTTCGGGAATGCTGGTGAGGGTTGTCGAGGCGAGACCTGCGATCGCTTGATGGGTTACGGTCGTGGGATGAAAACTGTCCCAGAAAAGATACTCAGAGGGATTGGCGCAGATCTGCCCGGTAGTGGTATTCAAACAAGCGTCCATGACGTTGGTTAAACCGTAGCGAGACGGATCGTTGTAGGTGTTCTCGAAGAGAGAGTAGATATCTAGCGGGATCAGAGTGGCCGCGGTCGAGGGAGCGTTTTGGAGGACTTGAAGCGCCGTGGCTAATTTCTGATTATGCTCTAGGGCTAGATCAGTCATCTCTGATATTCCCGCCTGACTGGGTAATTTCCCGAGGTCTGGTAGATTCGGAACGATCACCGTTTTCGCCCCGACCGCGGGGGAGATCAGAGTTTGAACCGCGGCGATAATGTTACCGACTACGACATCGGGGTCGGTACTAAAACCGAAAAGATAGTCGTTAGCTCCGGCCCAGACGACGAAGAGATCGCGAGCGTCGAAAGTTGATAGAGACGGGTTCGCGGCGAACGCGCCGATCTCGTCGAGTAATCCTGGAAAATCCCCCTCGAACAAGAGTTCGGCCACGTTCTCCTGGCCGCTGGTGGCTCCGCCGTAGGCAAGATTCAGCGCCGCGCTATTCGGCAGTCCGAAATCCTGCTGTAAATACTCGATCCAGAGCGAACCGTTAGAAAAGCGCCCGTTCGCGTAGGGGGGACTAGGCGGGTAAGAATTGCCCGTTAGTCGATATAAATTTCCCGGATCCGATAAGCTATCGCCGAATACCTGAAAACTATCGAAGGTGGCCGCTAGGGCTTTGAAAGGAGAAAGGAGAGTGAAGAAGCTAATTCCCGCCGTGGCAATTAGTGATTTTGTTAATAAATATTTCATCGGTTCGCCTTCAACAATGAAACGCATCAACCTCAAGAGTTGACAGAAAAAGGCTCATCATTTACTGTCCGATCAATACAACAACAAATCAGACCCAAAAACGAAGCCCTCAATATCTTAACATAGAACAAAGAAACTTGCTCTACCTACTTAGTCAAGAGGTGGGGCAATCGCACATAATTCTTAACACTTTTGGAATTTAAAAAAATGGACATAAATCAATACCTGATTATCTCCGAAGGTTGACAACAAACTCAACATGGTTGTTTAATTCATGTTGAAATTATCCGAGACATAGAAAATTCAAGAGCGATTCACTTACTGTCAGTAAGTCCTACTTCTTGTAACCTCCTCTTCAATCCCGAACGGTTACTGTACTGTTCGTAAATCTGGTTCAGACGCTCTTGGAAAACGGGCAAGCGGTTTTGATATTCGGCTAAGTCTCTTAATTTGACCAACAATTCAACGGCCTCATCGTAAGGTTTAGACTGGGCTTTTTGGGTCGTTTCGGTTATCCCGTCCTCTTAAAAACCGGAGAAAGTCACTATCAACGTATTAGCTGGGAAGAAGTTTATCGATTAGCCGAACAAGCTTTTCGTCAACCGTCCGAGACCATTGCCTCCTATAGTTCGGGACGTTCTTCTAATGAAGCCGCCTATCTCTTACAATTATTTTTCCTGGCATTGGGAAGTAATAATTTAGCCGATTGTTCCGATCTCTGTCATGCCGCCTCCACCGTAGGATTAAAACAGGTTTTCGGCTCCGGAACTTCGATGGTCAGTCTGGAAAGCTTAAAACAAGCCGATTGTGTGGTATTGATCGGTTCTAACGCCCCCGCTAATCATCCCCGCCTGATCAATGAATTAATTCAAATTCGTGATCGCGGCGGTAAAATTATTATTATTAACCCGCAAATTGAAATCGGATTGGTCAAATTCTCCTCGCCCGCTTTTCCGATTAAATCCCTATTGCGGGGCGGTTCCGATATTTCTACTCTCTACCTACAGCCGATTCCGGGTAGCGACACCGCCCTATTCGTCGGATTACAAAAATTTTTGATCGAACAAAATTTAGAATGCCCCCGGAATTGCCCTGATTCTCGGAACGGGACGCAGTTATGGACAACATAAGACCGTCGTTTATCAAGTGGGCGATAAATATTGGGGAATGCCCCACCGTCATTGTTTATTAATGAACGCCGAGGATGCCAAAAAAGCGGGCCTTCAAGAACATCAAAGAGTCACCGTCCAAGGAGATGCCGGCAAATTAGAAAATATCGAACTTATTTTCGGTCCGATTCGCGAGGGGGTTGGCTTTATGTTTTACCCCGAAGCCAATATTTTATTCAAGGCTAAAATCAAGCCTCGCTGTGGAACCCCCGCTTACAAAAGAGTTCCCGTCTGGGTTTTTTAGTTACCGATTCCCGATATTCTCAATAACGGTCAGACAATATCCTCACCTAAGAAATAAACTCAGCCAAAACAAACTGATTTTCCGTCCGATCGCTTTGATCGCATTTCTGTTATCCTATTCTTACCATCATTAGAGTAAATGGCCATGGGCGAGTTTTCGCTAACCGTATTAAGCATAGCCAGTTTATTGGCCGTCGGGATGACTACCCCTGGCATTGCAAGTCCCACATCTGGAGCGACGGAGTTGCAACTAGCTCAACGCCCTAACTGTAACAATCCCCAGACTCAAAGCGAAATGAACATTTGTGCTGGCATAGCCTATCAAAACGCCGATCGCAAGTTAAATCAAGTTTATCGACAACTACTGCCAAAACTGTCAGCTGCTCGCAAACAAAAATTAATTACCGCCCAACAAGCTTGGATTAAGTTTAGAGACAGCAGTTGCGAATTTGAAAGAAGTGAGTTTGAGGGAGGCTCTATAGCTCCCATGATTTACAGTAATTGTTTGGCAGATGTCACCGAGCAGCGCACCAAAGATTTACGGAGATATTTAGAAAATGGAGATCTCTAAGTCGGGCTTGCTGAATAATGGTAAAACCCTTTTAAAATAAGGCTTTTGACCTGTTAAAATCCGATGTTCATGCTGCGAAAATAGGATTGGGACATTCAAAAACCTGGCATTATCCTTTTTATAGTACATAAATCAGTACAAAGAAGGAGGGCAACAAAGCCTGAAACTCCCTACTCCGTTCGGACCTCGGACGTTCGGCGAGACTTCGGACGTTCGGCGAGATCAGTCGAGCCGCGTGAGCTTTTGTCGAACGCTGAGCTTACGGCCGAAGCCTGACTCCTAAGCCCACCAACAAACTTTTTCAGCCAACCCTACTTACTGGAAAGAACCTCTTCCAGACACACCCCGGCAAAGATCTAGAGTGGACCCCATCTAATTGCCCGTCGGTAAACCATCTTTACATTTAGCTAACCAGTCCAATAAACTATCTAACTGCTGTGGTGGTTTTACCAATCCTAAACCCCTAACTGTCACCTGTTTGGGACTATAAACAAAGCGTGATTGTATATGTTGGGGTAGGTGTTCTTGTAATAATTTCCACGCTGGCTCTTCCATGGGAGTTTCGAGGATAATATGCTGTTTTCCATCGGGTTTAATGCGGGAAAAACCGAGGGATTTAGCCAGATGTTTTAACTCGATTACCTTAAATAATTGTGCCACCGGTGAAGGAATTCCCCCGTATCTATCGACTAAATCGGCGGCAATTTGTCCTAAATTTTTCTGAGAATTGGCAGTAGCGATCGCCCGATAGACATCCATTTTCTGCTCCGGATCGGATATATAATCGTTAGGAATAAATGCAGTTAATTTCAGATCGATTTGGGTATCCTCCACTTGGGGAATTTCTTGACCTTGAATTTCCTGCAAAGCTTCCTGTAACATTTCCATATATAGATCAAAACCGATCGCTTCCATTTGTCCTGATTGTTCCGCACCCAATAAGTTACCAGCGCCGCGAATTTCCAGATCTCTAGTCGCTAATTGATACCCCGATCCTAACTGGGTAAATTCTTGAATTGCCTTTAATCTTTCCCGAGCGGTTTCTGTTAGTTCTGCCTTGGCTGGATACAGTAACCAAGCGTGCGCTTGTACTCCCGATCGCCCCACCCGTCCCCGCAGTTGATAGAGTTGCGCTAAACCGAATTTTTGGGCATCTTCAATGATAATCGTGTTAACTCTGGGAATATCTAACCCCGACTCCACAATAGTCGTACAGACTAAGATATCCGCTTCCCCATTATTAAATGCTAACATGGTGGTCTCTAATTCGGACTCATCCATACGACCGTGGCCGATGGCAATTCTAGCACCAGGAATCATCCCTTGAATTGCTGCCGCTTTTTCTTCAATCCCCTCGATTCTGGGTAATACATAAAAAACCTGTCCCCCCCGATCCAATTCGTTGCGAATTGCCGTTCTAATCACATCAGAATTATAACTAGAAAGGTGGGTTTGAATGGGACGACGAGAGGGGGGAGGTGTGGTAATTAAACTCATTTCTCGCACCCCAGAAAGGGACATATAAAGAGTCCGGGGAATCGGTGTCGCACTCAAGGTTAACACATCAATATTACTTTTAAAAGCCTTAATTTTTTCCTTTTGATTGACACCAAAACGCTGTTCTTCATCAATTACCAATAATCCTAAATCTTTAAACTCCACCGCTTTACTCAATAACAACTGAGTACCCACTACTATATCCAATTCCCCCGTTTTCAAGCGCTGGACGATATCTTTTTTCTCGGAATTGGTGCGAAAACGATTTAATAAACCCACATTAATGGGATAGGGAGCAAAACGTTCTTTTAGGGTGTGATAATGTTGTTGGGTTAAAATCGTTGTTGGTGCTAATAAAGCCACCTGTTTATGACCCGTGGTGACAGCTTTAAAAATAGCCCGAATCGCCACTTCTGTCTTACCAAAACCCACATCCCCACAGACTAAGCGATCCATCGGGCGATCGCTTTCTAAATCCCGTTTCACATCCTGTATCGCTTTTAATTGATCGGCAGTGGGTTGGTAGGGAAAAGAATCCTCTAACTCCCGCTGCCAGGGATTATCCATAGGATAGGCAAAACCCGATTTTTTGGCCCGTTGGGCGTAAATATTGATTAAATCAACCGCTAACTTCTTAATCGACTTCCTGACGCGAGCTTTCGTCGCTTCCCACGCTTTGCCAGAGATTTTATGTAATTCTGGCTCTTGATTACCTGTATGACGATAACGGGAGAGATTATCAACAGAATCGGCAGGAACCCGCAATAATCCATCGGCATACTTAATAACTAGATAATCTCGACCTTGCACTATTCCGCTAATTGTGCTTTCCTGCTTTTCTAGTTTGATAAACTGCCCAATGCCATGGTGTTTATGTACTACAAAATCGAGGGGACGGAGTTTGTTCACGTCCACCTGTACCGAGGCTGCTTGCCGACGTTTGCGGACGTAACCAGCAGTATTTAGAAGATGTTGTCCGAAGAACTCTCGATCAGTAACGACGACTATGCGATAGGTGGGTAGGATAAAACCTTCTAATTCAGCTAATCCTGAGTATTTTAGGGCTGTAGCGGTGTTTTGAATGATTAATCGCTCGATCGCCCCAAAATCAAGGGGATTGGGGATAAATTGGGCCGGACAGTCGTGTTCCTGTAATAACGAGACTGTGCGGGAGGGTTGGGCAGATATTAACCATGTAGCGTACTTATTTACTTTAATACCGCTATAAATCTCTCTTTTTCCCCGTAAAATTTCCGCTAGTTTGGCGAATTGCCCCGGATTGGTGGGAATCGGACGACTGGAGAGATTAAGGCTATTTTCGGAGAGGTGATCGTCTATTTCTGAGAGGTAGAGATGGGGAAATTTGGCCGATATTTCCAAAGATTCGCCAAAAGAACGGTGAATTTGCGGTAAAGCTGGTTCTATCTCTTGCCAGCGTTCCCCAATATATTCTATCCAGCGATCGCTTCTAGCTTGACAGCTTTCCAGTTCATCAAAGGCAATAAGGGTATTTTCAGGGAGATAATCCAATAAAGAGGCAGGTTGACGGAAGGCCAAGCCTAAAAATCGCTCAATTCCCTCTGGATAAATGCCATTAGCCAATTTTTCTCGCTCTTCGGCCTCCAGATAATCGGCCACTGTCGGGGGGAGAGAAGGGGCAATCATCGCCGCGAAGCTAGTGGGAGTAAGAAGCAGATTGGGGATAGAATCGAGCGATCTTTGGGTGGCAGGGTCAAATTCTCGCAATTTTTCCAATTCATCGCCGAAAAATTCTAACCTGACCGGTAATTCTGCCGAAACTGGGAAAATATCAACGATATCGCCGCGACGACTCCATTGTCCTTCGGTTTCTACCAGTGAAACCCGTTCATATCCTAATCTAGCTAGGGTTAGATCGAGGTTTTTGGCTTCTATAACCCTTCCTACCTCAAAATTATCGCTATATTTCTCGAAAACCTCTCTAGGGGGTAAATGGGGCTGCAGGGCCTTTTCGGTGGTAACGATCGCCATTCCAGCCTCTTGATGACTGATTGTCGATAATACCTGCATCTGTCCCCAAATCATCTCGGATTCCCGATTAAATCTCTCGTAGGGGCAAGCTTCCGAGGTGGGATAAAAGAAAACACCTTTCCACGTCATCGCTTCTAATTGTGCCGCCCAACGTGCCGCTTCTTCCAGATTGGCACAGATAATTAAAAGATTTTTTCCTTGACAACGGGCGAAAGCTGTGCCTATTAATCCTTTCGGTAAGCGGGCAAGGCCGGTTAGGGTTAAATTGCCATTTTTCTCCAGTTTTTGGATAAGTTCGGCAGTTAATGGCGATTTTTCAATGTTGCGAATAACGGAGGCAAAAGTCATTTTTTCGTGTTCGGCACTCGGTTTTTAGTTAGGGTTTGCGGCAAAAAGTTTTTCGTGGGGACAGGGTGTGGGGTGTGGGGTTTTACCGATTTTGAGGGGGTCAATTACTTAATTTTCCCCCCGATCACTCTCATGTCCGGTACTTTTTGATTTCCCAAAAAGTCTAAAAGTCTTACCCAACACGGTTTTTAGATTTATTCAGCAAGCTCTAGTTAAGCTCTACTGAATTTTTTATACTGCCTCTTGGGATTTTTAGTACAAATGCTCAGGCTTCCTCTCCCTGCTCCGGTGCAGTCTTAGCAAGTATCAGTTATCAGTTCACCCACTACTTTTTGGGGTTAATTTTTTTGGGCTTTATTTGACTTGACCAGAGGGGGGTCGCAGGCGCACGGATTTTCCATTATCTATATAATATCATGTCAAGCCCTAGTTAGCAAGAGAAAATTTTTTAATTGGGAGCGAAAGATCGAAGGACGAAAAACCAGTACATCTATACCGAAATATTTTCAGAATGATAACGATTCTCACCGACTGTGATAAGATCAGAATCATAATCAGACTCAGTTAATCCGATGGGTAAAAAATTCCAGTTAACAGCGATCGCTTTAACCCTGACTATAGCCAGCTTAACAGCTTGTAGCGATTCCTCGGTCAAGGAAGAGGAAGCAAAGACACCCTTACAGGTGACAGTGAGTATCGTACCGCAGGAATATTTCGTCAAACGCATCGGCGGTGATAGAGTCAGTGTTAATGCCATGATTCAACCCGGGACAGATCCCCACACCTATGAACCAAAACCCGAACAATTAAAAACCACAGCCCAATCGCAAGCCTACTTTAAAATCGGTGTATCCTTAGAGGATGCCTGGAAAGATCGCTTAAACAGTGTTAACCAACAGATGTTAATCGTCGATACCAGTCAAGGAGTAGATAAAATCCCTTTGACAGCAGAACATAATCACGATCATGATCACGATCATGATCACAGCAAGGAAGAAAAACATCAAGCTGGAAAAAACACCCTAGATCCCCATATTTGGTTATCACCAAAACGAGTCAAAGCACAAGCAAAGACTATTTATCAAACCCTAGCAAAACTCGATCCCAGTCAGGAACCTATCTATCGAGCTAACTTGGAAAAATTCAGTCAGGAATTAGACGCATTAGATCAAGAAATTCGGCAAAACTTGGCAGGGATTAAAAACAAAAAATTTATGGTATTTCATCCCGAATGGGGCTATTTTGCCCAAGATTACGGTTTAGAGATGATTGCGATCGAAATCGACGGTAATGAACCCAGTGCTGCCCAGTTAAGTCAACTAATCAAACAGGCCAAAAAAGAGAATATTAAAGTTATTTTTACTCAACCAGAATTTAGTCAGAAAAGCGCCGAAACTATTGCTAGGGAAATTGGGGGACAGGTAATCCCTATCAGTGCCTTTGCTGAAAATTGGAGTGAAAACCTGCGACAAGTTTCCCAAAAAATGGCCACAGTTTTAAATCAGTAATTGCTTGTATATGTCAACGATCATTACCATTAATAATCTCTGGGCCGGCTACGAACAGGAACCCATCCTCGAAGATATTAATTTAACCATTGAAGAATTGGATTTCCTGGGAATTATCGGCCCGAATGGAGGAGGAAAAACTACCCTCCTTAAGGTTTTACTGGGATTAATTAAACCTTGGCGGGGAGAAGTCAGTATTTTGGGGCAAAATGTCGAAAAAGGTCGGGAATTAGTCGGTTATGTGCCGCAGTTTGTAGAATGCGATCGCTCATTTCCCATTACTGTGGGTGAGGTGGTGAAAATGGGGAGATTGAGCAGCAAAAAACTCTGGCAAGGCTATAGTAAAAAAGATGAGTTAAGGGTAGATAAAGCTTTAGATAGTGTGGGAATGTTAGCGTTGAAAAAAAGGTCGATTGCTGAACTTTCGGGAGGACAGCGCCAACGGGTTTATATCGCTCGCGCTTTAGCGGTAGAACCCCGTCTCTTGATTTTAGATGAACCCACTGCTAGTGTCGATCCCCAAATGCGTGCTAGTATTTTTTCCCTGTTGCAAGAATTGAATGAGTGGATGACTATTTTAATTATTTCCCACGATCTAGGAACCCTATCTACCTATGTTAAATCGATCGGTTGTCTCAATCGTCGTCTTTATTATCACGGCCAAAAATCTCTTACTACCGCTATGCTAGAACAAGTGTATTGTTAAGTAGTCGTGCAAAATTAATTTCTTGGTTAGGATAGGCAAAAGGCAAAAGGCAAAAGGCAAAAGCTTTATCGAAATGTGTAATTAATTTTGCTTAGGTACTTAAAAGTTTTCTCCTTTTGGGTTAAAATTGATTTCTGCTCAAGCTCATTGTTGAATGGCATTCACTCGTGTCTAAAAGGGATAAACTACTAGAACTCCTAAAGAATAGTCCTAATAACGCAAGATTCAACGATATTTGTAAACTGCTAGAATTAGAAGGGTTTTCCCTTGATCGAATTACAGGTAGCCATCACATTTTTAAAAGAAATGATATTATTTTGATCATACCTGTTCATAATAAAAAAGTAAAATCTGTTTATATTCGTCGAGTCCTTGAAATCATCGGAGACAACTAAAGATGAATTATCCAATTATTATTTATCCCTGTGAAGAAGGCGGTTTTGTCGCTGAAATTCCAGCACTATCTGGCTGTTTGGCTCAGGGTGAAACCTTAGAAGAAACCCTACAAGAATTACTGATGGTAAAAGATTTATGGTTAGAAACAGCCCAAAAATATAATCAAAAACTTCCCAACTTAGAAACAGAGATAGCGAAAATCAAAGCATTAAGCACTGTATAGAGCATTTTTGGGGGAATTGTGATCGCTAATTGCCGTCTTGACTTAAAAAATAGTTACTTAACGGGCTTTTTTGCTTTTAATCATGATGAATTTGTAATTATTCTGCGTTACGCTAAAACATCCTAGCGTGCTACTATTCTGGTCAGTGATTCTTGACAGTAACCAGACGCGATCGCAGATTCAGATGGATCAACAGTTTCCCAGTGTCGGTAGTCAGACAAAGGGACTTTTGGTTAATGCCGATGGTTCTGTGGATATCTATTTCGGGCCGAAACCGCTTGCGGGTAAGGAAAATAATTGGGTGCAGACAAATCCGGGCACGGGTTGGAATACGATTCTTCGGCTTTATGGCCCGCTTGAGCCTTGGTTTGATAAGACTTGGCGACCAGGGGAAATCGAGTTGTTAAAATAGTCCTAACTCGTTATCAAAGCTCAGGAGGTTTTGCATAATCGTGGAAAGTTTCTGAATATCCTTTTCTACAGGGTGAATATACGGAAACTTTCTCTTTATTTGTCCTCTAGGAGTTGACTAGCCAGAAAATGTCAGTATAATGAATAGATTAGATTGCTCCGCCTAAAGACTTTTCGGTTGTGATCAAGAGAAATTGGTGGTAAGCAAAGTTTGAAAAGCTTTAAATACAAGGAACACTAAATTTATGGATATATCTGCACTTGCCGCTCAAGCAGTAACAATTGTTCTTTATGCTCTCGATAAAGCCACTGGTGGGGCTTTAGAAAAAGCTGGTACGGATATTCTAGATTTCCTGAAAACTCGGTTTCGAGGCAGAGTAAGCCTTGATAAAGCAAAACAGGAATACAGATTTTTGGAAGCTGCAATCATTGATGAGTCTCGACTGGATAGACAATTTAAGGAAGATTTAGAGAGATTGGTCACTCAGTTTCAGCAAATTCAGTCAGTAGAGAACATATCTAATGTCACCCAAAACACCCAATCAGGTGTAAATCTTAACGTAAATAGCAATACGGGTACAGTCATAGGTCAACAAACTACAATTAATAATAATGATCAATTATCAGGAAGAATAGAAGAATTAATCAAAATATTTGAGTACAGAGCAGAACAAATCAACGATGGATTAAAGGAAAATCATTGGCATCAAGGTCATTGGCGAAATGCTCATGTTCAAGACTTCTATCAACGTTTTAATAAATTACACGCTCAACATTTGGAGGCTTTACAGCAGGGAAATCTTGCACATTCCCTTATGATTTTGGATGATATTGTTCAACTTTCATTGCAGATTGAAAGTAAGAAGATTAGGGTAGAACGTATGTACGTTTCGAGTTTCCCGCCTTCACCTCGAACTTTAAGCGAATTGTATGTTGTTTCGCTCTCTACGAAGGAGTGGTTAAGGACAGAGAAAAAACAGCAAAGTGGCAGTTGCCCATCAAGCATGGAGAAGGATAATCTCAAAATATATTCTCTTATCTTGAAGGAGAAAGATGAGAGAGAAGCTGAAAGAGCTGCAAAAGCTGCAAAAACTAGAGAAGCTAGAGAAGCTGCAAGAGCTGATGCAAAAACACTACCGAGAAATAGTTCTGGAAACATATATAGTGTAACATTGATTTTTGAAGATGAAGGAATTAATGAAACCATAGAAGTTCCTCTTGAAGTTCCTCTTGATGAGTATATTTTGGATGTCGCTGAAAAATTAGAGCTAGATCTACCATATAGTTGCGGAGCAGGTGCTTGTGGAACTTGTGCGGGTATTTTAGTGTCAGGCAAAGTAGATCAATCAGACCAATCTTTTTTAGATGATGACCAAATTCAAGAGGGCTTTGTTTTATTGTGCGTTGCATATCCTGTATCTGATTGTACAATCCTCGTAAATCAGGGAGAGAAACTGTATTAAGCCTGAGTGAGATCGTCTTCTTCTTGTTGACTTTAAAACTGCGATCATTTTGACTGCTGAAAGTCCGATCGCCGATCTTGTAGGTTGGGTTGACGAAAGGAAACCCAACATTTCTACACAGAAAATATCCCCTTTCCAAAACGAATTAACACCATTATCTTTTAATTTGTTGGGTTGCGTTCCTTAACCCAACCCACCGAATTTTTGAAAAATTTTAGTTGATCTTGTCGGTTGATACGACGAAACCCAACCTACATTTTATTCCATACTAATATCACTATCAAAGATCAGCCTTTCTGAAGCCCCCCACATCTGATCATAAATTCCTTCTTCAACATAACGATGAAAACTGGAGTGTTGCCAATCTTTCGGAGCATTTACTAATCCATGATGCACGGGATTGTAATGGATGTATTCGAGATGATTAACAAAATCTCGATCGCCGTAGGCGCGCCCTTGGCGACCATCTCGAACTTGATGCTCCCAAAAGCGACGTTGCCAAATAGCCTTTTCTCCTTTATGTTGTCGAGATGTTGAAATTTTACCCTGATATTGAGAATGACATTGACGGCTAAAATAACTTTAAATTAATCGCCAACGAGTTGAAAAATCTGCATCTGTTTCAGGCAATGTCCAAAGAGCATGAATGTGATCTGGTAAAATGACAATAGCATCAATCTTAAAATGATGTTGTCGCATAACATATTTAAAAGCATTTCGTAGTAAATCCACATTTTCAGGTTCACACAAAATTTTGTGACGATTGTATGTCACAACTGTAAAAAAATAAGTAGCTCCAGGTGTTTTTGCTCTACGGTATTGCATCAAGTTAGAATAACATTTATTGGATTGGTGTTTACGCAACTGGCGTTGGGTTTCGTGCCTCAACCCAACCTACCAAACTTTAAGACCGCAATTCCTTTGGCTTTTGAAAGTGCGATCGCTATTATCTTGTTGATTAAATTTTAAAATTGCCATTGCTTGGGATAGGAACGCAAAGGGCGATCAATTTTTGATGAGGAGGAGAGGCGATCGCTTTTTGAGAATGAGGAGAGGTGATCGCTTTTTGGGGATGAGAAGAGGCGATCGTTTTTTGAGAAGGAGCGGCGATCATTTTTGGGAGGAGCGCAATCACCGATCTTGTAGTGCGATCGTTTTTTGATGATGGGGAGGGGCGATTGCTTTTTGGGGAGGAAAAGGGGCGATCGCCTGCCCTGAGATTAATCTCTCAACAAAGCTCGAAAACCAGCTTGCTGAAAATGAATATCCGTTGTTAATGCTTCCGTTATTCTACGCTCTTCCATTACAATAAAAGAAATACAGTCAACAATTCCCCAATTTTTATCGTTTCTTTGACAATATAGTTGAAAAGCTTTTTGATAAAGAATTTCCGATAAGGGAATAACTGTCACTGTTCTGTCCTTTTCTAATGAGGACAACAATTTAATTGACTTAGAGCGATATTTTTGTTTAGATAAAGCATTGCCAATCTCTAAAATAATGGCTCTGGTTGTAACTAAAGGTGTTTTTGAAGTTTTTAATTGTTGGGCAATGGCAAGTGCTTTATGATGATAATCGTCCGTAGATGAAGATAAAGCGATCGCATAACTTGTATCGAGAAATTTCTCAGGGTTCATGCTCTTTTTCTTCGCCATATAAATATTTATCTAGATTTTCTGACCAATCAGAGGGGCCGTCTAGTTGTAATGATTCTGCTGTCTCTAAAAAAGAAGTGAGTTCATTATTTTCATCCGATAAGTTATCAACAATAATGCGGACACGAGTATTAGCCTTCAATGTAACGGGTTGCTCTGGATGAAAGACCTTTCCGTCAAATAATGCGTTAATAGAATTAAGCATGATCTGTTGGTGAAATGATTTTTACTTGAAATATCTATATTATAAATGTAACACACCAAATTGATTGTTATTCGCTGTCATCTTGTTGGTTAAACTTTAAAGCTGCCGCTTGGGATAGGAAGGCAAAGGGCGATCATTTTTTGTGATGATGATTGCGATCGCTTTTTGAGAATGAGGAGAGGCGATCGTTTTTTTTGGGATGAGAAGGGGCGATCGCTTTTTGATGAGGAGGAGAGGCGATCGTTTCTTGAGTGAGGAGGGGCGATCGTTTTTGGGTGATGTGGGAATGGCGATCACATATCGTATTTTTCTATTATCATAGTAAAATCAGGCAAATATTTTGAAAATAACATGAAAATTAAAGCTCTAATCTGGCAAGAAGATGGTATTTGGTGCGGTTCCGTACCGGCATTGCCAGGCTGTCATACCTGGGGAGAAAGCTACGAACAATTATTAGAAATGTTGCAAGATGCAGTTCAAGGATGGCTTGAAGTTGCAAGTCAAGAAACAGAAATTGAAGCAGAAAAAGAGCTAGTCGAATTATCATTATGAAATCTATTTCTGGCCAAGCCCTTTGTAAAATTATTGAACGTTATGGTTGGCAGTTAAAACGCATTAGTAGTAGTCATTATATTTATACAAAACAGGGAATGAAAGTTATTTTATCCGTTCCTGTTCATGGCAATAAAGATTTACCAATTGGTACTCTTAAGAGTATTTTGAAAGATGCTGATCTGACCGAAGATGACTTGAGATAACGGTGATCGCTGTTTTCTTGTTGATTAAATCTTAAAAACGCGATCAGGTTTTCTTTTGAAATCTAGGGTAAAGCTGTTAAAACAAAACGGATAGACGTTGCCACTACCGCCGTAAACAAAATCCCAATCAAAGCCCAAACCTGATTGCCCTGATTGCTTTCTACCTTTTCTATCTGTAATTCCATTTTATCGAATCGCTTATCCATTGAATCCAATCGTTTCTCTACATTATCAACTTTGGTTTCTACAGTAGCCAATCGAATCTGTACTTGATTCACATCTTTAGAAATTGTATCTAGCTTCTGATTCATTTCTGCTAGAACTTCGCGCAAATCTGTTTCGATGATAGTCGGTGTTGGCATAACTCATCTTGTTAATCAGGCTGACACACTCATTTTAATCTATTTTTTTGCTGAGAGAACGGCCTCTTCTCAAAATATAGCAATTCTCATTTTAAGGTTTCATGACATTAAAACCCTTGCACCTAGAGGGGTTAATAATTCTTAACGAATCTCTAGATCGCTGAAACAACGCAAAATCGTTTCAAAATGAGAATAGCTGGTACGAATTGCGGTGCAGACAATACCTTACTCAAAAAACCCTGCGCTACTATTAGAACTAGAGGCGATCATTTGAAGGGCAACTGAGCCACCGTATAATGTTCAAATTCATACTGGAGTCCTAACCCATGCAAGTGAAACTTTCGGAGCAAATCTCGTCTGCGGATGCGGAAAATATTTTAAAGTGCTTACCAGACTGGATTCAGGATGCCCTGATTGCTCGCGCTACTGAAATTGATTATCCCGTTGAAGCAATCCTTGAGATGGCGATCGCCAGTTTTCTAGACACAGAGGCATTAAGTTTTGCCGACTGTAAGCCAGGGCGAGGTCAATAAGTGCGATCGCTCTTGTAGTAACGCACTAAATTAATTGTTATTCACCGTAATTATCTGATTTTTTGGATTTTTATTAATGCGATCGCCGAGCTTGTAGCTGATCTTGTAGTGCGATCATTTTTTGATGATGGGGAGGGGCGATGGTTTTTGGGAGGAGCAATTTTTGGGGAATGGCGATTTGGATGAGGAGGGGCGATCATTTTTGGGGAGGAGGAGGGGCGATTTTGAGGAGGAGGGGCGATCGCTCCCTAATAAGTATAAGTTGATATAATTATCGTATGTTTATCTGGTCGTCAAAATGTTGCTAAAAATCGTACAAATCGGTAATTCTCAAGCAATTACAATTCCTCAAGCAATCATGGAACAGTGTGAACTTCTGGACGAAGTTGAGGCGATAGTTGATGGAAAAAGAATTATTCTGAGTGCTAAAAAGAAGGTGAGGGAAGGCTGGGCTGAGTTATTTGATGATGCTCCTATTGAAGCCGAGTTACAGGATTGGTTAGGGGTGGAAAACGAGTTTGAGCGGCAAAATCAATGGTAGAAAGATTGGCTCTTCGGTAATTGTTATGCAAATAATTAACTTAAAATAAAATTCGATGAGAGTACTTAAGCTT
>NZ_CAIP01000116.1 GCF_000297435.1 Microcystis sp. T1-4 | reverse complement strand
GTAGGCGGGGGGATCTCCCTTGATAAGGGGGGCATCTGATAATTTTTAACGCCTACCTACTTATAAAGTCGATGTCTGATAACTGATAATTGATCGCTGAATTTAACTTCTTAAAGAAACTTGGAACTGTTTAACCAAAGCTTCTCGCACTTTTGTCATTAAGGGTTCCACATCTTCATCGGTTAAAGTTCGATCGCTGGCACGATAGACTAAACTAAAGGCCAAACTACAATGATTTTCTGGCACATTCTGCCCCTGATAGCGATCGAATAATTCGACTTTTTCTAAAAGAGTTCCCCCAGCATTTTTGATAGTTTTTGTCAATCTATCTACGGGTATATCTGTGGAAACAAAGAAGGCGATATCTCGCGCCGCCCCCGGATAGGTAGAATAGACCTGTAAACGCGGGGTAATTTTGGCACTATCGCTAAGAGTTGCTAACAGGAGCGGGAACTGGATTTCAAAGGCATAAACTGCCTCAATTAATCCCTTTTGCTGACGCAATTGCGGGTGTAGTTGACCGAATATACCTAGGCGTTGTTTACCAATCCATAAAGAGGCTGTTCGTCCGGGATGAAAACGCGCATCTTCGGCATCTTTTTCGTAGCTTACTGTCAGCGAAAGGCGATCGAATACTGCTTCTAAAATGCCTTTTGCTTCATACCAAGTCATGGCTACCTCTTTACCCGATCGCAGCCAACGTCCGGCCGAGAAGAAATCACCGCCGAAAATACCGGCAATCGCATCGTATTCGTTGATATTATCCGATTCTGAGCGGAAAACTCGCCCGATCTCGAAGCCATTTAAGGAACCGTTACCCTGAGACTGATTATACTCAAACGCTTCGATTAAACCGTCGAGGAGATTAGTCCGCAAAGCAGAATACTCGACAAAAAGGGGATTAGCGAGGACAACTTCCGCTAATTCCGGTTTAACTAGGGAATACTGGACTAATTCCGTCAAACCCACTGCGCGAAAAGCTTCCCGCACCCGACGCTGTATAGTTTCCTCAAAGGATAATCCTCCGGCTGCGGTTTTTGCCGGCAAAGTATCGACAAAGCGATCATATCCGTACAGTCGCGCCACTTCTTCAATTAAGTCAATTTCCCGTTCTAAATCCCGATAACGGTAGTCTGGCACTGTCACAGTCCACAGAACAGGATTTTTCGAGGTTAACTGCAATTCACAGCCTAAATTGCCTAAAATCCGTTCCACATCTTCGGCGAGAATTTCACCGATCGCACCGTTATCTAGGGTAACTTGACCCAGTAGCTGCTGCAAACGTTCTAAACGCAATTCGATCGAACGACTGGACTGATCGGCACGATAATCAGCTTTAACCTGACTGCTGACAGTTCCCCCAGCTAACTCTAGAATCAAATCGAGCGCCCTTTGACAAGCATATTCCAAAGCGGCGGGATTAACACCGCGTTCATAGCGTCCGGAAGATTCGCTGCGTAAACCCTGCGCTTTTGAGGAACGACGGATGGCGATCGGATCGAATAAAGCCGACTCTAGCACAAGATTAACGGTTTCCTCGTTAACTTCCGTATCTTGACCTCCCATCACCCCCGCTAAAGCTACCGGCTTATTATTGGCAGTAATTAATAAATTAAGCTCTTTTAAGCTTCTTTCCTGACCATCAAGAGTAATAATTTTTTCCCCTTCCTCGGCAAAACGGACTCCAATAGTAACGGATTTACCTCCGGCAAAACTTTGTAAACGATCGCGATCGAAAGCGTGTAAGGGTTGTCCCCACTCCAAGAGGACATAATTAGTAATATCGACCACATTATTGATCGATCGCAGTCCGGCTGCCTGTAAACGCTGTTGCAACCATAGCGGAGATGGGCCAATTTTTACCCCCTCGATCACCGTACCAATATAACCAGGACAGGCTTTATTTTCTGATATTTCCAGCGTTAAATCTTTTTTAGGGGAAAATTCACCTAATTTCACTTTTGGTAGGCTTAATTCTCCTCCTGTCAAAGCCGCCACTTCTCGCGCAACTCCGATCATACTCAAAGCATCGGCACGGTTAGCGGTGGGAGAAATATCTAAAATCACCTCATCGAGTCCTAAAAGGGGACGAACATCTGTACCTAAAGGGAGATTTTCCTGGCTAAAAATGTGGATTCCTTCAGAATCCTTAGTTAATCCTAATTCTGCGAGGGAACAGATCATCCCTTCCGATTTTACCCCGCGCAATTTAGCCGGTTTAATCGTTAAATTGATTTTGGGTAAATAAGTTCCCAAAGTAGCCACGGGAACTAGAATATCAGCCCTAGCATTGGGCGCACCACAGACAATTGTACTAGGGTTTTCCTGACCGATATCCACCTGACAGACACTTAGTTTATCTGCGTTGGGATGGGGTTGACGATCGATAATTTTACCAATAACCACACCCTTTGCCCATTCTCGGCGATCCTCGATCTCTTCCACTTCTATTCCCGCAATTGTCAATAATTCGGCTAATTCTTGGGGAGATTGGACAATTTTGACTAATTCTCGTAACCAGTTGATCGAAATCCGCATCGTTAATTCTTGCTTGCCGTTGGTTCTTAACTATTGTAAACGGTGGGTTGTCACCGCGACTGGGTTGACAGGAAAGATCGCTTTCAGGTTTGCTGGGGATACTCATTTTTAAAAGTTGCCTTCAGCCAATTATTATTATAGACTATAAGTTACATGGAGTAAGAAAATCGATGAGGAAAGCAATCAGTCTATTTGCCTGTGGTGGAATTGGAGATATGGCTCTTCGCTCTGGGGGATTTGAAGTTGTAGTGGCGAATGAATTATTGAAAGATCGTGCAGAAGTATTTAAATTTAACCACCCAGAATCATTAATGATTATTGGGGATATATGGGATACAAAAAATGAGATAGTCGCAGAAACAAAGCAGCGACTCTCTGGACAAAATTTAGACATTGTTTTTGCGACTCCTCCCTGCCAAGGTATGTCTAGAAATGGCAGAGGTAAGCTGCTTAATTCTATTCGTAAAGGCTCAAAAAATGAAATCGACCAGAGAAATTTATTAATCATTCCCACCCTAGAAGTTTTTCTGGCTAGTGGAGCAGAAACACTGGTCATGGAAAATGTGCCAGAAATGCAAAATACTTATATACCCTTTCCCGAGAAAGATGATTATTTGGTAAATATTTTATGTTATATAAAACAGCGTATTGGTGATAAGTTTTTAAGTTCGATTAGCATTATAGATTTTGCTGATTATGGAGTCCCGCAGAATCGTCAACGACTTATTTCAATATTTACTAAAAATGAGAAACTGAAGAATTATTTAAAAAAGAACAATTCTCTTTTTCCTAAACCAACTCATAGTAAAGAAGGATTAGAACTTCCCAGATGGAAAACTGTTCGAGACGCAATATATCATTTACCACCACTTGACTCTCAACGAACAGAAACTGCTAAATCAGATGATATACCATATCACTATGTACCCCTATTAGATGAAGAAAAATATTTTTGGATCAGTAATACACCAGAAGAAAAAAGTTCATTTGATAATCAATGTATTAACCCTGTTTGTAGATATAATGGTAATCCAACACACAGCGCACGCAAAAATAATGAAGGAATTAATCGAGCTAGTACAGAAACCCCCCTTTACTGCCTTAAATGTGGACACATTCTTCCTCGTCCATGGGTGAAAGAAGATGGAAAATACAGGTTGATGAAAGGTTATACCAGTGCCTATAAAAGAATGAGTTGGGACGCACCAGCCAGTACAATTACACGAAATCTCTCCTATGCTTGTAGTGACAATAAACTACATCCTATTCAAAATAGAGTATTATCTCTGTATGAAGCAATGATTCTTCACACAATTACCGAATACCCATTTTCATGGAAACGGGCAGATGACAAAAGAGTTAGTGATAAACTAATTAGAGAGTTAATTGGCGAAAGTATCCCACCTGCTGGATTACAAAAAATATTTGATCATTTAGTATCCATCCTCAATGATGATTGTTCTCTTGAGGAGCAAATCAAGGAAAAATATGAGCAGCTCTGTCTATTTTGAAATTAAATTGTCTTTGTTATATTTGTTGACAAAATTAATATATCTATCGTCATTCTTTATCATAATCCAGTTTTTATACATTTTCTTAACGCCTTGTCGTGACATAATTGAGACGCTAGTTGTTCTTCCACCGCCTTCTTTTGGCTGAACAATTTTACCCCAATCATTGTCAGTTAAGTTGTTGCAAAAAAAGACAGCAACTATTTGAGGTATAGTATTCTCAAAATCCCAGAGAATGCCAATAAGATTGTTAGTTTCTCTATGGTGAGCCTTCCAATCATAGCTTTTCATTACCTCGATTCTTGTGTCTCCCATATCGGGTTTTTCTTTTCCAGTCTTCTTTAATTCTCTTGGTGTAGGAACACTGCCACAAGTGGCTTTAACCTCTACTCCCCCATTAGCAAATGGACTAAATGGAGACTTATCTCGCATTCGTCTTTCTTGGGAAAGTTGTTCAAAAAAAACTTTGCCATTCTTATCCATTAACAGCAAATCTGGATAGCCGTCTTAATGCGGATTGTTGATAAATAATCCCTGGGATTTATTGGCAAATTCTAGGGCAAATAGCTCACCAATAAATGCAGAAAGATTTCTCATACCTAGAATTCTAAATATATCTACTGGTATATCTTGGACTATTTTTTTAACAACAGAATGACATTCAACTAATGAATGCTCAAATATTACTTTATCCATAGTTATTTTCTGACCTTGTTTTGAGAAAAAGCTGGTATCAGAATGTTTATTTATGATATAACTCATTAATTTCTTCCGCAACAGTATTGACAAAAGTAACAATATCCATGTCCAGAGCTGAAATAATTTGTTCTAAGGAGTCCAAAGTAATGTTTCTTACTCCCCTTTCAACTCCAGATATGTAGGTTCTGTCAAGATTAGCCCTATACCCTAAAGCTTCTTGACTCAGATTACGTTTCTTCCGCAATTTTCTTACAGTCACAGCAACAGCAGTGACTAGCTTTCCTGCCATATATAAACTACCAAAGAAGATATTGAAATTCTCTACAGTCCATTTTCCTTCTATGATGACTATTAATCTACGGACTATAAGTCACAAAAGCTGATTCTGAATAAACCTATATTCGGGAGCGGCAAAAACTCTGATTTTGTGTTTGACTAAAAATGTATCCTAAAGATTGCCGTACCGTTCTGATTCTATCCGTGCCTTACTATTCCCAATATCCCGACGCTTTCACTCCCAGTTATCTGAGCGAACTACAAGGACAGATTCTCGCTTGTCCCCACTTCACAGTTAACAATTTAAATCGAGATTTCGTTAAAACCAAAGGCTTTTCTATCGCTTTTCGACGCACACAAATCAGCGATGTCGAACGAATGTTTCCCTATTTTAAACCCTATCTTGATCGCAGTTTACAAGCTGACTGCAACGCTTTTTATCTTAACCCCTTACTCCTACAAACCGGTTCACGCGTCGATCCCCATATCGATCGCTCCCTGCGCTCCTATTGTAAAACAATCGATCCTCCGCTCCTAGTTAGCGTCCTTTATGTGCAGGTTCCTAAAGATATTCAAGGGGGGGAACTGGTACTAGCAACAGGCAATCGTTCCGTGGCCCAGATTCGTCCTTGTGCTAACACCTTGATCCTCTTTCAAGGAGATCTCACCCATTCAGTTAATCCCGTTAGCTGTTCTGGTATTCGTCTGAGTCTTGTCTGCGAACAATATCGCTTAGATGCGGAAGAATTGCGAGAGATTCCCGAAATGCAGATAGAATCGCGAACCATAAAACCAGAAAAGAAAAAAAAGAAAGATCGGGTCGTTGATCTACAATAAAAGGGCATTTTTGTAAAGATATTCTAGATGGTGATGCGCGAACCGATCGTCGAATTAAGGGGAGTGACCAAAGCTTTCGGGAAGAAAGTAATCTTAAATAACGTCGATCTGAAAGTGTACGAAGGAGAAGCGATCGGCGTGATCGGTCCGTCCGGGACGGGAAAATCGACGATTTTGCGCTTAGTCGCCGGATTACTGGCCCCCGATCGAGGAGAAGTGTACATCTACGGCACAAAACGCCAGAGAACCGTAGAACAGGGGGAAGATCCCCTCGGTGTTGGTCTAGTTTTCCAACAATCGGCCCTTTTTGACTCCCTCACTGTCGGGGAAAATGTCGGTTTTGCTCTCTATCGCCACTCAAAGCTAAAACGAGCCGAAATCCGGGATTTAGTGGAAGAAAAACTGGATTTAGTGGGTATGACTGGTTCCTACGACCTCTATCCCTCTGAAATATCCGGAGGGATGCGAAAACGCGTCAGTTTAGCCAGAGCAATTATCAGCGATCCCTCGATCGCAGCCGATCGACCGAACATTCTCCTTTACGATGAACCCACTGCCGGACTGGATCCCGTCGCTTCTACCCGCATCCAGACGGTAATTATGGAACTTCTCAAGGTAAAAAAAGCCTGTGGGGCCCATCTCATTGTCACCCACGTCCACAGCACCATCGAAAATACCACCGATCGCATCGTTTTTCTCTATAAAGGTCAATTTCAATGGGTTGGACCGACTCAAGAGGCTTATCACTCCGAAATCCCCGTACTCAAGCAATTTTTTACCGGCAGTATCGACGGACCAATTCAGTGATCAGTAAACAGTAAACAGTAAACAGTAATCAGTGAACTGATAAGCTGCCCGCGCATTTAAATTGCTTGTTGAGACGAGGCAAGAGGCACTCTTGCAAGACCCCCCCCAACCCCCAAACCCCTGCCCCCCCCCGACATCGGGAGGGTCGGGGGAAATTCAGCTAATCTAAGGATAGGCGGTTAAGATGCGTCTTAGCTTAACTCGCATCTGATCACTGATAACTGATAACTGATCACTGATCACTGATCACTGATCGCTGAAATACCCCGATTTCTCCTGTAAGATACTGTGTAGAGATGAGGAGTAATTATTTATGGAAGCTGGCGGTTCACAACGGGGGATTTCCCCAACTCTGCGGCAAAGTGGTATCGGTTTAATGTTACTGACATCGGGGGGAATATTAATCTGGTTTATCGCCTGGTTAAGTAATTTTAGCTTCGGGGGGCGCAGTTATCGAGCCAGCTTCCTTTTTCCTAATGTGGGTGGCATGATGGTGGGAACCCGCGTCGGTTATCGGGGAGTGAGAATCGGGCAAGTGACGGCAATTACCCCAGAACCGGAGGGAGTCGCCGTAGAAGTGGAGATTTCGCCAGCAGATCGCCTAATTCCCAGTAATTCCCTCATCGAAGCCATTCAATCCGGTTTAGTGGGTGAAACCACGATCGATATTACTCCCCTGCAAGCTTTACCCGTCGGTGGTGTCAAAGAACCCCCTTTGAGTCCTAACTGTAATGGGGAAGTGATTATCTGTAACGGTTCCCGTTTACAAGGGCAATCGGCGCTAAATGTCAATACCTTGATCAGATCTTTACTGAGAATTTCTAATCTAGTTAGCGATCCCGATATGGTGGCCGGATTTCGTTCTTTTACCCAACGCGCTGCTAATGCCTTGGGGGGACTCGATCGCTTTAGTGGTGAGGCAACCACCGCTTTAAGCGAGGTTCGTCGCAGCGGTACTCTAGGTAAAGTTAATTCGGGGATGAGATCCCTGGAATCCTTACCGCAAGTATCCGGTTCCCTTGATCGCCTTTCTAGTGATCTTTCCGGTGTCGGGGGATTGAGTCAGGAAGCGACTACTTTACTGAAAAGTTTACAGGGAAGTGGCGGCCTGAGAAATTTAGACGCTACCCTAGTGGAGGCCCGAAAAACGCTGCTTTTGGTGGGACAAACTACGGAAGAACTGCGGGTTTTTTTGGCAGCTAATCAAAATCGTTTAATTGCTACTCTCGATAGTATCAAAACTACTAGCGATCGCCTACAAACTACTCTCGCTGCTTTGGATCCGATCCTCACGGAAGTGCAGAAAAGCCAAATTATCGAGAATTTAAACACTATTTCGGCAAATGCTGTTAAATTAAGTGAAAATTTGGGTAAATTTACCGCCTATCTCTCCGATCCTGCCACTGTTGTCACCCTACAGCAACTCCTCGACTCCTCTCGCGCTGCTTTTGCCAATCTTCAGAAAATCACCTCCGATGTGGATGAAATTACCGGTAATCCGCAACTGCGACAGGAAATTATTCGTTTAATTCAAGGTTTAAGTCGTTTGGTGTCTTCTAGCGAACAACTACAGCAGGAATTCGCCCAAGGTCAAGCAATGACAAGAATGGCCGCCCAAATTGCGACAATAGCCCCAAATCCCGCCCCTAATACCCCAGAAAAAGACCCTAAGAAACCCAGAAAAAGCCCCGAAATAAATGATTAAATGTGTTTGAAAAATCACCTTAGTTCCTCATAAAGGAATCCAATCTAAGCGATCAATCCATTCTTCAGCTTCTGTTAATTCCCAGATTAAAATCATTGATTCAGCCCATTGACTAATTGTACCGCTAGGGCGTAACCAAATAATTCCCCAAGTGTGACCTCCCGTGTTCCAATGATCTTTTAAATGATTGGGTATGGTACTTCTATTGTCAGTGATTAA
>NZ_CAIP01000117.1 GCF_000297435.1 Microcystis sp. T1-4 | reverse complement strand
CCTGAAGTTTTACAGTTAAGGGATGCTTATATCAATGAAGGAGTTGTTACATCAAAGTCTATTAATGATGCTACTGATGTAGCGGCTGCTACAATAGCTAGAGCGGCTGCAATCATATCATGGAATTTTAAACATATTGTGCGCCTAGATAAAATGAAAGGCTATAATCAAATTAATTTACTCAATGGCTACGGGATTTTGACTATTATTTCTCCTTTAGAGGTAACAATTGATGAAGCCAACGACAATTAAAAAAAGTTTTGACTGTTTAGCTTTTAAACAAACCAGTCAAGAAAAAATTGCTGAAGACATGAAAAATCTCAGCTATTCAGATCAGATTGAATATCTTCAAAAAAAGATTAATGAAAGTGATTTAAAGTTATGGTGGGAATCCATCAATAACAAGAAATAAGGCGCATTATACTCTGTTAATGCACCCGACAAAATAAGCGTGCTGCTACGCAGTGCCTTCAGTATCACACTCAGTCTCCAAAAATGCTCTCAAATATCTCACGCTTGACTCTAAAGTTAATTTCTCTAAGTCTTTGATAAAAACTCTCCAAATTTTCAATTTCTATCTTTCCTTCTTTGAGAAGTTTACGAATAATCGCTAAAGTTCCTTTAACATTTAAGCCTAAGCGTAGTGCTTCTTTTCTTGCTGCAAAGTCATCAAGGATGATATAATCAGTTTGTAATTCTATTCCTAAAGTAATGGCATCAGATTCACCTTTCCCTAAACGTTCATTTAAACTATTTGCTAGAGAGATTAATTTAATATTTAGGATAATTAATTTCTGTTGATTGATCAGCTTATTAAGAGTCTCTGAAGATTGATCTTGTTTGGCATTAATTTCTTGTTGTACGGTTGCAGGCAAATAAAAATTATCATTAGAATCTAGGAATTTTTCTAAAAATCCTAACTGAGACAAAAAGATTAAAGGGGAAGAATTGAAAACAATTTTCATAGAGATTACCATTTTTTTTCTCTATCTATGTCTTCTGTAGTAAGATAAGAAAAATCGATTCCCATTAATTCTAAAATTTTCAAGAACATTTCTGTATCCATTTCCATGATTTCTGCGGCTTTATGAAGACTGATGATGCGAGAAACTAAAGCACCCACCACAAAAATAAATTGTTCTTTTTGTTCAATATTATCAAATAATTGTATTTCGGCGGCAATTTCTTGAAAAGTAATCGAAGTATTCATTGTCTTGCTAAGT
Organism: Microcystis sp. T1-4; assembly: GCF_000297435.1. Taxonomy (GTDB): domain Bacteria; phylum Cyanobacteriota; class Cyanobacteriia; order Cyanobacteriales; family Microcystaceae; genus Microcystis. Next base: position 3,732 of record NZ_CAIP01000117.1, on the reverse strand, counting down.
TTCATCAATTAAGACATATCTAACTTAATTTTAACGCAAAATCAACCCAACAAACTGCCCTTATCTCAATCTTTTAAATTATAGACAACAAATAAGGCGCATTATACTCTGTTAATGCACCCGATCAGAAAAGCGATCGCACTAATAAAGATATTCCTCTTTATCAGTTTCAATGACACAATTAGAAGTAGGATAAGCAACACAAAGCAATACATAACCATCGTCTATTTGATCATCATCTAAGAAAGATTGATCTGATTGATCTACACTACCAGAAACGATCTTACCAGCACAGGTAGGACAAGCACCGCAACGACAATCAAAGGGAATCACTATTCCTTTTTTCTTCGCCGCATTTAAGATAAACTCATCATCAGGAACCTGGATGGTATATTCTCCGCTTGGAGTTTTTAAAGTTACTTCATAGGAATTAGTAGTATTATAACTACTGCTTGTTGAAGAATCCATTTTATCTAGTTGCTCTAAAGCAGTTGCATACTCTATATAAGTGTTCAGAAGATTACCAAAAGCTGCGGCAGGACGATCAAAAGCCTGGTAATGTATTATAATATCAGACTTGCCCCCAGATAAAGCCCTCGCATATTTATTCATAAAAATCTTGTTAAAAGACAACAGTGCAAGTTTTTCTGAAAAACTAAAACTATTTTTACTGCTTTTACTGCGTTCTATTGATGACTGAAAATTTGAGTATTCTTTTAACTTTAAACCTAATGAGGCAGGAAACGCCCAGTGAGAAGAAATGATGTATATTGAATCAATATCACTCCAAGGAATACTCCAAAATATACCACCTCCTGATCGATGGGCAATAAACTCATTATTTGTTAATGTATAGCTAATAGGGTAATTTTTCTTGAAGTTTTTCGGGTGGATGAATAAGATCCAAACACTAAGTCCAATAAATATAAGTCCAATCCCAAAAATCAAAGTTAACAAACCAAACCCAAGCAAGCAATAAATAATAAACTTTTGGAATCCTTTAGGTGTAACATTTTCAGGCTTTATTGTTATTATTGTTGTATCGTTCATTGCTGACCTCAAAGATTTTCTAGAAATTAAACGACTTTCTCTGGCAGTTCTCACACCTGTGTGGCACACTTAAACATCTGCCGATTAAGCTTTTTAACATCTATAATGTACCTCTTTCAAACAGAAAACGCTATAGTATAAAACTGCTTAATTACCAAGCAAGAGAAAAAATGGTAAATGAGCAAAAAAGTTAGGCTCTTCTAGAGTAGTTATGATATATTAGCATAAAATAGTTCACGCAAGCCTTGCCAAGTAAGGCTCACCAGAATTAAAAAAAGCAATTTTAATAAAAAAAGCTTTTTGCTTTGTTGGATTCTAGGCTATTAATTTGCTATAACCAGTCTAGGAGAGCCAAAAGTTATTACTATGACTCTAAATCAATGTCTTCATTGCCATCCTCAGATTCATCTCCATTGATAGCTTTTTTGACTAAACCAAGACTTAAACCACCTGCTCCTTTAGCAAGGTTTCTCACTCCATTTTCTACAAGTTCTTCATCTTCAGTAACCATACCTACAACCGCTTGTCCACCACCATAAAGAATGCGACCTGAATTTTTTATTATTCCCCAACCCAAGTCACTTAAAAGTTCTGTTCCCGCTTTGATTATACTCATGATTGCATTACCTCTATTAATTGATGATTAAGATGTTCAGTATCTAAATAAAGCCTTTCTACCTAAAAAAGTACCGACTTAATTTTCAAATCTACCCTCCCGAATACTTGATACCAACTTGACTTAAAATCTGAACCACTTTACTCGCGTCATAACTGGGTACTTCTATCTGATCCCCTGAAATTGAGGCATTTGAACCCAATGAACCGACGATTTTTGCCTTAGCTTCTGATTTTTTAGAATCGAGCGCATATTTGTCTAAAACGAACTTCGTCATAAAATACCTACGTTAAACTGAGACATAAGCAATAATACTTAGAACTAGCGTCGCTGAGTTAGATATGGTTAGTTTTAGGTCTGTTTTGCTTAACTACATTCCATCATGCCAAACGCTTCCAAAAACTGACAACCCCTAAACATCGGATTTTATCGGGAGTTTTGTCGGGTAAATTTTTATGAAAATTGGAAAAAGTGGGATTTAGTTGGGCTATAATACCCAAAAATCTTTTGCTGTGTCGATTGTATGAATATCACGGAAGTCTTACAACTGATTGACGAACGCCTTATTGAGCGAGATAAAAAGCCGCTAAATACTATCCAGAAGGCTATTTTTGAAGGGAGTTGGCAAGGACAGAGTTATCAAGAAATAGGTAACGAATATCACCGCAGTGAGGCTCATATTAGAGAGGAAGGTGCTAAATTATGGAAGCTTTTATCGGATGCTTTTGGGGAAGAAATAAGAAAATCTAATTTTCGTTCTACCATAGAAAGAATGAAGATTAAATCATCTCCAAATTCTTTGAATGTTGTAAATAGTAACAATAACCATTTCTGCCATACACAAACCTTCACTTTACCCAATGACAATGATAAAAATAGATATATAAACTCTCAATCTGAATCAATCTATCATGATCTAACCCTTGCTCCCCAAATTATTGACTTTTACGATCGAGAAAACGAACTCGCAACAATCTCGAACTGGGTGTTTAAGCAAAATACTCGCTTAATTGCCGTTTTGGGATTAGGGGGAATAGGAAAAACCACCCTAGTTAAACGATTTATTGATCTCAATTTAGAACAATTTGAAGTGGTGATTTGGAAAAGTTTAAAATTTCCTAAGTCTTTAGATTTATGGCTAAATGATTTATTGAATACTTGCCAAAAAGAACCGAAGGAAAGCACCGATAATAAAATCCAGGAATTGTTAGAAGTTCTAAGCAATCATAAATGTTTAATCGTCTTAGATGATTTTCAAAATCTTTTTGCTGTTGGTCAAATGGCGGGTAATTATCAACCTGAATATAGCAGTTATCAACATTTTTTAAAACTGATTGCAGAAATCCAACACCAGAGCCATTTTATTCTCATTAGTCAAGAAAAATCGGCAGAAATGAACTATCTTAATCAAGAAAATTCTCCCATTCAATGCTTAGAATTATCAGGATTTGAAGCGATTGATTTTCTTAAAAATAAAGGTTTACAAGATGGGGAAAGATGGTTAGAATTAATTCAATTATACGAAGGTAATCCTTTTTATTTAACTGATATTGCCGTTTTGATTAAAGATGTTTTTGATGGCAAGGTTAACGATTTCTTGGCAGAAAATAGCTTAGTTATTACTAAAAAAATGCAGTCTCATTTAAAACAAATTTTTGGTCGCTGTTCTCCCCTTGCTCAACAAATCGCCTTAGAATTAAGTAAAGTTGATCAACCTTTATCTAGAGAGGAGTTAAAAAATAACCTAGATTTATCTGCTAGTGATTTAATCAATGGTTTACAATCCTTGCAACAACGTTATTTAATTCAAAGGGAGCAAAACCGATTTCAATTATCATCTATTTTTAAAGCGTATATCAAAAGCGATTGATTGTAATATTTCTTAAAGGAGATCGAGTCCGAAAAAGAACCCTTCCAACCTCTTAAACTGATTGGTAACGATTGGATGCAATCAGCGATATTGATAGCGATGTGTGAGATTATTCTTGAGATAATAAATGGCTGGTTATAATTAAATTAAAAATGGATTTTAGGTTCGATCCCCCCTGCCCCCCTTGATAAGGGGG
>NZ_CAIP01000118.1 GCF_000297435.1 Microcystis sp. T1-4 | reverse complement strand
TGATCTAAAACTTCCTGAACGCTAGTAATTAATCCTAGTTGTTTGGCGACTAATAAGATACCTAATGTACCAGTAATTTTAAAATTTCGAGATAAAGCAACTCGCCTAGCTTCTAAATCATCAATCAATAATTGATCGGCTTCTAATTCTTCAGCTAAAATCATAGTAGCGCATTCACCCCAACCTAAATTAGTCATCGTTTTCAAAGTAGAGACTTTTTCTGAACTGCTAATTGTTCGTCTCTCTATCCAGTCTGCTAATTGAACTAAATTAACTGCTGGATGAGTTCCTGTTTGAGGAATAATAATTTTCCCGTAAATGTCATGAAGTAAATTAAGTTTTCCAACTTTTGCTAATTCACTTAAAGGGGTAGTATCAGAAACAATAATCACGTTACTTTTTATATCTCTCTAAAATTTGGAGAGTCTCAGCCACTTCTTGTTGTAATTCTTCTTGGGTTTGCATAGGGAATGAACAAATATTATAGTGATCCATTAAATCAGAAAGTTTATGATGATCGATCTCTAATAATTCTGCGGCACGTCCCGCACTAATATCACCATGACGAAGTAAAGTCATAACATAGGCTTCTTTAGCTTTTTTCTCAGCTTCCAGATGATGAATTTCTGGAACTTTAGGTAAAGTTAGAGTGAATTTAATTTCTGTTGTCGTCATTTGGGATTTATTTTGAGTAGCCTATAATTGTTTATAACACTTATTTACCGCCACCGATGCCGATAACAACCCCTGAACCTACAATATGACGGCAGGTAATCCTAACCTCGATGGCGACGGTATCTCCGCCTTTACCATCAATAATAGCGGCCAAATTCCCGTGGCTGACTGGAAAGAGGGTGTAGGGTGTAGGGTGTGGGGTGTAGGGAAGGAAACCTCTTTCATCTGTGGGGGTGAAAATTTTTTCATCGGGACTGACTCCGATGACAAGGCTGTAGTAATGTCCCTAACCTAACTAATCACAAAATAACTTAATTTGCTGGCTAAATTGATAAAAGTTGCTCAAAATATAACCTTAGCAACATAAATCGGCCTACTCCTAGTTAAATCCTTTCAGGAGTGCCACTATAGCAGATATTTTCTCTCTGCATGGTTTATTGACAGCATTTATCTTAATGGTGAGATAGGAAGTTTCCCTTTTGGGGAGCCGGTCATCAATACCAAATTAGGTTATACTTCATGTTTAATGAGAAAGGCTGTACTTAGTCCCCAAAAAGGATAGATACACCTAGGTTAATTCCTAGAGCAGTAATTTCGGGGCTGTCAACCAGAATAACTGACACTTGCCTAGGGGATTTTGTTGATTGGGAACCTCTAGACCAATTATTCCCGCCTTTTTGACCGATAATTTTCCTTGAAACTTGCCCCAAACTAGCATTTCCGTCCAATAACCTAAATCCGGTTCGTGGCCCACCAGTGCGATTGCGTTTTCCTCTCGCTGATAGTCCGACTTTTGCCACCACTGCAGCCAATCTTGAATATTGCCGTTGGGAGATAGGGGATTAAATTGCTCAATTTTACGGCTTAAACCCGCTTTTTGCAAAATTTCGGCGGTTTGCACCGCACGCACCAGGGGAGAAGTCAAAATTAGGTCAAATTTCACCCCCAACTGTCCTAATCTTTGGGCAACTTTAGCAGTTTTGGACCTACCTTCCTCGGTTAAAGGACGTTCCCTATCGTTGAGATAATCCCCCGATTGTCCTGCTAATCCATGACGCACAAAATAAAGTTTCATATCAGTGTCGGGTCGGTCTTGGTGATGATAATAAATAGCTGAGATTTAATACCTAGGTGCGAATTACCTTTTCATCAGGGTTAACTAGATGGGAAAGTTTCTGTTTAATTTGGGTGTCATATAGTTCCCACTTCAGTTTTGCGTATTCGGCATTATTATTAAAACCACCGAGGAAACCGATAGGAATTTCAAAACCTCCGGCCATATAACGACCACCACCAAAAAAGCGACCTTGGTTATCCTGTCCGAAAGCTTCCTTGAGAAATTCATCGGGATCTAGGGTAATTTTACTGGTACGCATAGAACCAATGACTAACTCGATATCCTCATCTTCATCGTGAACGATACCGTAAACTAAAGCCGTGTGAACATTTTCTTCTGTCACCAAAAAATCGGCAGCCTGGGGAATCGCATCTCGGTCATCATAACGCAAATAACCGACCCCGGCGATCGAATAATTATTTTTAATAATACGGTTTTTTAGGGCCCGTTCGATCACATCCATCACCCGTCGGGATCTGGCCGATTGCAAGACAGCGTTTAATAATTGAGCATCGTAGAAACGACTGAGATAACCAGCAGCAATAAATTCACACTCTTGCGCTTGCATTAAATTATTCGTATCCGATCGCAATCCGTGCATCAAGGCTGTGGCACACTTAACATGGACGGTATCGCTACTATTAAAACTTATTAACCCTTTTTGGATATATTGGGTTAACATCGTCGCTGTTGCCCGGATTTGGGGACGAATATCGACAAATTCCGCCTCTAGATCCCCTTGGCGAGTATGATGATCAATCACGACAATAATGGGAATTTTTGCCTGTTTAACCAGAGTGGTTAACTGACTATTGGTTCCCTGACCATCGACAAAAACACAACCCTGATAAACCGAAAGATCTCTATCCTTGAGGGTATGGACTCCCCAACGTTTAGCCGGTAAACCCGTTAGTTTTACCAAAGCGACATTTTCCTGATGGGAGAGAGTCCCCGCATAGACTATATCGCAGTGAATATTGTACTGTTCGGCGATAATTTGATAGGCCCAGGCACTAGAAAGAGCATCGGGATCCGGGAAATCCTGCATCACCACAATTTGATTTTCGCCGCGATGATTTTCCAAAGTACGTCGCAGGCGATCGATCAGGGAAATAAGTAGGGTATCATTACTAACCGTGACTGGAGGAAGGGGACACACTGCCGACGGTTCCCCTACCACTACATCGGTTTCGAGGGACTTGGCAGGAACTAGACTCAGTAATTCAGCCATCATTTTTAGAAAAGTTCGCTTAAAGGTAGATTCAGTCAGGATTTTTTGAGCTAATTAATTCTAGACGATATTCTCGCTCGATCGGTTTATCTCAATTATTAAGCTTTTCTCGCCACTAGCTCCTTACTCTGGGGCCATAACTCTAGTCTATCGAAAGAACCCTGCCGTTTGTTCTGGGAGAGGGGTTAGGGGTGAGGGCCATTAACCATCGCTGCCATTACTTGAGAAAATAGATACTATACCAAACCCCTTAATTTTCCCTTCAGGCTCGACCATCTACCTAATTCTTGAGTAAAATTTCATGGCCCAACTGGACAACATCGAAGCGATCGAAAAAAAGCTCTGGAAAGCGGCCGACACCCTGCGCGCTAATTCTAACTATGCCAGTAACGAGTATTTTCTGCCCGTTATGGGCTTGATTTTCCTCCGTCATGCCTACATTCGTTTTCTCAAGGTTAAGAGGGAGGTAGAGGCGGATTTACCGAAGCGAGGGGGTAAAACACGCTCCTTAACCAAAGAAGATTTCTTGTGCAAAGGAGCGATCTATCTCCAAGAAAAAGCTCAGTTCGATTTTCTGGTGGCGCTCCCCGATAGCGTCAATCGATCAACCTCCTTAATGGAAGCAATGCTATCGATCGACGGGGATTATCCACCTTGAGGGGGTATTTTACCGAAAACGGAATACCAAGAACTAGATAACGTGGTATTAGGGAATTTACTACGGATTTTAAACCCATAAGAGTTAAAAAAAGCCGATGGGGATATTTTCGGGCGAATTTACGAGTATTTCCTAACTCAATTCGCTAATCTCAAAGCTCACGATAACGGAGAGTTTTTTACTCCCGTTTCTCTAGTATCTTTGATCGCCAATGTTTTAGAACCCGATCACGGATTGGTTTTCGATCCTGCCTGTGGTTCGGGGGGAGTGTTTGTCCAGAGCGCACATTTCGTTGAGAGACAGCGCATCAATCCCCAGATGTTAACTTTTAAAGGTTTAGAGAAGAATCCGACCACAATTCGTTTAGCCAAGATGAATCTCGCGGTTCACGGTTTAGAAGGGGATATCCAAAAAGCGATCACCTACTACGAGGATCCGCTGGCATTGGCCGGGAAAGTGGATTATGTGATGGCCAATCCTCCCTTCAACGTGGACGAGGTGGATAGTAAGGTAGATGGTGATGAGCGCTTACCCTTCGGATTGCCGGGGGTCAATAAAAGTAACAAAGTTTCCAACGGTAACTATCTATGGATCAGTTACTTCTACAGCTATCTCAATGATCGAGGAAAAGCCGGTTTTGTCATCTCTTCCCAAGCTTCCAGCGCCGGGAGAGACGAAGGCAAGGTAAGACAGAAGTTAATCGAGACGGGAACGGTGGACATAATGATCGCGATCCGCTCTAACTTTTTCTATACCCGCTCCGTACCCTGCGAGTTGTGGTTTCTCGATCGAGGGAACCCCGCCGAGCTTCAAGATAAGATATTAATGATCGATGCCCGCAATATTTACCGGAAAGTAAACCGGACGATCAACGATTTTAGCCCAGAACAGTTACAGAATATTCTCTCGATTGTCTGGCTCTATCGGAGCGAATCGAAGCGTTTTATCGATTTGGTTGTCGGTTATTGCCAGAGTATCGATCGAGAGTATCAGGGATTGATCGCTCTTTTACAAAACTATCGCAAGCATCTGGACAAGTTAACCGAGGCCCTAGAGAAATTTTATAATCTCATCGATGAAAAAGACGGAACATGGTTAGAACTCCGAACAGCATCTGAGCTTTTCAAGGATGACATGGATAAATACGCCGGTTTCGCTCCGATTTCCTATAACGCTGATGATTTAACCGATGGTAGCCTAAAACTTCCAGATAGGATAAAGCAGATACATAAGGAGAATTTTCTGCAATAAACTCCCGGAGAAATTTATTTTCCAATTGAGCGGCATAGATAATAATATTGCTATCTAATAACATGATTTAATCCCGATTGGGAAGAGAGCGATCGCACCGATTTTGTTGTTGCCACTGTTGGGTATCAACATCAGTAAAAGTATTATTATTAGCAATTTTTTTCAAAGCATTGGCCATTTTTTGACTGTTAGATCGATTTTCACCAATGATATTTTCTTCTAGTAAGGTAATATAAACATTGACAGGATATTCGGAGTTAATTTCAGGGGTTTCATCAAGCCATTGAAGGGTATTATTTTTCAAAATTGCTTTAAAGGTTTTTAGCATAGTTTTCTCCACCGTTAAATGATACAGGATAAATGATTCAGACTAGCCCTAACCCAATTTTAACACAAGACCAACCCAACAAACTCCCCTGACCTCAATCTTTTAAATTAACGTCTTTGGATCATTTCATAATCAAAAGTTCATTAACAGAGCGAAAAATTACGCAAAATGGTGATAGTCACTTTACCTGTTTTTAAGGCACGCTAATTTATCGACGATGACTGGGTGAAAATTAATCATTAAATCAATTTATAACAAGCAATCGAGGGTTTTACTCTTGTGTTAATGTACCTAAAAAACTAGCTTTGGCTTTATTTTAGCTCTTGGAAATAAAATTAAGATAAAGCGTACTAGAATAGATAATTTCTTCGTTTTAAAAAACGCCTTCAATCATCTATTTTAATAAATGTTCTATTTCTTCATCTGTAAAACCAAATTTTCTAAAAATTCGTAAAACATAAGCAGGGGACATTTCTTTTGCACCTATATCGATAGGAACGATTCGACGTTGATTATACAATACTCTACAATATAAACGATGATCACCTTTTCCTTCTCGATAAAATTGACAGCCTCCTTTTTCAAGAATTTTGATTAGTGCTTTGGGTTTAAGAGAAGGAATATTTTTAGGCATAAACTTTTCTGAGTTCGTAAGTTTCGGGAGTTTCAGAATCTCCCACAGTTAAAAATTCATGAAGTTCGTCTATAGGAATAGTACTGGTATATATATTGGCTTGATCATGATAAATCTCCCAAAAAGATTCAATCGCTTCTTTTAGTTTTTCAATAGCTTTTTCCTGAGTTTCTCCTTGTCCAACTAATCCATTTTCAAGACATAATGAAACCCAATAATCTGCACTTTTTCTCAGAATAACGGTATAAAAGTTCATGGTGATTGTTCCGTTGAAATTTTAAGCGGGGATTAGAATTTACTCCAGCTTAATTTTAACACAAGACCAACCCAACAAACTCCCCTGAACTCAATCTTTTAAATTAACGTCTTTGGATCATTTCATCAATAGACAATAAATAAGTAGTCATGCAAAATAAATTTCCTAGTGAAGACAGGCAAGAGGCAATAGGCAAGAGGCAAAAGCTTTATCGAAATGTGTAATTAATTTTGCTTAGGTACTTAAGGCGCATTATACTTTGTTAATGCACCCGATCAGAAAAGCGATCGCTGAGGATAATATATGATTATGTAATTACTAAAACAGACTCGGTAGAATTATCGCTAAATCTCTTAATAGCTTGTTTATGTTTTAAAATAAGACTGATTAGATGATAAGTGGTACAATTTACAATCCTCAACCAGATGAACTTTGGAGGTTGGCCATACAACAAACTCCGTTGATAAAAATCAGCATCTTTCGAGACAATTATAAATCCATTGATACGCGCATATTCCCAAATCCTTTGATCGGGAAACCCTTTTAGGCTACAATCTCTAACATGAGCGCTATCCGGAAAATGTGATACCAGTAACAGAGGTAGTTTAGGTGATAAGTTTTCGTCAAATAGCAGTTTCATAGGGAATAACCATTAAACGACGATCCCGCTCGGCGGCAAATGCAAAACAGGCTTGTATATCTTCTAAGGTAAGATCGGGGAAATCATCTAATATTTCTTCAATAGTCATCCCTCCTCCTAGATAATCAAAAATATCTGCTACTGCAATACGAGTATTGACAATGCAAGGTTTGCCACTGCGAATGTCTGGGTTAATCACAATCCGATCTCGATATTTAGCTGCAAAAGACATAGTAATAACTGTTGTTGACTAATGATTATTATAGCTTAATGTTAATTGTACTTTAAGCTTGATAAATCTTAAAACCAAAACCCTCGACTTTTAGGTTTCAAAAATTCTATTATCAATAAGCTGCATTACACTACCTTAATCCACTCTAAAAGAGCGGCGATCGCACTGATGTGGCCTTACTGGGGAAAAAATGGTATGATAATAACAATTTATTAATATTATTGCCAAGTAATTATGTCATCTTTAGTTATCTCACAACATATTGAAATCACTCCTGGTATCTGTGGCGGAAAACCTCGTATTGCTGGACATCGAA
>NZ_CAIP01000119.1 GCF_000297435.1 Microcystis sp. T1-4 | reverse complement strand
GGCTTTTGAAGTAGCAAAAGACAGCCTCACAGCTTCCGATCAACTTTTAGCCCGATTGACCTATGCTCAAATTTGGTTCGTAAGAATCGGACATCGAGCAGTTCATCGAGTCGGTTTGATTGGGGCAAATTTATTTCAATGATTAATCAACTCTACGCTTGTTTTTGCACAATCTTCTCACTCAATTCTAGGAAGGTGGGACAATATTGGATTAATTACTAATAACTTAATATCTTATAGAGTTTTTCAAAAAGCTTGAGTTGGGTCAATGATCAGGAAACATAACTATTTTCTAACCAAACGATTAGGAAATAGTTATGTTATGATTTTCAGAGTAAGCCGGAGATGATAAGACACCATGAAAAATCGCATCTTTACTGTTATTTTGTACAAAGAAGATAATATGTACATTGCTGAATGTCCAGAAGTTGGCACAGTAGATCAAGGAGAAACAATTGAGCAGGCGATTGCTGGATTGAAAGAAGCCACACGGCTTTACCTAGAGGAATTTACCTTACCAGAAACATCCCCTAGATTTGTGACCAGTATTGAGGTTAGTTATGCCTAAGCTGCCACGAATCTCTAGTGGGGAGGCAATTAGATCTCTTGAACGCTTAGGCTTCGAGCAAGTTCGTCAAACAGGTAGCCATGTTGTGATGAAGAAAGAAACCGAAGAGGGCAAAATCGGTTGTGTTGTCCCTGTACATCAGGAATTGAAGGTTGGTACATTAAGTGGAATTCTGAAACAAGCCCAAGTCACAGTTGAAGAGTTCATTGAACATCTATAAGGTCTGACAAATCAATGCACTCGACGTGATCCCAAAAATATTTAGTCCCCCCAGAGAACCCCCTTTGTCCACATAGCACACTTTTCTTTTTTTGTCAAATTTTATGTTAAGAAATGTGTAACTAATGGATAGGGGGACTGTCAAAGATTAACCGTCTTCGTATTCGGGGATTCTTTCCTTTTTCTTCTCGGTGATATTGATCCGGGGGGGATTGTAATCCGGTTCCACGTCATCATCCCACATATCATCCTCGGCCTTATCTTGGTAATCGTCGTACTGAGGACGAGAAAAGCTTTCTGCGCGTTCTGAGCGAGCTTCTCCCCAGTTATCTTCTTCTTCCTCGTATTCTTCCTCATAATAACGAGCCTCGGCCCGTTTTTGCGGTGGGGGATTGGCACGCAGGGGTTCTTTTTCCCATTCATCCTCACTCCAGCGTTCCTCAACGGGTTTAGCGGCCTCCACGGGGGTGCGGAGGGGAATGCCCGTACCTAACTGATTTTCTGGACGAGCAGCGGGGGTATAATAAGCTTCTTCCTCTTCTCTTTCCCAGGGGGGACGACCAATACCCAAACGTTCCAAAACCCCCACACTAACCTGCGTGAGACGTTCCTCGGCCCCTTCAAAGACGATTAAGCGATTCGGACCGCTGCTAACCACTTCTTCAATAGAAATTTCGTAGGTACTGATCAATTGTTCGGGGATAAGAGGCAATCCCAGGGAAGCGATGACAATGGAATGTAATTGACCACTAAGGGGATCAAATTGATAATCGCGGACTTTGCCTAAAGGTTCGCCGGTTTCCGTGATCACGTCACTACCGATTAAGGGAGTATAAGCATCGATATCGACGGATTCCAAGACGTTATCATCTTCAACAAGAACCACGTCTCCCGTCTGACTGATGCTCGATAAATACATATATTGAGGCATTCCCGACAGGGAGAGGATATTATCGCGGAGTCCTAGGGCAACCACTTCTCGTTGATCGATATCTACTAGGATATCTTTAACAACGCCGAGTTTTTTGCCTGTATTGCGAGTGATAACCTGTGTATTTAAAAATTCTGAACGTAAGCGACTATTCTCTGTGATCATTTTTTCCTATGGGTAGGCGTTAGGGCGTGGGAATACGAATTAGTGTAGGCTTAATATATAGGGCGAGATCGGGGGTTAATTTACCGATATTAGCTTAGATCTTAAAGTTCCCTGAGATTAACACTTTTTTTGGCCTTGTTTGGGCGATAGTTTGGGGTGATAGATAAGGTTAAACCTATTTTAGCTAATTCTTTACATTTTTTTAGTGACAACAAAGCAGGAGCTAGAGAGAAACTCCCTTGACTCCTGCTGTCTAGATTCTGATTACATAGTTAAAGACTGCACCTCAGTTTCGATCAGTTTAGCTAAGTCTTGCAAGAAGGAGGCCGCATCGGCCCCGTAGATGACTCGGTGGTCACTGGTGAGATTAACCGTCATCTGTTTTTGCACTCCGAATAAACCATTATTGTGGACGACGATTTGGGGACGGGAAGCACCCACGGCCAGGATTGCGCCTTGGTTGGGGGGTAAGATAGCGGTAAAGCGATCTACTCCGAACATTCCCAGATTAGAAATGGTAAAAGTACCGCTATTGTATTCTTCTGGTTGCAGTTGTTTACTGCGGGCGCGATCGACTAAATCTTTCCAACTGCGGGAGAGGGAATAGATATCCATCTGGTTAGCAGAGCGCAAAACCGGCGTAATTAAGCCACCATCGGGCATAGCTACGGCTACGGCCACGTTAATCGCCCCGTGGTATTGAATTCCTGCGTCGCTATAGCTGGCATTAACTATAGGATGTTTAGCGAGGGTGTTGGCTACTGCTTTTGCTAACAGGGCCGTCATGGTGACACCCTTGGATTTTAGCTGTTGATAGAGTTGATCCAGTGGGTCGGTGGTGATAGTGTAGCCCACTTGGAAGGTGGGAACCTGTAGGCTAACCGACATATTCTGGGCAACGGCTTTTTGTAGAGTGGTGAGGGGAACAGTCCGACCGACGACTGGGGCGCTGGCTGGAATCGGGGCTTTAGGAGCCGCTACAGGCACACTGACGGGTTGCGGGGGAGTAATGACGGGAGCGGGGGCGGTGCTGACTTTTCCTGTCGCTTTTTCTACGTCTTCGGCGGTAATTCGTCCGTGGGGACCGCTACCCACTAGGGTTTTCAGATCTACCTTTAATTCTTTAGCCAGTTTTTTGGCCCTGGGGGAGGCGACTAAACGGCCATTATCTTTAACGGCGGCGACGGGGATCGAAACGGGAGGCGGAGCGATTTCTGGGGTCTCTACAGGCTTGCTAGGGGCGGTTGCGGCGGTTTTTCCCTGAGCTTTGGCCAGTTCAATTTCCTCTTCAGTTTCGGCAATATAGGCGATCGCTTCCCCCACGGGTGCTTCCTGGCCAGCTTCGACTAAAATTACAGCGAGATAGCCATCATAAAACGATTCTACGTCCATGTCGGCTTTGTCGGATTCGACCACTAACACCGTTTCCCCTTTGCTGACTTTTTCCCCGGGGGACTTCACCCAAGAAACTATTTTTCCTTCGGTCATGGTGGAACTGAGCGCGGGCATGAAGATATCTCGAATCATGGTGGAGTGCTTCTATCTCTAATGTTTTGAGCCATAGCGCATTTTACCACAGTTGATGGGGTTGGGGGTGTGGGGAAGTGGGGTGTGGGAATTATAAATTATGAATTATGAATTATGAATTGGGGTGTGGGGTGTGGGGAGAATAAATAAAATAATCTCCTATCTCCTGACTTCTGACTCCTGACGACCGCCTCCTGACTCCTGACTCCCGAATACTGATAACTGGTGACAGAGAGAAAAAGAGAAGGGAAAACGGCCCCTTCTCCGTCGTATCTAGACAAAATTTGTTCTAGTTGGCAATATAGACCGGTTGTGCTTGCAGAGATTCGACTAAACCGCGCACGGCTGCCACCATGGCCACTTCATTATCCAATTGATTGATCGCCGAACCCACACCGATACCGGCCGCTCCAGCAGCGATCGCCATAGGAGCGGTAACGCTGGATAAACCGGAAGCGCAGAGGACGGGAACCTTAACCGCATGGGAAATAGCGTGGGCTGCCGCTAAAGTCGGGGCGGCTTTTTCAATCAGTCCCAAAATACCGGCGTGACGGGGTTGACTGCTAGTGCCGCCTTCGGTTTGAATGATATCGGCACCCTGACTAACTAAAGCTTCTGCTAGTCTCACCTGTTCATCGAGGGGTAGGAAATGGGGAACTGTCACAGACAGGGTAATTTCGGGCAGTAAGTCGCGAGTTTGACGGGTGAGGGCTAAAACTTCCGCCGCTTCAAAAATGCGTCCTTGGGCATAAAAACTATCGAAATTACCGATCTCAATTAAATCTGCTCCTGCATCCACTGCCATCACCAACAATTCTGGTTCAACGGCCGATACACACACGGGTAAATTTGTCAAGGCTTTTACTGCCCGAATTAGGTCAGCATTAGCGGCAATATCGACGAAAGTTGCTCCTCCGGCTGTAGCAGCTTTAACTACTGAGAGAACCTGCGAGCGATCGAAATTATTTAACCCACTGATCACTTTCAGGGCATGACGACGGGCGAAGGCTTGCTGTAAGGCAAAATTGATCATTAATCTACACCTATCTGGAATTCTCAAAAAACATTTTCCCACCTTCTCGCCGATAAGAGGGTGGGATTTGAGAATTCTTAGGGAAATTTTCTTTAATTTAGGTGTTGATTCTCTTGGTTTTTACGCTTGAGGTTTTGCAGTTGTTGCAGCAGTACCTCGATTTCCGCTTCCAGATGCAGGTATTTAACCTGTTGGTCAGCCTGGTAGGTGGTGCGAATCTGTTTCATGGCGGACGATTCCTTTGTTAGTACAGTTGTCATAGCGGTATCTATAGAGTGCTAATTATGTTTAATTGTTTCAATTTGTGTATTGTACCTTAACAATGTCTTAAAGAAAACCTTTTTATGGTAGTTTCTCAACTGGCACAGGATGAAAGAGGGGAAAAATTCTTGCAACCAAAGGGATCGTAGTGCGATATACTCAGTCGCGAACGATATTGGCAAGCATGACCATGGTAGCGGTAGCAATTTTAGCGGCGGGTAAGGGAACCCGAATGAAGTCCAGCCTTCCGAAAGTTTTACATCCCCTCGGCAGTCGCTCGCTAGTGGAACGGGTGCTTAATGTCAGCGAATCCTTACATCCCCAGCGAAAACTGGTAATTATCGGTTATCAGGGAGAACAGGTGCGAAATACTCTACAGCATCTTGCGGATATCGAATTTGTCGAACAAAAGGAACAGTTAGGCACTGGCCATGCTATTCAGCAGTTAATCCCCCATTTAGAGGACTTTCAGGGGGATTTGTTGGTCTTAAATGGCGATGTTCCCCTGTTGCGTCCTGAAACCTTGCAAAATCTTCTCCAGATTCATCAAGACCATGGTAACGCTGCCACCCTCTTAACTGCTAACCTCCCTAACCCGAAAGGTTACGGTCGAGTTTTTTGTGATGGCAATAATCTCGTTAAGGAGATTGTGGAAGAAAGAGACTGTACCGATGGCCAACGACAAAACCACCGGATTAATGGGGGTATATACTGCTTTAATTGGTCAAAATTAGCGGATATACTGCCTAATTTAACGCCCAATAACGATCAAGGTGAGTATTATCTCACGGATGTGGTCAATTTTCTCGATCCCGTCATGGCTGTGGATGTGGAGGATTGTTTAGAAATTAGCGGCATTAACGATCGCAAACAATTGGCCGCCGCCTATGATATCCTGCAAACTAGAGTCAAAGATGATTGGATGGCCGCCGGAGTCACCATTATTGACCCCGATAGTGTCACCATTGAGGATACTGTCACCCTCAGTGCCGATGTGATTATTGAACCCCAAACCCATCTGCGCGGCAAGACGATAATTGCTTCCGGTTGTCGTATAGGTCCTGGGAGTTTAATCGAAAATAGTCAGATAGGCAGCGATGTGACGGTCTTATTTTCGGTTATTTCTGATAGTCAGGTGGATTCTGGTTGTCGTATTGGTCCCTATGCTCATTTGCGTGGAGAAGCGAAAATTGGGGCTAATTGTCGAGTCGGTAATTTTGTTGAAATTAAAAAAAGTGACATCGGCAATAAAACCAATATTGCCCATTTATCCTATCTGGGAGATGCCACTTTAGGGGAAAAAGTTAACGTGGGTGCGGGAACCATTACTGCTAATTACGATGGCGTGAAAAAACACCAAACTATGATCGGCAGTGGCACAAAAACTGGCGCAAATAGTGTTCTAGTAGCTCCTCTAGAATTAGGAAAAAATGTCACCGTGGCCGCTGGTTCAACTATCACTAAAAATGTCCCCGATAACGCTTTAGTTATTGCTCGCGAAAGTCAGCGTGTGATCGAAAATTGGCCAAATCAGTTTCAGTAGGTTATGGCAGTTATCAGTTATCAGTTATCAGTTATCAGTTCACTGTTTACTGTTCACTGATGCTGATTAAGGCGTTAAATTTGCGCGATGAAGCATGAAATGCTATAAAAATCTCAGTCCTCCCTATAGAAAAGAGTAGAAACTTTATGGCACGCACCGAGTCCACAATGTTAGATCTGGGGACAAAAGCTCCCAGTTTTGCCTTACCCGATGTGGTTTCGGGTGAAACTATTTCTCTGGACAGCTTTGCGGCTAAAACCGCTCTGTTAGTCATCTTCCTCTGTGAACATTGTCCCTTTGTTAAACACATTCAAGAAGAACTTACCCGTCTAGGTCGCGATTATGCTAACACCAATCTGGGCATCCTCGCCATTAGTTCTAATGACGTGGAGAAATATCCCGATGATTCGCCCGAAAATTTGAAAAAAATGGCGATAACTCTTGACTTTAAATTCAATTTATGCTATGACGAAAGCCAAGAAGTGGCGAAAGCTTACACAGCAGCCTGTACTCCGGATTTTTTCCTCTTTGATAGTCAGCGCATTCTAGTCTATCGCGGTCAATTGGATGATAGTCGTCCTAGTAATGGCGTACCGGTGACAGGCAAAGATCTCCGCACCGCTATTGACAAGGTTTTAGCCGGTCAACCGGTGCCGACGAACCAAAAACCCAGTTTAGGCTGTAATATCAAATGGAAACCGGGTAATGAGCCACCCTATTATGGTTAATTAACGAAGGGTGTAGGGTGTGGGGAAGTGGGGAAGTGGGGAAGTGGGGAAGCTGTCTCATCACCCTATCGCCCCAAAACCGTATCACCCTATCTCCTATCTCCTAACGACCGACTCCTAACCCCACCAACAAACTTTTTGCCGCAAACCCTACCTATGAGACTATTTCAAGAGCGTAACCGATTGCTGTGCTAATAGGGCAGTACCATAGGCCGCTTGATCCTGTTGAGATAAAAGCACGGGAACCCCTAAATGACGCTGACGAATTATTCTCCAAGTCGGATTTTTTGCCCCACCACCCGCACTATAAACTCGCTCTAATTTATTGGCTCCCAATGCCTGTAAACGCTGATAACCTAAAGCTTCAATGCGAGCAATACTTTCTAGTAAACCATGCAAAAATTCTAGAGGATTATCGGGGCGGGGAGTCAGTTTTGCGGGTAAAAAAGGATCATTAATGGGAAAGCGCTCGCCAGCTTTTAGGAGGGGATAATAATCTAAATTACTTTCTTTTTGTCCATCTATTGCTAAACTATAATTTCTCAATTCTTGATCAGAAAAAAACTTCTTTAACACCGCTCCTCCCGTATTCGATGCCCCACCGGTTAACCACAAATTTCCTAAGCGATGACTATAGATGCCATAGTTACTATCATCAACTCTCTGGCTACTTAATAATTTTAAAACTAAAGTTGAACCTAAAGATGTCACTGCAGCCCCTAAAGAATTAGCACCACTGGCTAAAAATGCCGCTATGCTGTCGGTGGTTCCCGTATAAATTAAACAATCTTTCGGGATAGCAAAACAAGTCACTAAATCTGGTTTAATAGTATCGATCGCTGTACCCGGGGCAAAAATTTGCGGTAATAAATTAAACATCGGTAAATTCTCTAACCAATGGGGATAACAGAGATTTTCGAGATCATAACCTAACTTTAAGGCATTGTGATAATCACTAATTCCCAGTTTACCGTGCAGCAGAAATGCTAACCAATCCGCTTGCGAGAGAAAATAACGCGCTTGGGAAAAAATTTCTTGCTGACTCCACCAAAATAATTTGGCTAAACTGGAGGTGGCACTAATCACGGGATGGTGAGGGGGTGCAATGGCTTTAATTGCTTCTAAAAACCCAATTCCTCGCCCGTCATTGTATAATATGGCCTCAGAAAGAGGATTACCCCAATTATCACATAATAACACCGTCGAGGAAGTACCATTAATCGCGATCGATTTAAGTTCTGAACGCACCGAATCCCCTAGATTATCCAATAAATAAAATAGGGACTTTTGCCAATCCTGAAAATTGGCATTAGTGAAGGGATAATGAACCTCAGCGACGATATTTTTGCTAGAATCAATAGCAATCGCTCGCGCTCCCGACGTGCCAAAATCAATACCTAAAGATAAACCCATAGATGTCTTCACAACCCCCTCATTCTGGCTACCATTGGGATGGTATCACTCCTCGATTCTTTGAAGGTTGGTACTTCCGAGTCATGATTCCGCAATTAGCCGACGGATTCGCCTTTATGTATTCTATTCAAGACCCAAGCGGCGGTCAAGTCAATAGCGGCGGAGCGGTGCAAATTTTAGCCATAGAATCTGATTATCTTTGTCGCACTTTTCCCGATACGGATAAATTTTGGGCAAGTCGTCAGCAATTAGCCATTATCCATTGGGGAAAAACTAACTTAAAAACCCGTCCCTGTCTGCTTTCCCCGTCAGATTTTTTTGAGTCTATTCGAGAAGGTTATCAAGCAACGGCACACCAGCAGCAAGGACGAATTTATGATCCTGTCACCGGAGAAATCTGTCAATGGGATTATCACGTTGAAACTAGGTACAGTTGGGGAGATAAAAAGCGTCCACCCCAAGCAACAGCAGGAATATTATCTTATTTACCGATTTTTGACCCGGGTTGGCAGATTTTAACTGCTCATGCTTTAGCAACGGGAATGATTACCCATCGGGGAAAAAATTACCAATTTGAGAATGTACCT
The DNA here is from genome assembly GCF_000297435.1 of Microcystis sp. T1-4. Classification (GTDB taxonomy): domain Bacteria; phylum Cyanobacteriota; class Cyanobacteriia; order Cyanobacteriales; family Microcystaceae; genus Microcystis. The sequence continues at coordinate 26,954 of NZ_CAIP01000119.1, read as the reverse complement.
TTTTATAGCGAGAAAAATTGGGGTTATTCTTTCCCGGAAAAGTGGTTTTGGATTAATTGTAATGCTTTCCCTGAAAATCCCGATTTAACCTTAACCGCAGTGGGTTCTACCCGGAAAGTTCTTAAATGGACGGAATCGGTGGGAATTATCGGTATTCACTGGCAAAATCGCTTTTATAAGTTTGATATCTGGAATTCTCAACTAACTTGGACAGTGCAACCCTGGGGATACTGGGAAATGAGGGCAAGCAACGAGAATTATACCATTGTCTTAATCGGCATCAGTGATCATCCTCCCGATCGCGTGCGTGTACCCACGGAAAAAGGTCTCTGTTTTGCTTGTCAAGATACCCTCAAAGGTAAATTATCGATAAAATTGGCTGATAGTCGCGGTAAAACCATTATAGATGCCTCTAGTGGTCTAGCTGGTCTCGAAATTGGCGGTATTTGGCCATCAGCTTGGATAAAACAGTGAGTTAAATCACCATGGTGACGGCATAATATCACCCTATTCTTGATCGTTCGGTATTAAAATGGGGTCAGTTTTTGAGTACCCAAAAATTGTTTTATGAACCGACCTTCTCTTAATTTTGTTGAGCAATTAGTGATAGCAGAAGTGCAGGAACAGCTGGGGAGTTTACCGGCTTCTTTTGGCGAATATCTCCCAGAGATTAAAATCGATCAAATCATTAATAATGCTATCCAAATTCTGCCCCGTAGCCTCAAAACTTTGGGAGAGAAATATCACGATAACCACACCCGAAGATTAAGAATAAAAATTGCTGTAGAAAGAGCGATCACTGATAGGCTGCATGAGCTAAAATTTTATTATGTAGCGCAGACAGAAGTGGAAGATGAAGACAATATTCCCACAAAACCATATTCTGAAAGGTGGGATAGCAGTTATTTTAATGGCTAGGTGGAAAGTCTCCCTTTTCAGGAGTTAGAAGCTAGTATTTAGAGGATAATACCTCATCAGTTTATGCTTTATTGCTATAAAAAACTTTATAAATCTCTCCTCAGAAACCGAATCGGTCGCTGAGTCTGGTTGAAAAATTATTTTAAAGTCAAAAAATAGGCTTTTTTAGTTAAGTTTTAGAGAGGTAAATTTTGGTATTTTTTTAATAATAATTTAGGGTTTGCTGCAAAAAGTAGGTGCGAAGCATTCGGAGTCTATATTTCACATTTATTCAGCCAACCCTAATTAATAATACTTTTCAAAAATAATGGCACAGATGATTAATAGCCATCACCTCACTTTTAACCTTGAGAGCTAAGGGCTGCCCAAGTCAAAAGTAGAGTAGAAATTATCAAAGAACATCCCTTACATGATATCGGCGAGACTTGGAAACTATTTACATCAAATTAGTTACCCGATAGAACCACCTTAAGCCGTCTTGCACACTTGGCTCTTTTTGTCAAATTTTATGTTAAGAAATATGTGAATAATAGATAGGGGGGGGGAAGCGGACAATTTTTAACACCTACCTAATTAAAAATTACGATGGCGTTTGCATAATTATTCCTGTTTGTTCAGCCACTGGTGAGGTAAAATCCTAAGAGTCACTGATAATTGCTAATTGTCAGTATTTCTGTATAAGTGCGTAAAAGCTGATAGGATAACGAACGGAAAAAATATAAGTAGGTGGGTGGAATTAAATATAAAATGAACGTAGGTTGGGTTGAAGCATGAAACCCAACGCCCGCATGGGTTACGCTACCGCTAACCCATCCTACAAATAATTGTGCCTACCTACTTAGCTTGTCAAGGTGCGACAAATCGCTATAATCATCCCGACCACTGGTCTTTTTTTGGAGTTGATCGAACCATGCTGCAAGGATGGATTCAAATCGCGCTCACGATCCTGATAATCGTGGCAATCACCCCCTTTTTCGGGCGGTATATGGCTAGGGTTTTTATGGAACAGAGAACCCTACTCGACCCACTGTGCGATCGAGCCGAGAGTCTTCTTTACAGCTTCGTCGGGGTGAAAAGGAAAGAGAATATGACCGGCTGGCAGTACCTCTGCGCCCTTCTCTACAGTAATGCGGTAATAGCAATTCTGGTTTTTTCCCTGATTGCCGGCCAAGGAGTCCTTCCCCTCAACCCGACGGCGATCCCCGCCCCCACTTGGGACACCACGCTACATACAACGATTTCCTTTATCACCAACAGCGACCAACAGCATTATTCCGGAGAAACCACCCTCAGCTATGGGAGTCAGATCTGGGGTCTCGGCTACCAGATGTTCACCTCGGCCGGAACCGGTCTAGCGGTGGGGATCGCCTTTATTCGGGGACTGACGGGGCGACCGTTGGGCAATTTCTATGTGGATCTGATCCGAGCGATCACCCGTATCCTCTTACCGATCTCGATCGTGGGGGCAATTGCCCTGATCATCGCCGGAGTCCCGGAAACCCTCGCGGGCCCGGCGATCTTGCCGACGCTAGAAAACCCCAACCTCAGTCAGGCGATCGCCCGCGGTCCAGTGGCCCACTTCGAGATTATTAAGGAATTGGGAGAAAACGGCGGCGGCTTTTTTGCCAGCAACTCGGCCCACCCCTTTGAAAACCCGAACGGATTCGTCAATCTGGTGCAGTTGGTAGCGATTCTCTCGATTCCCACCTCCCTGATCTATACCTACGGGGTTTTCGCCGATAATCTCAAGCAAGCTCGGTTAATCTATCTAATTCCCCTCGGTATCTTCATCGGCTTTACGATCATCACAGCGATCGGGGAATATAACGGCAACCAGGCGGTTAACTCGCTGCTAGGGGTTGATCGAGCGGTTAACTTCGAGGGTAAAGAAGTACGCTTCGGTTGGGCGCAATCGGCCCTGTACGCGGTAACTACCACGGCCACCATGTGCGGTGCTGTGATCGCCATGCACGATTCCTTGATGCCGAACGGCGGCTTCGCCACCCTCTCGAATCTGTTCCTGCAAATCGTCTTCGGCGGCCAGGGAACCGGCACAGCCTACCTGTTCGCCTATCTGATCCTAGCGGTATTCGTCACCGGGCTAATGGTGGGAAGAACCCCCGAATTGTTCGGGCGCAAAATCGAGAAGCGGGAAGTGGTGTTAGCGAGTTTTTTAATTCTGCTGGTTCACCCGATCGCCATCCTCATCCCCGGAGCGATCGCCCTTGCCTTTCCCGACTTTCAGGGCATCAGTAACCCCGGCTTTCACGGATTATCTCAAGTTATCTACGAGTACGCTTCCGCCGCCGCCAATAACGGGTCGGGATTCGAGGGACTGGGGGACTCCCAACCCGCACCGCTTGCGATCGCGGCTGGTGCCAAACCGACGATTACCGCTCTCTGGTGGAATCTAAGCGCCTCCTTCAGTTTACTCGCCGGACGGTATATCCCGATCGCCGCCCTGCTCTTGTTAGCCGATGGGATGTCCCGCAAACAACCGGTTCCTGCCACCACCGGAACCCTCCGCACCGATACTGGACTCTTTACCGGCGTGACGGCGGGGGTGATTTTAATTCTCGGTGCGCTCACTTTCTTGCCGATATTGGCCCTCGGGCCGATTGCGGAAGCCTTTCAAATCACCCGGATGATCGGCTAGGAGTTGGGATAATTTATGAGAACGAACAAAGGAAATTCTAAATCCTCCCGCCCGTTGCGAGTGCCGAGAGGTCGCCGGGACGACCGCCACCACACCCCCAAGGTCAACCGGACCGGTCTCTATCAAAGCGCGATCCGGCAGTCCTTCCTCAAACTCGACCCGCGCATCGCCGTGCGTAACCCGGTCCTGTTCGTGGTCTGGTTAGGAACGATCGTCACGGCCTTGGTGACGATCGACCCGCATCTATTCGGCACGATCGCAGGGGATAGGGGACAACAACGGCTACTTAACGGCATCATCACCCTGATCCTCTTCTTCACGGTGCTGTTTGCCAACTTCGCCGAGGCGATCGCCGAGGGACGGGGAAAAGCCCAGGCCGATGCCCTGCGCTCCACCCGCAGCGACACGATGGCCCGGAAAATCCTTGCCGACGGCTCGATCGCGTCGGTCAGTTCCACGGCCTTGGGTCGGGGCGATCGGGTAAAACTGGTGGCTGGGGACGTGATTCCCGCCGACGGGGAAGTGATCGAGGGAATCGGTTCGGTGGATGAATCGGCGATCACCGGAGAATCGGCCCCCGTCCTCAAACAACCCGGCACTGACATCGCCAGTTCCGTCACCGGTGGCACCAGGCTTCTCTCGGACGAGTTGACAGTGCGCATCACCCAAGATCCCGGCCAAGGTTTTATCGATCGCATGATCTCCCTTGTGGAAGGGGCCGAGCGCACGAAAACCCCCAACGAGATCGCGCTGACGGTACTTCTGGCCGTGTTAACCCAAGTCTTTTTAATCGTCGTGGCCACGATTCCCTCGATCGGGAACTATATCGCCGGTTTCCTGGAAACGAGCCTCGGGCCGGCGGTCGCGGATACTTTTCGGGCTGGTTCCAGTATCGCCATCTTGATCTCCCTCCTCGTCGCCCTTATTCCCACGACGATCGGCGGTTTATTGAGTGCGATCGGTATCGCCGGGATGGATCGTGTGGCTCAGTTTAATGTCATCGCCACCTCCGGGCGTGCGGTGGAAGCCTGCGGCGATGTCAATACCCTCCTTCTCGACAAAACGGGAACGATTACCCTCGGCAACCGGCTGGCTGACGAATTTATCCCCGTCAACGGTCATAACCTGGAGGAATTAGCCCAGGTCTGTCTAGCGGCCAGCCTTTTTGACGAAACCCCAGAAGGACGCTCGATCGTTGCCTTAGCCCGGAATTTGGGCGCGAACCTCGATATCGATGGCCAACCCGGCGAGGGAATCGAATTCTCCGCTCGTACCCGCATGAGCGGCACCGATAGGGCCGGCGAGGAATACCGTAAGGGAGCCGTAGACGCGATTAAAGGTTTCGTCCGTTCCCGCGGTGGTTCTGTTCCCGAGACCCTCGATGAGGCACAGGAAAGGGTTTCCCGTTTGGGGGGGACTCCCCTGGCCGTCTGTCGGGGTAACGATATCTACGGGGTGATCTATCTCAAGGACATCGTGAAGCCAGGATTAAAAGAGCGTTTCGACCAATTACGGCGCATGGGTGTGAGAACGATCATGCTCACTGGCGACAACCAGATCACGGCGGCGGTGATCGCGGCGGAGGCGGGGGTGGATGATTTTATCGCCGAGGCCACACCAGAAGATAAGATCGAGGTGATCCGTCGCGAGCAAGCCAAGGGCAAGTTAGTTGCCATGACGGGAGACGGAACCAATGACGCACCGGCACTGGCCCAGGCTAATGTCGGTGTGGCGATGAACTCCGGAACCCAAGCGGCGAAGGAGGCGGCCAATATGGTGGATCTCGATTCCGACCCGACCAAGCTGATCGATTTAGTGACCATCGGCAAACAGTTACTCATTACCCGCGGCGCCCTGACCACGTTTTCGGTAGCTAACGATATTGCTAAGTATTTCGCCATTATCCCGACAATTTTCGCTGCCGCTGGGATCGGTGCTTTAAATATCATGGGTTTGAAAAGCGCTCAATCGGCGATCGTCTCAGCCCTGATCTACAATGCCCTGATTATCCCCGTTTTGATTCCCCTGGCACTTAAAGGCGTTCAATTTCGCCCGCTCACCGCTGACCAACTATTGCGGCGCAATATCCTCATCTACGGCGTGGGGGGCGTGATTGCCCCGTTTATTGCTATTAAGATTATTGATGAGATAATTTCAGCGATCGGGTTGAGGTAATGGCAAAATCGGCAATATTTAAGCCTAGTTTATTCGGATTGAAGCACTCGAATCGGGATTTTACCCAAAAAGAAACCTGGGGGAAAAATCAATTTAATTCCTCATTTCCAGCTTCTTTGTGCGCTTACTTGGATGGGAAAGGACTGAAAAATGTCTATCTGAAACTCGATGAAAATTTAAAAATTCAACTGGCGGAGTTAAGTACACAAGAGTTATAGGGTCTAGCTCCCGATTACGATAATTTATTTTATGCTTTCGAGAGTCAATTTAGAGGAGGGAGCAAAATGATCACAATCGATTTATTCGCTGGTTGTGGTGGTTTATCTTTAGGTTTCCAGAAAGCGGGGTTTACTATTGTGGCCGCATTTGATAATTGGATACCTGCTATAGATGTCTATAGAAATAACTTTAGTCATCCGATATTTAATGTCGATTTATCTAGAGAATCTAATCAAGAAATATTGGCTCAATATAATCCTGAGATTATTGTCGGCAGCCCTCCTTGTCAAGACTTTTCCAGTGCCGGTAAGAGAAACGAGGGTTTAGGACGAGCGAATCTAACGCTCACATTCGCTGAAATTGTCACTAGAGTAAGTCCCCAATGGTTTGTTATGGAAAATGTGGATAGAATTGAGAAAAGTAAAATACTCACTCAGGCAAAACAAATTTTTAAAAGCCATGGTTATGGTTTGACTGGAAAAGTTATTAATTCTTGTTACTGCGGAGTTCCTCAAACTAGAAAAAGATATTTTCTGATCGGTAAAATGAAGCAAGAAGATGATTTTTTAATCGATGAGATCAATGAAAATCTATCAAGTCAACCTCTGACTGTATTTGACTATATGGGCAAAGAATTAGATATAGAATACTATTATAGACATCCTAGAAGCTATCAAAGAAGGGCGATATTCAGTATTTATGAACCTAGCCCTACTATTCGAGGAGTAAATCGACCAATTCCCAAAACCTATCGACAACATCCCGGTGATGCTTGTCATCTTAATGAAAAATTAAGACCGCTAACAACGAGCGAGAGAAGCTATATCCAAACTTTTCCTAAAGACTTTATTTTTGCTGGAACAAAATCTAATCTAGAACAAATGATTGGCAATGCTGTCCCTGTTAATTTGGCCAGATATGTAGGCCAATGTATTCTTAACTATGAATTGAAAAAAGGGAAAAAGATAACCTATCGACAACTACAGCTATTTTCTTGATTTACTGGCAAAAACAAATTTCCCAAAAACTCAAAACTCTAATTCTTATGAAAGCATCCCCTAGAAAATGCAGATTTTTCTGGTATATCTGAACTTTTTCCATACATATCTACTACAATAGCCGAAAACCATTATCTATCAATGGATATACCCCTTAACTTTTCCTAATATACCCATGTAATTTGCAATATTTCCTCATGGAGGGGAATTCTCTCCATTTGCTAGAATGATGGCCATGGCTATCTAGACTTCCCCCACATACATAAATACTAAAAAATCAACAAAACCCTGACTGCATGGAGCTTCTCAGAAAAAATTGAAAAGACGCTCCTGGTTACATTTTTCGCTTGAAAATCGCTGTACCGTTGACTGTATCTGGATTAGAGCGATTCCGTAGAGTTGGCTGTATAGCGATCACTAACCTGATGGTGACAGATGGTGTCATTAATCTCTAGAGTAAGGGATTCCCTCTGTAGCCATGTTTTTGCTGGTTTTCTGCACCGAAATAAGCTATAATGGCGGAAAAGTCAAATTTGAAGATTTTTGCCTCAAACCCTATCTGTCTAAGGACTTCAGGATTTTGTGTCCAGTAGTCCATTGGTATTATATTGATTTAACTCAGGCTCTGTAAGACTTTTAGCCATAGCTAGTATGTTTATAAGTACCTAAGCAAAATTAATTACACATCTAAACCACTACTCCTTCAGACTTCATGGTGTGAGGAAACAGTGAACTGAAAACTCAAATCCGATCCCTAATAGCTGTCTCCTGTCTCCTGTCTCCTGTCTCGACTAGGAAATTAATTTTGCACGACTACTTAGGGGGGAAGTCCAGTGATAACTCGTTGTCACTATCTCGAAACAATGACTAATGAAATTAAAAACTTGACTAACTATCATTGGCTAACTTATGAGTGATTGTTATCACCCTTATGAGTGATTGTTATCACCTTTAACAGGATTTAGTATAAAAACGGGTTAATTAGGGTTACAATGTTGCCAAAAACTCCAAGTGATGCTATTATAATGTTAAAACACCTTACTCTGGAGTGTTAAGGCCATGAATCAAAAAATATTAAGGAAATTAATTTCTTTTGCTGGTGGCGATAAGCTAGGATTGTTAAAATTAGCGATCGCATCCTCCTGTTTAGTGATTGTTCCGCAGGTGCAAGTTAGGGCGGCATCTATTCCCATATTGAATCATAGCTTTGAAAACCCGATGGCTCCTATGCAGTCAGGTGGTTCTTATTATAGCATGAATGTCATCAATGACTGGATCCTAACTCCTCCTCCTACTGGACCGATTCCTTTGCAGGGGGTTTTTAGCCCAATGATGGCGCCCGCGACCACAAGTGCTTTCACTGACCCGATCCCCGATGGCTCTCAAACTGCCTACAGTAACGGGGGAACCATCCGCCAGGTACTTACTGCAACTTTGCAAGCGAAGACGCAATATACTTTGGAGGCCTATGTCGGGAACAGAAACTTTCAAGCTTTCCCGGGTTACAGTATCGAACTTTGGGCCGGAGGTAATCTTCTAGCTAGTAACGGTAGTGTTACTCCTGCTGATGGCAGGTTCTCACTTGTCACCGTTAACTATACCAGTGGCAGTATGGTTACCTCCGGGCAGGCATTAGAAATCCGCCTGGTCTCATCGGGAGTACAGGCCAATTTCGATCTGATAACCCTTAACGCTACTCCTATTCCTACTCCTATTCCCGAACCTTCCGCAATATTAGGATTGCTAGGTTTCGGACTGTTGGGGATTGGTTTGAAGTTAAAATAAAAACGGTAGATTTAAACGAAGTGGGAAAATAAAGTTTTGCTTCCCCCGCTTTCTGCGCTAAATCTACTTAAGAGCCTCAAGCTTTCCTGTGACTATCCCACTTTTTCTAAGACCGACTCCGCTCGTTGACGGTCTTTTACGGCTGCTTCTTCGGGTTTCCCTTCAGGTGCTGGGCATAAAACAAGGTGACTTGTTTTATGCCCAGTCTGAACTGGCATTAACTTATACGGTATGTGTTTTGTTAGTAATTCCCTATGTTCATTAAGTAGGGTTTGCTGAATAAATTTGAAATGTAGGCAAAGTAAAGGTTTTGGGGCTTTTCTCGCGAAACAGGTGCAAGATTTTGAGAGAATCGTCGTTCAAAACCTTGCGTCTTCATCGGCCCGCGTCCTGTAGGGGCGAAGCATTCGGACAATAACCTATCGGTGAAAAGGTAGATTTTCTATCCGAATGCTTCGCCCGTACTTATTCAGCAAACCCTAAGTATATCCTATGGGATGCAAAAGGACAAGCGGTAAAAAGATAACGCGTTACATTTTATGCTTCGCATCCTAATATATCGGTGATCGCTGTACCTCATTATTGACCGTTGAAGAAATTGGCTTGCCCTAAGATTAAAGGCACATTGGGTGCTTGAGTGCAAGCGAAGGCAAGATCAAGGGTGGGGAATGAACTGACTTGGACATCAACAACGAGCGCACGCGCTTCCCATCGAGCCAGGTTTCCTGCCAATAGAGAGCAGCAATTATTGTCGGTTGGGTTGACGCCAGGAAAGCCGACCAAGAGTAACCTTTAGGGTGGTTGGGTTTCGCTTAAACAAGGGACTTGAGCTATTTTCGACCCGGTATTGTTGCGCTCAACCCAACCTACGCAGCGATGCGATCGCACTACGGCTAATTTCCAAATACTCCAATCCCGTAATAACAGGGACTGTTTCCGCATTTATACATACTTACTAGGATACGGAACTCGCCCGTCCATCTGGGGGTGACTGTTACTAAAGGCTTATCATCAGCCGAGGTATCCGTAGCTATTACCCGATCATTTTCATCATAGAGCTTAATATCAAGGTCAGAGCAGTCTTTGTCACAAACGCCGATGATGACGTATTGCATTCCCTCTTGAAGGTCTAAAGTAGAAGACTGTGCGCCGCCATTCGCCAAGGTGGCGATTTTATAGTCATGGGTCTTTTCAAACCCCCTAGCTCCCAGAAGGTCTCGGGCGCCATTAAGCTGGCGGCGCACCTGCACAACGTATTGAGTTTGGCTTGAAGTTTGGGCCGGAGCCAGGCCAGAAGCAGCTAACACCGTTGCGACGGAAAGGCAGGAACAGACCAGTAGGCCTCTGAATCGTCTTTTCATCATTTTATCCTGAAACTGTTGTTGGTGCAGGAGGTGAGGATTGAAATCTGCCGTCGCACCACTGTCACGACAGTCCTCAGAGGGTGGCACGAGAAGTATTCTCAAACCAATTAAAACCAGGTTGAGGGAACTACGAGGGAGGCGAAGTCTATCAGCAAAATCGAATCTGTTACAAGCTCTATTTCTTAACTGGCAGGATAGCCGCCCAGCTAGATATTAGACCGAAACTTTCCCCATATCACCCCAAATACACATTTTTTTAAAAATCTTTCTGTATATTACTCTCAAATAGAGCGATCGCAAAAAACTTTCCCCATAACACGACAATAAGCCTTTTATGGGGAAATTCAACTAAAACCCTAAAACCCAATACCCAACCGCCAAAACCTAAAGCTCAACAGTTAAACCCTAACAGCTAACGCACCGATCGAGCGATCAATCATTATTATAGAGACAGTAACAAATATTTATGAAACTTCATGCTCATTAATCACCTTGGCATCGATCGCGGGAAAAAATTCCTTAAAGAGACTATCTTGTTTGGAAATGACCCTAATCCCGAATTAATTGGCATTTTAGGGGTTTATTTCGTGCAGGGCATTCTCGGACTCTCCCGATTAGCGGTTAGCTTCTTTTTAAAAGACGATTTGGCCTTGAGTCCCTCCCAGATGGGGGCATTAATCGGAGTGGCGGCGATTCCTTGGGTGATTAAACCAGCTTTTGGCTTTCTTTCGGATGGTTTGCCTATTTTCGGCTATCGTCGTCGGCCTTACCTCATTTTATCGGGAATTCTCGGTGTTTTAGCTTGGTTGGCCCTCGCCACTGTGGTGGAGAATGCTTGGCAAGCGACGGCGGCGATCCTGCTTGGTTCCCTTTCTGTCACCATTAGTGATGTCATCGTCGATTCTTTGGTAGTAGAAAGGGCCCGCAGAGAGTCCTTCACTCAATCTGGTTCTCTACAGTCCTTAACTTGGGGAATATCGGCCCTAGGCGGCTTAATTACGGCTTATCTCGGGGGTTGGTTACTCGCACACCTCGGTACTCGTCCTGTCTTCGCTCTCACGGCTATTTTTCCCCTGATTGCCTCAGCCATGGCGTTTTTAATTACAGAGGAAAAAATCAAGAATAATAACGATGCACGATCTAAGCCGAAAGTCAAGGAGCAAATCGGGCAATTATGGTCAGCAATTAGACAAAAATCAATTTTATTACCCACTGCCTTTATTTTTCTCTGGCAGGCTACTCCTAGCGCCGATTCTGCCTTTTTTTACTTCACCACCAACGAGTTAGGATTTGAACCAGAATTTTTAGGACGAGTGCGCTTAGTCACCAGTTTAGCCTCGATCCTGGGTATCTGGGTATATCAAAGGTTTTTAAAAGCGATTTCCTTCCGTCTAATTTTGGGTTGGAGTACGGTGATTTCCGCGCTTTTAGGCATGACTACCCTACTCTTAGTTACCCATGCTAATCGAGCGCTCGGTATTGACGATCATTGGTTTAGTTTGGGGGATAGTCTCATCCTCACCGTCATGGGACAAATTGCCTTTTTACCCGTCTTAATCTTATCGGCCCGTCTTTGTCCCGTGGGCATTGAAGCATCTCTATTCGCTTTATTAATGTCTATCTGGAATATGTCAGGATTAGTTTCCCAAGAAATCGGCGCTTTATTAACCCATTGGTTGGGAGTCACCGAAACTAATTTTGATAACCTTTGGTTATTGGTGGTGATTACTAATCTCTCTACTCTCCTACCTTTACCCCTAATTAAATGGCTACCTTCTACGGATCCGCAATCTCAGGAAGTCAAGAAAACTTTTCCCCCCGCAGAAGTCTTTGAACATCATGTTACTGGTTCTTTAGCTGAACCCGGTTTTATACCTGAACTTGTCCCCGAATTAATCGACACAAGAGATTGACAGTCCAGAAAAGGGGTTTCTCAAAGAAACCCCTTTTCTATGGCATTCATCTTGCTTAATTGATAACAGTTTTTAACTTTTCCAAGACAGAATTGTTTAACGTAATTTTTCCCATTCTTCTCTACTAATATTTGCTTGTTGTAAAATTTTAGCCAGCAAGCTTTTACTGATATCTCCTTGGTGTGGATTAGGAATCCAGATTTTTAACTTTCCCTGCACCATATATTGATGATTTCCTCCTACCAGAGGACCAGAAAATCCCAGCTTTCTCAACTGGCGAATTAACTCTTTCCTTTTGATGGGGGCAAAAGGTGGCATCAGGCGATTTTTTGTTGAGGGGTTAGATTGATACCGTCAACAATCGGTAACTGATGCTGTAAGCGTAGTCCTAAAATAACCCAGCCTTCCAAAACTTCCTGTAACTGTTCCTTAGTAGCTTCGAGGGTTGTTTCATTAGCATATACTCCCTCAAATCCCGGAATTTCTCCATAAAAAGTACCGTCTTCTAGAACTTCATAAGTTGCCAGTTCCATTGCTTGTTTTAGATATTTTGTTAGCATCATTGACAGGAATAAAGCTCAGTTATTGTCTCGAAGATTGTCGATTTGATGATCAGTTGTTTTGAACTTGGCGATAATTTTGCCCTGTTTCTCCAGAAAACGGGTTTCTCAAAGAAACCCGTTTTCTAGGTTTTCTAACTGCTGTCTTCGTCTTTGACGATTTTCCGCTTCTAAGCGACTAATCGCTTCTTCTAATTGTAATCGAACTAATTCCATCTCTTGACAATTGCGGTGTGCTTTTGCCAAAGTTTGCTTAAGTTGATCAGAATCCCGGGGAAGCTGAGGAACAAAATCCATATTTAACTCCATTCAAGTTTAATTTCTTCGACACTACGCATCAAGGCAGGAATCCGCACTTGGGTTGTCTTAATCACTGTTCCAATCCTCGAACATCTGCCCAACGCTAGTATAACGCTTAAGACGCTCAGGATGTTTTTCTACTTCTTCAATGGCGGCGAGCGTTTCTGTATTAGGAATTTGAACATCAAAGGGAAAACCTTGATGACAATTGACATCAGATAAGGCTGGATGCTGAATTTTTTGTAGGAGAAGCTGTTGTTCTTCGTCAGTTAAGGAAAGGATAATTTGAGCAAGGGAATCAATTAGTTTAGTATTGATTGCAGTAGCAGATTGACTCATATAGCGTTTACATTGTTTAATAGTATATTTTTGAATTGGCGATTTATGACTTCCTCGCTGCCGATCTAATTCGTAGCCAATCTTGCCCAGTGCTTTAACGACTTGGCGACCAGCGATAGGAGGGAGTTCACTCATAATTTAACCTCTACCAGTTCCTCAGAAATTGGTGGTGGAATCGGTTCATTGTGCGCTTCTAGGCTTTCTAGATATAAAGCAATTGCTTCCTGAATGTTGGCGAGTAACTCGAACCGCGTATTGCCTTGAGAAATACAGCCGGGTAGGGAGGGAACTTCAGCCACATAAATGCCATCTTCATCTTGCTCAATTAAGACGCGATATTTCATGGGTTTGTCCTTGCTTTGAATTGATTGGAAGTTAATTATTTGAATCCAGTCTAGCGCGAGTTAGCAACTCCTAGCGATCGCGGCTTATTCCAGAAAAGGGGTTTCTCAAAGAAACCCGTTTTCTATGGCACGGATTAGGGAACCAAGTCCTGTCTTTTGGTAAATTCTATCCAAAAGCCTATCCCCCCCCGATTTTGTCAAGTATCGCTGTTTTAAGCGATTATATAGGGTTTTATCGATGTTTTTCGTCAATTATTCTGGGATGAGGTAGGAGTGAAGATCGATCGCCCTAAGTCCAGAAAACGGGTTTCTTTAAAAAACCCGTTTTCTCAGTTGATGAAATAAGCTAAAATCGAATCAACTCGTTGCCCTCGCCTTATGTTTTCTATCCAAACTACCTACACTCAAGCTCAAGAAAATTTAGCGAGCCTTCTGGATCGATTGGAAAGCGAGAATAGTATGGCGATTATTACGCGCCCTGGTCATAAAGATATGGCACTATTGAGCGCAGAGGAATTAACTGGCTTATTAGAAACCGTTTATCTTTTGCGATCGCCTGCGAATGCTCGAAAGTTATTGGCAGCACTGGAACGTTCAATGGAGAGGGACGTTCAAACAATACCGGGACAGACAGTTACAGAACTTTGTCAGGAGTTAGGAATTGAACGCCAAGAGTAGGGCAATTGTCTTTGACAGTCAATTTCGAGAAGATTTAAGATGGTGGTACAAAACAGATAAAAAAATCGCCTTTCGCCTACTCGATCTCGTAGAATCTGTCACCGCCGATCCCTTTACTGGAATAGGCAAACCAGAACCCATAAAGTATCTTGAAGCTAATACTTGGTCACGCCGAATTACCACAGAACACCGTCTAGTCTATCGAGTCAAAGATGACCGCATTGAGTTTTTAGCAGCACGATATCACTATACTTAAACAGCTTATGTATTCCAGAAAACGGGTTTCTTTGAGAAACCCGTTTTCTATGGCTGCCCTAATGGCGCTTAAATGCCGCTGCCGTTCCCAGTAAGCCTAGGGCCAGCAAACCTAAGACAGAATTTGATTCGGGAACAGAAACGGGAGCAATGGGAGTCCCCTCCAAATTCAGCGTCCAACTGCCAAGACTGCCAGCATCACCACCCGAAAGATCTGAAATCCTCAGCCGCCAGTCGCCAGCGGTCTGGGATCCACCCAAGGAAGTGAGTATGGGAACAAGGGTGCCACTATCCGCACCGGTGGGGAAGTAGTTGCCGCTGGGGATGTTAAAGCTAGCATCTCCGGAAGCCGCTACGGACCAGATGTTGCCGGTAAAGGCATCATTGAAGCTGTAGTTGCCGTTGAAGTTGCTGGAGTCACCCTGCCCACTGCTAACCAGACCAATCCGGTTGAACAGAGTGACTGTCGTGTTGGTTGGGACGTAGGTGAGATTGGCGATCAAATCACCGACGAAGGTGTGGGTTAGGTTATTGAGGGTGACGGTGATGTTGGTGATCAGGAAGTTGGAACCGGTGGGAACGGTAATAGTGCTGGAAGCACCTGTGGCGTTGTTGTCGGGGATGTTGAAACCAGTACCAGTTCCAGTAAAGGTGACGGCGCTGGCGGGGAGGACAGTCATTCCAGCGATGGCGCTAACTGTGCCGGCGAGGACAACACCGACACCAGACAGAGATTTGAAGTTAGTTGTAGTATTCATGAGCAATTTTGGGTAAATTCCACCAAAAATCATACCCCCCCCCCCCCGATTTTGTCAAATATCACTTTTTTATCGATTGCATAGATGTATAGAGTTTTATCTATACTCCAGAAAACAGGTTTCTCAAAGAAACCCGTTTTCTCAGTGCGATCGCTTGGGGAAGATCGGGTTTAGGATATTTGTAATGTTTGATACAAATCTCTCGATCATCTGTTCTTAAGATTAAGGCTGGTGTTGCTAATTGATCGGGAAAGAGGCCGGCGCAAGCAGATAAAAACCGCAGAGAAGCTTGTGCCGTGGGATCAAAATTATTAAGCGGAGAATAGCCTCTGACCGGACTTCAACATCAAAGTTAGTAGGAAACTTGTCATCGCCTAAGTAAAGTAACCCCTTATCCACGACACAACAAAATAGGAAAAATACTTATGAGTTATGGAACCCGTGTTCAAGCTATCTCTCAAGTCACAGACCGTAAACCCCTACCTAGCAAAATTCCTCAGCGTTTAGAGGCCCTCTGGGCAACCGATGTCTTTACCCTGAGCAAAATGCAGGCCAGTCTTCCCAAAGATGTATTCAAGTCGGTCAAAAACACGATTTTAACCGGGGGAAAATTAGACGTTTCCATCGCCAGTGCGGTGGCGGCTGCGATGAAGGATTGGGCCACGTCCAAAGGGGCGCTGTACTATGCCCACGTCTTCTATCCGATGACCAACGCCACCGCCGAAAAACACGATGGTTTTATCTCCGTGCAGAGCGACGGCTCGGTGATCACAGAATTTACGGGCAAAGTCTTAGTACAGGGGGAACCGGACGGATCCTCCTTTCCTAACGGCGGACTTCGCTCCACCTTTGAAGCGCGGGGTTACACCGCTTGGGATGTCACCAGTCCCGCCTACGTCATGGAGACGGATAATGGTGTCACCCTGTGTATTCCCACGGTTTTCATCTCTTGGACAGGAGAGGCCCTCGACAAAAAAACGCCGCTTTTACGCTCGATTTCATCGATGAGTAAAGCCGCCACCAGGGTGCTGAAGCTCTTAGGACATACGGAAGTCGCCCCCGTTAACTCCAGCTGCGGTGCTGAACAGGAATATTTCCTCGTAGATGCTCATTTTGCCCATAGTCGCCCCGATTTACTGCTCACCGGTCGCACCCTATTTGGTAAACCCGCCGCTAAGGGTCAACAGTTCGACGATCATTATTTTGGCGCGATTCCCGAACGGGTTCAGGTTTTTATGCAGGAAGTGGAGGAAAGAATGTATCGCCTCGGCATTCCGGCCAAAACCCGCCATAACGAAGTCGCTCCCGGACAGTTCGAGATTGCCCCCTTTTTCGAGGCTGCCAACGTGGCCAGTGACCATCAGCAGTTAATTATGACTTTGCTGAAAAGTACGGCTAAAAAACACGGTTTTGTCTGCCTACTGCATGAAAAACCCTTTGCCGGAATTAATGGTTCGGGAAAACACGTTAACTGGTCCGTCGGCAACGCCACCCAGGGCAATCTGTTGGATCCGGGCGATACTCCCCACGCTAATATGCAGTTTTTGTTATTCTGTGGGGCGGTGATTCGTGGCGTTCACAAGTACGGGGCGCTTTTACGCGCAGTGGTGGCTACCGCCAGCAATGATCACCGTTTGGGGGCAAATGAAGCTCCTCCCGCCATTATTTCGGTATATTTGGGCAGCCAGTTAGAAAAGGTATTCGACCAAATTAGCCAAGGCCGAATTGAGGGTTCTGATGCCCCGGGGTTGATGGATCTGGGTGTCGATACCCTGCCGGTATTCCCCAAGGATCCTGGCGATCGCAATCGTACCTCTCCTTTTGCTTTTACGGGCAATCGCTTTGAATTCCGCGCTGTGGGTTCTAATCAGTCAGTTTCCGGGCCGCTGGTGGCGATGAACACGATTCTAGCCGATTCCCTGACTTGGGTGGCGGATAACTTAGAAAGCCGGATGAAAGCCGGGGAAGACCTCAATACTGCCGCCGAGGGTGTTCTCAAGGAGATCATGGACAAGCACAGAAATGTGATCTTCGGAGGTAACGGATATTCCCCGGAATGGCACAAAATGGCGGTAGAAGAGCGCGGTTTGGCTAATCTCCGCACCACTGCCGATGCTTTACCCGTGCTGAAAGCTGATTATATTGAAGAACTGTTTACCCGCATGGGTGTGTTTACCCCCGTTGAACTGGAAAGTCGTTTCGATGTCTATGCGGAACAGTATTTACTGGCCATCGAAGTGGAGGCGAAACTGGTGGTAAGTATGGCTAAAACGATTATTTATCCCGCTGCTGTTCGCTACTTGTCGGAATTGTCTTTGGCGATCGCTAATGCTGCGGCGATCGGCATCGAGATCAATAAGGAAAACGCCCAAACCGTCTCGAATCTGATTAAGTTAATGATGGATAGCGTTGGTAAACTGAGTGAGGCCATTGCTAAACACGATTTTGACTCGATCGAGGAACATATGCAGTATTCCGCTCAAACGATCCGTCCCTTGATGGATAAGGTGCGCGAATATGCTGACACGCTGGAAGGAGAAGTGGCCGACAATTTCTGGCCGCTACCTACCTATCAAGAAATGTTGTTTGTTAAATAACACGACGGCAAGGAGGGGGTGAATAAGCTGAAAAAATGATTGGCCACCCCCTTCTTTTTAGCTCTGGTAGTTTTAAGTTATGTTAAGAAAAGTAAATATAAACCTAAAACTACTATGGTACTAACTCCGACAATTGGCGAAAAATCCTATAATCGTCAGGATTGGCAAAAAGGCTATCAATCCCAACCTAACGAGTACGATTACGAGGTAGAGGACATCGAGGGGCAAATTCCCCCCGATTTACAGGGTACAGTCTTTAAAAACGGCCCCGGTTTACTCGATATCGCTGGCACTGCGATCGCTCATCCCTTCGATGGGGATGGTATGATCAGCGCGATTAGCTTCAACCATGGGCGCGTACATTATCGTAATCGTTTTGTGAAAACCGAGGGTTATCTCAAGGAAAAGGAAGCGGGAAAACCCCTTTATCGCGGTGTTTTCGGCACGAAAAAACCGGGGGGAATTTTCGGCAATGCTTTTGATTTGCGTCTGAAAAATATTGCTAATACTAATGTTATCTACTGGGGTGATAAATTACTGGCACTTTGGGAAGCGGCCGAACCCCATCGCCTCGATGCTAAAACCCTTGATACTATTGGTTTAGACTATCTCGATGGTATCTTGGAAAAAGGCGATGCTTTTGCCGCTCATCCTCGCATCGATCCCGCTTGTATCTTCGATAATTATCAACCTTGTCTGGTAAATTTTGCCATTAAAACGGGTTTGTCGAGTGCTATTACTCTCTACGAAATTAGTCCCACGGGTAAGTTATTACGTCGTCATACCCACAGTGTACCGGGCTTCTGTTTTATCCACGATTTTGTTATTACTCCCCACTACGCTATCTTTTTCCAAAACCCGGTTGGTTATAATCCTTTTCCCTTTCTTTTTGGGTTAAAAGGTGCGGGAGAATGCCTCATCAATCAACCGGACAAGTTAACTAGGATTATTATTATCCCCCGGGATCATAACAAAGGAGAAGTGAAAGTTTTAGAAACTCCATCGGGTTTTGTCTTCCACCATAGCAATGCTTTTGAACAAGGGGAGAAAATTTATATTGATTCTATTTGTTATCAATCCTTACCACAACTGGATTCAAATAGCAGTTTTCAATCGGTAGATTTTGATAGTTTAGCTCCCGGACATCTGTGGCGATTTACACTAAATTTATCAGAAAATACCGTTACAAGAGAATGTATTCTAGAGCATTGTTGTGAATTTCCCAGCATCAATCCGGCAAAAGTTGGTCGAGATTACCGTTATTTATACATCGCTGCCGCTCATCATGCCACTGGTAATGCTCCTTTGCAAGCAATCTTAAAACTGGACCTATTAACGGGAGCAAAACAATTACATTCTTTTGCTCCCCGGGGATTTGCGGGTGAGCCAGTTTTTGTGCCTAAACCCGATGGAATCGCTGAAGATGATGGTTGGTTATTGGTAGTTACTTACGATGCGGCCAATCATCGATCGAATATGGTAATCTTAGATGCTAAAGATATCACTAATTCCCTAGCAGTTATCCATCTTAAACATCATATTCCCTACGGGTTACACGGTAGTTGGACTAGACAATGTTTTTAAGTTAATTGTCTAGGGGTGGATTGAAAAACCACCCTGACTAAACTTTACTCTTGAGAGCCTTCTTGTAGTAGCCAAAAACCAGCGAAGGATTCCGATTCAGGGTTAGATTGAACGGCTAAAAAATGCAGATTATTGGCTTTTTGTTTAGCTTCTTCAAAGTTTTTAGCTTCGTTTAAAGTCTCGGCATTAGTGACGTTGACGAGAATCCAGCTATCACTAGCACCCGTTTCTAAACGTAGCAGAGGACGAGAACCAGCTTCTAACTTTAAATAGGCCATTTCTAACCCTGACATCCAACCAGCTAGGGGTAAAGCGCGGGGGGAAAAAATAACTAAACCGGGTATTTTTAGATTCTCATCTAATCCCATTCCCAGTATAGGCAAATTTTCTCCGAAGCTAATATCCCAATCTTTTAAATCATTAAAAGAAGACAATTCTAGCGTGACAAAGGCCCATTTATCTGCCTTATCTCCCCGGACAGCATCGGGAAGGGGAACAGCATTTAAAGGGGGATAATTAACGGAAGCGGTTTTAGTTAAATTTTGATCATAACCAACTTCTTGGGGGTAGAAATTAACCATTCTTTCTTCTATCCATCTAGTGAGAGCATGAGTGCGACGACTAGGGGAAGCGGGAATACCGATATCTTCGCAAGCTTTGCTAATCATGTTATTCATCTGACGACGGAAAAAGCGAATTTTTTTGGGAGTTACCCCCGCTTCCTTGATAGCTGCAGTAATTGCCTCTCCTAACCATTGGGAATTAACCATCGTATTAGGACAATAACTGGCATATTTAAATAGTGTATCGGAGGAGCGATCGATTGTTGCTGGAGTTTCACAGATTAATAATTCCCATCTTTTTTTATTATTTTCATCCAGCACCGGCCGCGAATAAAAATCAAGTTCCCAAATAGTCATATTTTTTTCAGTTATCAGTTATCAGTTATCAGTTATCAGTTATCAGATTTGAGTTTTAAGTGTGCAGTATGTATTAAGTGGGCAGTATTAAATAGCAGCTTCCTACTGTCTTTTCACTGATTACTGCTCACTGTTTACTGTTTACTGCTCACTGAAAAATCCCCTATCCCCGACAACAGTACGAACGCGGTAGATAGGACGTTTTTGGGATTCATGGTAAGTTCGCATCAAAATTTCTGCCAAAAGACCAAAACAGAGTAATTGTACCCCAGTTAAAAAGAATAACACAGCTAGGATTAACAAAGGTCGATCGCCGATGTCTTGTCCGAAACCGAGTTTGAGAATAGTCAGATAAGTGCCTAAAATAATCCCCACCACCATGGATAACAGTCCGTAGAGTCCAAAAATGTGCATCGGACGGGTGAGGAACTTTTTCATAAAAAAGACAGTAAATAAGTCCATAATCACGCGAATTGTGCGACCTAAACCATATTTACTCTGTCCGAACCGTCTAGCGTGGTGATTAACGGGAATTTCGGTTATTTTTGCCCCTTCAATAAAAGCTAACGCGGGTAAAAAGCGATGTAATTCCCCGTAGAGATTCATATCGGCCACTAATTCGGCTCGATAGGCTTTCAAAGAACAACCGTAGTCGTGTAATTTGACCCCTGTTACCTTTGCTATTAGCCAATTAGCTATTTTTGAGGGTAAAAGCCGTTTTACCCGGTCATCTTGGCGATTTTTGCGCCAGCCACTCACGAGGTCATAACCTTCCTCTAATTTGGCCAATAATAGGGGTATATCATTGGGATCGTTCTGTAAATCGCCGTCGAGGGTAACGATTATCTGTCCCGTGGCATAATTAAATCCGGCAGCCATGGCGGGGGTTTGTCCGTAGTTGCGTCGCAATATTACCGCCTTGAGATCATGGCGATTTTGGGCTAAATTAGTTAAAACCTCGGTGGAACCATCCTTAGAACCGTCGTCAACACAGATAATCTCGTAGTTAATTTGATAAGAACGCAAAATCGTGGCGATACTCTCGACGAGATGGGGGATACTGTCCACTTCGTTATAAATGGGAACCACTACCGATAAAGTCTGGATAGCAGCCTGCGGGTTTGGTTCATTGACACTGATGGACGGTGTAATCGGGGGCATAGTTGACTGACGCAGGGGCCTTTTGGGGCGATTGTATCACAATTCAGTGATCAGTGATCAGTTATCAGTTATCAGTCATCAGTTAAGTAGGTGGGTGGAATTAAATATAAAATGAACGTAGGTTGGGTTGAAGCATGAAACCCAACGCCCGCATGGGTTACGCTACCGCTAACCCATCCTACAAATAATTGTGCCTACCTACTTATCAGTCATCAGTTATCAGTTATCAGTTATCAGTCATCAGTTCACTGATTACTGTTTACTGTTCACTGTCCACTGTTCCCTGAAAATACCCCCCACTATCAGTTATCAGTTATCAGTTATCAGTTATCAGATGTGAGTTGTCAGTTCACTGATTACTGTTTACTGTTCACTGTCCACTGTTCCCTGAAAATACCCCCCACTATCAGTTATCAGTTATCAGTTATCAGTTATCAGTTATCAGTTATCAGATGTGAGTTGTCAGTTCACTGATTACTGTTTACTGTTCACTGTCCACTGTTCCCCTTTCTCTGTTTCCTTTTTCGCTAAAATTGCCTGACGAAAACCTAAGACGACGAGAATATTGGAGAGGGTGAGGAAAAATTCGGCGCTGCCGTGTAACCAATCGACGTTGGCTAATTCTTGACCATAGTGGATTTTGGCGTAGATACCAGCAGGAATAGTGATAAAAACGAAGATTAACAGCACATAAAAGCCAATTAAGGCTAAACGGGGCATTTTTCCCGAACGAGTGACAAACCAAAGAAACCCCAGATAGGGAAACAGGGAAATGGCAAATAAACTCTCTTTATTCATTGTTAACGCTGATTTTACTGGAACGCCACAGCCACCAACCGGCAGCACAGAGGGTAAAATTTCCTAAGACAGTCATGGCTGCCTGTAGGGTGACTAACCAGGATAAGGCACTGATATTATCAAAAAAATGCCATGTACAGGCACACATGGCCCCAATTAAAGCGGGTAACATTCCCCAAGATAACATTCGCCACGATCGATCGCTACTGATGTCGCCATAGGTCCAGACTAACCAGATCGCCGCTATCCATTCTACGACACTCGATACATGAACTATCCACGTCGGTATTGATAAAGCATTCATTTTTTTACAGTTATCAGTTATCAGTTATCAGTTATCAGTGGGTAAGTTATCAGTTATCAGTTATCAGATTTGAGTTTTAAGTGTGCAGTATTAAATAGAAGTTTCCTACTGTCTTTTCGCTGATTACTGTTTACTGTTTGCTGTTCACTGAAAATACTCCCCATTTCCCGAAAAATTTTCTAGCCATTGAATTACCTGTTGACCTAAACTAACATTGTTTAATCGATCGATCTCGCGAATGCCAGTGGGACTGGTGACATTAACTTCCGTCAGATAGCCACCAATCACATCTAATCCGACAAAATATAGGCCATCTTTTCGTAATTTTGGGGCTAAAGTGGCACAGATTTCTAATTCTCGATCGCTGATTTCTGTTTTTGCCACCCGTCCACCCACGGCCATATTACCGCGAAATTCTGAACCGGTGGGAATGCGATTAACTGCCCCGATGGGTTCGCCATTGAGGACAATAATGCGTTTATCTCCTTCTTTGGCAGCTGGTAAATAATCTTGAATCATTACCGGTTCTTGTCCCCATTTTGTGCTAATTTCAATCATTGAATTGAGATTGCGATCTTCGGGACTAAGAAATAAAATTCCCTCCCCTGCTTTGCCCCCCAAAGGTTTCATAACTGCTGCCCCTTTTTGGTTGACAAATTCCCTAATTGTCGCTTTATCTTGGGAAACAATTGTGGCGGGCATTACCTGAGCAAAGTGAATAGTATATAACTTTTCATTGGCATGGCGTAAACCCCTAGTTGAGTTAATTACTTGGGTTTTTTGGGGGTCGATCAGGTCTAATAAATAGGTGGCATAAAGATAGGCAATTGTCACGGGTGGGTCTTTTCGCATCCAGACAAAATCGAAGTTTTCTAGGCAGGTAAAAACTGTCTCTTGTCTTTGATACCATTGAGATACAGCCTCCCAATGATTATCTTTTAATTCCACGGGAACCAGTTCAATTTTAGTTAGTTTTGCCCAAGCTTTTCCCGCAATCGCACTGAGATCAGTGATGGAAGTCATCCAGACTTCATGGCCTAATAATTGGGACGCTTCCATGATAGCTACACTGGTATCATGGCCCGGATCGAGATGCTCGATCGGATCGATAATAAAGGCTAGTTTCATTAATAGTTTTTATCCTTAATTCTGCAACAGGGGAGCTAAACCACCACTTCTATCTAAAGCATAGATGTCATCGCAGCCCCCGATGTGTTGATCGTTTATAAAAATTTGTGGTACACTTGTACGACCATTGGCTCGATCGGACATTTTGGCTCGCGCTCCTTCATCACCATCGATACAATATTCAGTAAACTCCACTCCTTTTTTCTTGAGTAATGCTTTAGCGCGGATACAGAAAGGACAGGAACTCCAAGTATAGATCTCAACATTAGCGGCCATAAAATTTATCTCCCTTCTTTACATATCTTAAATTTTAGCCGATAACCGAGCAGTGATCTTCCTTCAGGTCAGAAAACGCCAATTAGGGCGATTCCACTGATATATTCCTTGTATTTCCCATTCTTCACCGTTTTGAAAGCGAATACGGCAACTAACAGGGGGGGAGTCATCCTCACTTTCATTTACTTCTATTACCTCACAGGGAAACCAGTCGCAACTATCGGCAGCGTCTGCGGGAATCCATTCCCATAATCCATTAGACACCTCGATCGTATCTCCCACCTGTAATTTTTCTCTGGTTAACCTTAATTTTTGTAAATATTCTTGCCAATGAATCGGTTTTATGCTATTCAACCAAGCCAAGCCATACCGATCGCGGATAAATTGTACCGCACCGGAAGGGCGATCATTAAGCCAATCATTGAGGAGGGAACTTTTCCAAGCTAAATTTTCCCGTTCTTGTTTGAGGATAAATTCCAGCAAAATCTCCCTTTGCATAGATGTTAATGCGTCGAGGGGATTGCCATCAGCGAGGGAATTTCGCTCAAAAAACACCTCTAACAAAATTTCTTTTTGTTGTTGATTGAGAGGACAGGATAAAGCCTCACACTGGAGAAAAGCCGCTTTGAGAGTGGTTTCAATCTCATCTCGATCCATGAGAGTCCTAAAAAAGCTGATTTCAAAGGGTGACGATCCACGATAATCTAAGTATTGGGGAAATCATACCGTAAAATCACTCATCTATGACACCACGCTCGCTCACCGTTTTGCTCCTTTCTCTTCTTTTCTGGCTGTCTAGCTGGCTTATCATCCCTACTGCTCAAGCTTTGACCCCAATTCAACTATTAGATGTATCTTACAAGGACTGTCCCCCCGAATTAGCCGAGGGGAGTGTCACCAGTGGGGGAACCAGTTTTCCGGCTAATTGTTTTTTAATCACCGGCAAGGCTAAAAATAATTCTGGAAAAACCGTCTATGATGCCGATGTTTTTGGTCGGATTTACGATGCTAACGGGGAACCGGCTTTACAAAATCGTAGCCGAGTCGGAGCAATTCCCGAAGTGCCGCCGGGGATTAGTGATTTCGAGATCAGAATTTCTGTTTCTACCAATCAACCAACCCCCTTGCGACTGGAAAAATTCAAAGCTTCCGGTTTTACCAGTAGTGTGGATCCGCGGATTTAGAAACTGCTACTGACCAGACTGCTGGCCCCTGTGGCTACGACACTCTGAACGACGTTGAGCAGCAGGAAAGCGAGAATCGGGGACAAGTCCATCCCGCCTAGGGGTGGGATAATCGAGCGAAAGAGGTTTAAATAGGGATCGGTAATCGGACTGAGAAAAGACATAATCTGATAGGCCCAACCGGCATTTTGGAACCAAGTCAGTAAAACCCTAACAATTAGGATTACCGAGTAAATTTGCAGGAAATTGTTGATTATCGTCAAAATAAACCCTATATCGCTCATAAATAAATCTTTCCTCAAGAGGGCGTGATGGTTAGTTTAGCTTTGATCTTACCAAAAAAATGGTCTTTAGTTACTCTCTCCGCCCTGTCTTACTGGTTTTAACCGGCTATCGGCATTCCTCCCAGTTGACGGACACCGGGTAAGAAAACTGAATACAGCAGTTATCTTAATGATGAGATAGGAAGTTTTCCTTTTGGGGAGACTCCGATTGTTCAAGTAGTTTTTCCATAACCTTTGTATTCGGTTGAGGTCGTAAAGGCTCTGATAAGATATTACTATCGAGTAAAAAACGTCAATTCACCAAATTACCTCGCTTCCCGATGATAAATCGCACACTCCCTCCAAAAGTTCTTCTGATTCAATACCATTTTGTTCTAGATTATGTTCTTGGCGAAATTTTTGAATAAATTCTCCAAAACCCAACTGTGTTTGACCGATATTGGAATTATTATTAAGTTGCTCAATATTTTTTCCATTCTTAGCTAAATCTCCCTCCGTCTGCTCTAGATAAACTGGATAACCTTGGACACTTTCTTCAGATTGAGTTGCTAAATTAGGGGAACTTTTAAATAAACCTATTAAGGGATCAGATTCATTTTTATCTTGATTATTTTGAGGAGTTTTGGCAAGTATCAAAACTTCAACCACCTCACCCACATTTAATTCAGGGGTGGCAATTTCAATCTTATTACTGGGTAAAACCTGAGTGCTTATATGTAAAGTATCTCGTGTCATTTTTTTAACAAATAAACAAAGGAAGGGATTTGACTTCTAGTATAAACCGCCATTAGGAAAACAATAGCTGCCAAATTCCCATGACTGACTCCGATGACAAGGCTGTAGTAATCTCCCTACCCTAACTGATCACAAAATAACTTGATTATCTGGCTAACTTGACAAAAGTTGCTCAAAATATATCCTTAGCAACATAAATCGGCTTATTCCTAGTTAAATCCTTGCAGGAGTGCCATTATACCAGATATTTTCTCTCTGCATGGTTTATTTAATAAGCTCTGCTGATGAATGAAAAAAAATAAACGGGACTTAGGATTATTCGCCTCTACAATTAGTAGCCTTAACCCAAACGTTTTTAAGTTTTTAGGTGTTGTCACATCTACTCCTGCATCTCGTCTCGAGATATCTCCCGTTGGCGGTAATGGAATTTTTTCAATTGATAATTTACAAGTAGCCACTAAATCTATCCAGTCTGTGCCTGAACCCCTCACAATTCTAGGAATAGTAACATTAGGATTAGAGGCGTTGTTGTCTAAAAAGCATAATCAAGACAACATTAACGACAATTAATTAATGTTTTTAGGGGACGTGAGTGATGATGTTGACCTCCCTTTATCAAAAATTATTGAATAATTAAAATGATTCTTGTGCGGTAGATAAAACCTCTTGATATAGTCTTGGATTAATATGTTTAACCTGAGTAATTAACGCATCTAAAACC